>NZ_LIFT01000007.1:0-330124 GCF_001297795.1 Citrobacter sp. CtB7.12 | reverse complement strand
CAGTATGGATTTTTTATTGATTCCAGCCGTTGCACCGGTTGTAAAACCTGCGAACTGGCCTGTAAAGATTACAAAGACTTAACCCCGGATGTCAGCTTCCGCCGCATTTATGAATATGCGGGCGGAGACTGGCAGGAAGACAACGGCGTCTGGCACCAGAACGTGTTTGCCTATTATCTCTCTATTGCCTGTAACCACTGTGAAGATCCGGCCTGTACCAAGGTCTGTCCGAGCGGGGCGATGCACAAACGGGAAGACGGCTTTGTGGTGGTGGATGAAGATGTCTGCATCGGCTGTCGTTATTGCCATATGGCCTGTCCGTACGGCGCGCCGCAGTACAACGCCGCCAAAGGCCACATGACCAAATGCGACGGCTGTCATGACCGGGTGGCGGAAGGCAAGAAACCGATCTGTGTCGAATCTTGTCCGCTACGTGCGCTGGATTTCGGTCCTGTCGACGAACTGCGTCAGAAACACGGCGATCTGGCGGCGGTTGCTCCGCTGCCTGGCGCGCACTTTACGAAGCCAAGTATTGTGATCAAACCGAATGCCAACAGCCGTCCGACCGGGGATACCACCGGTTATCTGGCGAATCCGAAGGAGGTGTAAAATGGGAAATGGATGGCATGAATGGCCGCTGGTGCTGTTTACCGTACTCGGCCAGTGCGTCGTAGGCGCGCTGATTGTTAGTGGACTTGGCTGGTTGGCAATGAAAGACGATGCCGCCGCCCGGCAACGTCTGGTTCGCAGCATGTTTTTCCTCTGGCTGGTGATGGGGCTGGGATTCCTGGCGTCAATCATGCACCTGGGGTCGCCGATGCGGGCATTTAACTCCCTCAATCGCATTGGCGCATCCGGGTTGAGTAATGAAATTGCCGCTGGCTCCGTCTTTTTCGCCGTGGGTGGAATCTGGTGGCTGGTCGCCGTTCTGGGTAAAATGCCGCTCGCGCTGGGGAAATTCTGGCTGCTGGTCAGCATGGTACTGGGGATCGTCTTCGTCTGGGCGATGACCCGCGTTTACCTGATTGATACCGTGCCGACCTGGTATACTGGCTATACGACGCTGGCGTTCTTCTTGACGGCGTTGCTCAGCGGCCCGCTATTCGCAGCATTGCTGCTGCGGGCGTCCCGCGTCACCTTTAATGGTACCCTGTTTGCCAGTATCAGCGTGCTGGCCTTGCTGGTCAGCGTGGCGGTCATCGTCCTGCAGGGCATGTCGCTGGCAACCATCCACAGTTCGGTTCAGCAGGCTTCCGCGCTGGTGCCGGATTACGCCTCTCTGCAGGTATGGCGCGTGGTGCTGGTCGCTGCCGGACTGGGCTGCTGGATCTGCCCGCTGGTACGCCGTAAAGAGCCGCATGTCGCCGGGTTGCTGTTGGGGCTGCTCCTCGTGCTTGGCGGCGAAATCATTGGCCGCGGCCTGTTTTATGGCCTGCATATGACCGTCGGTATGGCGGTGGCAGGTTAACAAATCCGTGCGGGGAAACCCGCACTTTTCAGGATGTTTCAGATGACTGATTTTACTCAACGTGATGATTTTGCGATGACGGCACGCGTGCTGGGGGCGCTGTTTTACTACGCCCCCGACAGCGCCGAAGCCGCGCCTCTGGTGTCAGCGTTAACCGCTGATGACTGGCAGACACAATGGCCGCTGGCAGCGGAAACCCTGTCCCCGCTGGCAACGGACTTTACACGCGTCAGCGATGAGTCACTTCCCAAGGCATTCCAGCGCCTGTTCGTGGGACCCTACGCGTTACCGTCGCCGCCCTGGGGATCGGTCTGGCTAGATCGTGAAAATGTCCTGTTTGGCGAATCGACGCTGGCCCTGCGTCAGTGGATGCGCGACAACGGTATTCACGTCGAGACAGAGCAGAACGAACCCGAAGATCATTTCGGCTCGTTGTTACTGATGGCGGCGTGGCTGGCGGAAAGTGGCCGACACAGCGAATGCGAACAACTGCTGGCGTGGCATCTGTTCCCCTGGTCATTCCGCTTTCTCGACGTGTTCATTGAGAACGCCGGACATCCTTTTTATCAGGCGCTTGGTGAACTGGCCCGCCATACTCTGGCACAGTGGCAGTCTCAGTTATTGATGCCGATCGCGGAAAAAACGCTGTTCCGCTAACGTTTATAAGGCAGGTTTTTCCTGCCTTTTCTGATACCTGCATTATTTTTAATTGTTACAGTGTCACTTTTTATCAGCGTTTTTAAGACAATTCTTTACATACCCTGCTTATCCTTTACGGCATAAGGCCAAATCGCGTTTGACGATTAATCGTCTGCGTATCTAATTCACCTTCCCGCTGGAATCCTTCCCACCCTGTTGCTATAGCTCAAAACACCCTGCCAAACCATGGCATAACAACATGCGACGATTTTTCGCCGCCATAACGCATGCAAACAGGGAGACACACTGCAATGCACACATCCACGTTAACCCGCGTGCTGGGCTTTAGTATTGCCATCATTCTGCTACTGGCGCTGCTGGTATGGGGAATTGGCATCGATACCCTCAAATCGCGTCAGGTTGATTTGCTTTATCTCGGTCAACAGCACCTGATTTTAGTCCTTACCTCGATGTTTTTTGCCCTGCTGGTCGGTATTCCAAGCGGTATTTTGCTTAGTCGCCCCGCCGCCCGCGGTATTGCCGAATATGTCATGCAGATCTTCAATATTGGCAATACCTTGCCCCCGCTGGCCGTTCTCGCGCTGGCGATGGTGATTATCGGCATTGGTGACATGCCTGCCATCGTTGCGCTGTTTCTGGCGTCGTTGCTGCCGATTGTGCGTAACACCTGGGCAGGATTGAGTTCTGTACCGTCGTCGCTGATTGAAGCGGCAAACGGCATCGGTATGACGAAATGGCAACGGTTGCGTCAGGTAGAAATCCCCAACGCCTGGCCGGTAATACTTTCCGGGATCCGCATTGCCACGGCGATCAACGTCGGTACTGCCCCGCTGGCGTTTCTGATTGGCGCCAGCAGCTACGGCGAACTGATTTTCCCTGGCATCTATCTTAACGACTTCCCGACATTGATTCTGGGAGCCACCGCCACCGCGCTATTCGCCCTGATCCTCGACAGTCTGCTCGCCTGGCTTGGGCGCGTCCTGAGCCCACATACGGCCTGATGGCAATGATAAGAACAAGGAGCGCTAAATGAATCTCAAGAAAAAATGGCTGGGATGGTTCGCCGCCGCGCTGTTCATCAGCACCCAGGCTCAGGCGGCCCCGATTATTCTTGCCACCAAAAGTTTTACCGAGCAGCACATTCTCTCGGCAATGACCGTTCAGTATCTGCAAAAAAAAGGATTTCAGGTTCAGCCGCAGACCAATATCGCCACAGTGATTTCGCGTAATGCGATGATCAATAAACAGATTGATATGACATGGGAATACACCGGCACTTCACTGATTATTTTCAACCACATCAATAAGCGAATGAGCCCGCAAGAGTCGTACGACACGGTAAAACGCCTTGATGCCAAACTGGGACTGGTATGGCTGAAACCGGCAGATATGAACAACACCTACGCCTTCGCCATGCAGCGCAAACGTGCCGAAGCGGAGAACATCAACACCATGTCGGAGATGGTGGCGAAAATTGAACACATTCGCCAGACCGATCCCGATAACAACTGGCTGCTGGGTCTCGACCTGGAATTTGCCGGACGTAGCGACGGAATGAAGCCGTTGCAGCAGGCTTATCAGATGGATCTCGACCGGCCGCAAATCCGCCAGATGGACCCCGGACTGGTTTACAACGCCGTACGCGATGGCTTTGTTGACGCCGGTCTCATCTACACCACTGACGGCCGTGTGAAAGGGTTTGATCTCAAAGTACTGGAGGATGATAAGGGCTTCTTCCCAAGTTACGCTGTCACGCCGGTGGTGCGTAAAGAGACGCTGGAAGCCCATCCGGGACTTGCTGAGGCGCTCAATACCCTCTCGGCCCAGTTGAACAATGACGTGATCAGTTCGCTGAATGCGAAGGTCGATATCGATCACCAGTCACCTCAGCAGGTTGCTCGTGAATTCCTGCAACAAAAGAACCTGCTGTAAGGAGCGCATATGGATACGATTCACTACATGATGGATAACGCGGGTTATCTGGCGATGCTCACCTATCAGCATCTGTGGCTAGTGGCGCTGGCGGTTGGGTTGGCGATTGTGATTGGCGTGCCGCTGGGGATCCTGATTGTCCGCCACAAATGGCTGGCAACGCCGGTGTTAAGCGTCGCGACGCTGCTGCTGACGATCCCCTCTATCGCCCTGTTCGGGTTGATGATCCCCCTGTTTTCGCTGATCGGTCACGGAATTGGCGCACTGCCCGCCATTACCGCTGTGTTTCTTTACTCGCTGCTGCCTATCGTGCGTAACACCCATACCGCGCTGGACAACCTCCCACCGGGCTTACGCGAAGCGGGTCGCGGTATCGGCATGACCTTCTGGCAGCGCCTGCGTTGGGTGGAGATCCCGATGGCATTACCGGTGATTTTCGGCGGTATCCGCACCGCCGTGGTCATGAATATCGGCGTCATGGCAATTGCCGCGGTGATTGGCGCAGGCGGCCTGGGATTACTGTTACTGAACGGCATCGGCGGCAGCGACATTCGCATGCTGATTGCCGGTGCATTGATGATTTGTTTTTTAGCGATTGTGCTCGACTGGCTGTTACACCGCCTGCAAGTCGTTCTGACACCTAAGGGGATACGATAATGATAAAACTGGAAAACCTCACCAAACAATTTTCACAGAAAAAGGGTCAGCCGCTGAAGGCCGTCGATAACGTTAATCTGAACGTGCCGGAGGGAGAAATGTGTGTTTTGCTGGGGCCGTCGGGCTGCGGTAAGACCACCACCCTGAAGATGATTAACCGTCTGATTACCCCGAGCAGTGGCAACATCCTGATAAACGGTGAAAATACCAATGAGATGGATACCGTGACCCTGCGCCGTAATATTGGCTATGTGATCCAACAGATTGGCCTGTTTCCCAATATGACGATTGAAGAGAACATCACGGTCGTCCCCCGCATGCTGGGCTGGGACAAAGCCCGCTGTAAAAGCCGCGCCGAAGAATTAATGGAGATGGTGGCGATGGATGCCAAAAAGTTTCTGCATCGCTATCCAAAAGAAATGTCCGGCGGTCAGCAACAGCGTATTGGCGTGATTCGCGCCCTGGCGGCGGATCCGCCGGTCCTGCTGATGGACGAGCCGTTTGGCGCCGTCGACCCCATCAACCGCGAAGTGATCCAGAATCAGTTCCTTGAGATGCAACGTGCGCTGAAAAAAACCGTGATGCTGGTGAGTCATGATATCGATGAGGCGCTGAAACTTGGCGATCGCATTGCCGTGTTCCGTCAGGGACGGATTGTCCAGTGCGCCAGCCCCGATGAACTGCTGGCCAAACCGGCCAACGATTTTGTCGGTTCATTCGTCGGTCAGGACCGCACGCTTAAGCGTCTGCTGCTGGTTTCGGCGGGCGATGTGACCGATCAACAACCGACGCTGACTGCTCAGCCATCCACGTCGCTGAAGGAAGCCTTTGGCATTATGGATGACAACGATATTCGCGCCATTACGGTGGTGGATGGCGAAGGAAAACCACTGGGCTTTGTGAAACGTCGCGAGGCGCGCCAGGCCAGCGGCACCTGCGCAGATATCCTTCATCCCTTCCGCATTACCGGTAAAGCCGAAGATAACCTGCGGATTGTGCTCTCCAAACTGTATGAAAGTAATACCAGTTGGATGCCGATCGTTGACGAGGAAGGACGCTACAACGGTGAGATCTCACAGGATTACATCGCCGATTATCTCAGCTCAGGACGCACCCGCCGGGCGTTGAACATTCACGAAGAGTGAGGGTTTGTGAAATGACCGGGGAGTATCGTTTGCTCCCCGGTTTATTGAAGGCCTGGGTGTTTGCGTCTGTCCTGTCGGGGACGTTACGCCATGATTCTGTCGACCGACAGGACGCTACCCAGCATTGACAGGCGAATGTACTGTCCGAGTTCACGCTGCTCGGCACGCGGTAAATAAGGCAGTTCGCCAATCAGCGGTGCTGGCAGTTTTTTGCTCAGTACATCGATAATCTCTGCGTAATGTGCCAGACCCGGATTAATACGGTTAGCGACCCAACCGATCAGCGGTAAACCGTCATTGGCGATCGCCTGAGCCGTCAGCAGCGCATGGTTAATACAGCCTTCCTGAATACCGACCACCATCAACACCGGTAACTGCTCCTGCACCACCCATTCGGACAGTGGACGCAGATCGTTCATCAGGCTGCGCCAGCCACCCGTGCCTTCAACCACGACATGATCAACCTTTTCGCTCAGGCTAGCCAGCCCGTTAGAAAGCAAGGTGTAATTGATTGGGCCACTGTGGGCCACGCTACTTTCATCTTCGCTCAGGGCGATGGGGTTAACCGCCTCATAGGGTAATTCCAACGTCGACACGCTTTGCAGCACCAGCGCATCCCGGTTGCGCAACCCTTCGGGCGTCTCTTTACTGCTCTTCGCAACCGGTTTATATCCTGCAACGCTTTTCCCCCCCGACGCTAACGCTTGTAGCAATGCGCGGGAAACAACCGTCTTCCCAACAGAAGTGTCTGTACCTGTAATAAAGAAACGCTTCAGCATCACCAACTCCACCGTTATGCTTCGAAAATATAAGCCAGGAAAATAATACAGTGGAGAAAGTCTAAGGTATGCCCGGTGGAATCAGCTTGAGTTAGCGCAATTTTTGGTAGAACAGTTAAAAAATGTTAACCCTGTAATAGACGAATCAACAAAGAACCATTATACATCGCGTCTTTTACCAGCGCGGCTCCCGCCATTGTCCCCTGATTAGAGAACTGTGTGCTCTCAACGACCATATTTTTGCTGTAGGCCGGTAGCGCCTGCTGGCGGATGCTGTCCGCAATCGCCGGAAACAACACGTCTGCAGCTTTACTGAGCGGCGATCCAATCAGTATTTTTTGCGGATTGAACAGATTGACCATAATGGCAAGGATACGGCCAACGTGGGTCCCCACACCGCTGATAATGTCTTTTGCCAGCAAGTCGCCCTGCAACGCCGCCTGACACAGCGAATCGACCGTCAACGGCTGGCCGTGAAGCGAAGAGCTCATGGATTGCGCCAGTCGCAGTTGCGCCAGCTCCAGCACACTTTCCACGCTGGCGATGGTTTCCAGACAGCCGTGGTTGCCGCAGTAGCAGCGTTTTCCGTAAGGATCGACCTGGGTGTGGCCAATCTCCACCAGGCTGCTGCTACCCGCATGCAGTAAATGACCGTCGGTAATCACCCCGGCGCCAACGTTATGATCGATGACCACCTGAATGACATCGCGCGCACCGCGGGACGCGCCAAACAGCGCCTCTGCCATCGTCCAGGCACTGATATCATGCTGAATGTAGACCGGCACGCCGGTGTGCTGCGCCAGCGTATCACCGAGCGGCATCTCTTTCACATCGGCATAAAACGGCATACGATGCACGATCCCATTCTCGGTATCGATAATGCCGGGTAAGGTAATGGCAATGGAAGTCAGACGTTCGAGCTTCTGCTGATGACGAATAAAAAACTGATCGACCAGCGTGACAATACGCGCCAGCAACGGCGTTTCATCGTTGAGCGGCAGTTCAAGACAGTCTTCTACGACCAGCTTGCTGCTGAGATCGCGCAGGGCGAGAAAGATTTCTCCACGACTGATGCGAAGGGACAGATAGTGCCAGGCTTCGGTTTCCACCACCAGCCCCACTGCCGGGCGTCCGCGACTCCCCGCTTCTTTAATTTCCAGTTCCTGGACCAGATGCGCTTCCAGCATTTCACGCACAATCTTCGTGATACTGGCGGGTGCCAGTTGCGCAAGACGCGAAAGATCAATACGCGATACCGGTCCCAGCTGATCAATCAGCCGATAAACGGCGCCCGCATTGGTCTGCTTTATTTGATCGATGTGCCCAGGCTGACTATCAGCAACCACCTCTGACTCCCTTTATTTTCGCGCTCCGAAATAATCTGTAGGCTATGGTGAAGCACTTCAATACACAACGTCAACTTTTTACTTAGCCGTGTGATTAACTGCACATTTTCAGCCGTTATTAAATTAATTTAAGCGTTCCTGACGGCCTGAATTAATTGCTGACGAAAGCGTAGCGCCGCCTGGCTTGGTTCATGATGCGCCGACCAGACCAGCCACATTTCCGAAACCGCATCGTCTTCCGCAATCGGTACCCAACACATCTCATTGAGCTGCACTTTTTTAAACGAGGCCGGAAGGATCGACACCCCTAATCCGGCAGCGACCAGCCCAATGATCGTCATCGCCTCACCGACCTCCTGGGTAATCACCGGCGTCAACTGGTAACGGCGCATCATGCCGAGAATATCGTCATAAAGACCCGTTCCGACGTGCGGGTCAAAGAAGACAAACGGCTCTTTCGCCAGTTCGGCCAGCGTCACCACCGGCTTTTGCGAAAGCGGGAAAACCCTGGGGATCATCGCCATCAGCGGTTCATGCAAAATCACCTCATGATGCAAGCTCTCTGGCAACGGGGTATTGCGCATCAGGCCCAGATCCAGCGCCCCTTCGCTCAACGGCGCCAGCTGTTCGCGGGTGTTCATCTCGCGGGTCTGCAAATGCATATCCGGGTATTTCTGGCGGAACAGCGACAGGGTATCCGACACCGCGCGGATAAACGGTGCCGACGAGGTAAAACCGATGCGCAACTCTCCGGCTTCCCCCTGATGCAGACGCTCCGCACGGGCGGCGGCATCATTGACCAACCCGAGGATCTGCCGACTGTCGGCGAGAAATTGCTTGCCAGCGGCGGTCAGGGCGACGCTACGGTTAGTTCGCGCGAGCAGGCGCGCGCCGACCTGCTGCTCAAGCATCTGTATTTGCTGGCTCAGCGGTGGCTGCGAAATGTTCAGTCGGGTTGCGGCGCGCCCAAAATGCAGTTCTTCCGCCACGGCAACAAAGTAACGAAGGTGACGCAGTTCAATATTCATATTTTAAACGTATTATTTGAGACTATTAATATATTAGACAGAATAATGAGATTTTCCTACTCTACTCAACAAGGTTATGCCCGTCCCCTCAAAACACGGGTTTGTTGCGCAAGGATTTCCAGTGAGTCGTACTACTACTGTCAATGACGCGACGGCGAGCGATATTGACGACCAACGCATTTCTCAGCCGGTTCAGTTTATTCAACGCGGTACTTCTGCCTTTATGCGCGTCACGCTGGCGCTCTTTTCTGCCGGACTGGCGACTTTCGCCCTGCTGTACTGCGTCCAGCCTATTCTGCCGGTGTTGTCCCATGAGTTTGGCGTATCTCCCGCCAGCAGCAGTATTTCACTGTCGATCTCCACCGGAATGTTAGCCGTTGGCCTGCTGTTTACCGGTCCGCTTTCGGATGCCATCGGGCGCAAGCCGGTGATGGTGACCGCGTTGCTGCTCGCCTCCTGCTGTACGTTGCTCTCGACAATGATGACCAGCTGGCATGGCATTCTGGTGATGCGCGCGCTGATCGGCCTTTCACTCAGCGGCGTGGCGGCGGTCGGGATGACCTATCTGAGTGAGGAGATTCACCCCAGTTTTGTCGCATTTTCAATGGGGTTGTACATCAGCGGCAACTCGATTGGCGGGATGAGCGGACGTCTGATTAGCGGCGTGTTTACCGATTTCTTTAGCTGGCGTATTGCGCTGGCTGCTATTGGCTGCTTTGCGCTGGCATCAGCCCTGATGTTCTGGAAAATACTGCCAGAATCACGCCACTTCCGGCCCACGTCGCTGCGCCCCAAAACGCTGTTTATTAATTTCCGGATCCACTGGCGCGACCAGGGACTGCCGCTGCTGTTTGCCGAAGGCTTTCTGTTGATGGGGTCGTTCGTCACCCTGTTTAACTACATCGGCTATCGTCTGATGCTTTCACCGTGGGAACTCAGTCAGGCTGTGGTCGGTTTGCTTTCCGTCGCCTATCTGACCGGAACCTGGAGTTCACCGAAAGCTGGTTCGATGACGGTACGTTACGGGCGCGGTCCGGTGATGCTCTTTTCCACCGTCGTGATGCTGTTCGGTTTGTTAATGACGTTGTTCAGTTCGCTGTGGCTGATTTTCGCCGGAATGCTGCTCTTTTCAGCCGGATTCTTTGGCGCGCATTCGGTGGCCAGTAGCTGGATTGGGCCGCGTGCGCGTCGCGCCAAAGGCCAGGCCTCTTCGCTGTATCTGTTCAGCTATTATCTGGGGTCCAGTATCGCCGGTACGCTCGGCGGTGTGTTCTGGCATAACTATGGCTGGAACGGCGTTGGGGGATTTATCGCGATTATGCTGGTACTGGCTATTCTGGTCGGCACACGACTGCATCACCGTCTTCACGTCTAGTCTGAAAGAAAAGCCCGGGCTCACCGGGCTTCTCGCCTCTCAACCAACAGTGGTTACCACATTCCTAAGATTGATGAAAAGCCCATCAATTCTCTGACGGCATCCAGTGCCAGAAGAGCAAAGACAACCCAGTGGAGTGGATTCATTTTGCTGTGTGTGTTTATTGTTATTGAACGGGTACGATGTTCCCGTTGGCTACTATAAAAAAGGCTATCGATAAACATAACTACCCATTATGGTGGGGGAACTCACCCCGCCTGTTACGTCGAAGAGGTTACATGGACAACAAAAACTATCAACAACTTACCCGCACCTTCCTGCGTCTCTCTCGCTTCTCGCACCTCTCTGCCATCGCCAGTTGGGATATGTTCGCCATGATGCCACCCGGCGGCAGTGCGGCGCGGGGTGAAGCGCTGGCGGAACTGAGCGTTCTGGAACATCAAATCCTGGCCGAACCGAAAGTGGCGCAATGGCTTGCCGCTGCCGCCCAGGAGGATCTCAATGATGTGGAACAGGCCAATCTGAGGGAAATGACGCGTCTGCATACCCAGGCCGCGTTGTTACCGGAGTCGTTGGTGGAGGACAAATCTCTCGCCGGCAGTCGCTGTGAGCACGCCTGGCGCAGTCAGCGTCCTGCCAACGACTGGCAGGGATTCTCTGCGAATTTAAAAGAAGTCGTGAAACTGAGCCGCGAAGAGGCCAGACTGCGCGCCGACGTGAAAGGTTGTTCTCCCTATGACGCGCTGCTGGACATTTACGAGCCGGACATGACCAGCGCGCAGCTGGACGGCCTGTTTGCCGATCTCAAATCGTGGCTGCCGGATCTGCTTAACCGCGTGGTTGCCCGCCAGTCGCCACAGTCGCTGATTGCCCCTGTTGGCCCCTTCCCGACTGCCGTTCAGCGCGAACTGGGACTGGAGACAATGTCTGTACTCGGTTTCGATTTTAACGCCGGTCGCCTCGACATCAGCGCACATCCCTTCTGCGGCGGCGTGCCGGAAGATGTGCGCATCACGACGCGCTATGACGAAAACGAATTACTCAGCGCCCTGTTTGGCGTGATCCACGAAACCGGCCACGCCCGCTATGAGCAAAACCTGCCGCGTAACTGGCTGGGTCAGCCCGTCGCCCTTGCCCGCTCCACCGCGATCCACGAATCCCAGAGTCTGTTTTTTGAAATGCAGGTAGGACGCAGCAATGCATTTTTAAGGCGGCTGCTACCTGCCGTGAAGCGTCATTTTGGCGATCAGGCTGCCTTTGAAGAGCAAAATTTCATTGCCTGGAACCAGCGAGTGAAACCCGGTTTTATCCGCGTGGATGCGGATGAAGTCAGCTACCCGGCGCACGTCATCCTGCGCTATGAGATTGAGCGCGCATTGATCAATGGCGATATTGAGGTGGACGACATTCCGGCGCTGTGGGACGAAAAAATGCAGACCTGGCTGGGCCTGTCAACAAAAGGGAACTATCGCGACGGCTGCATGCAGGACATTCACTGGACGGACGGCGGGTTTGGTTACTTCCCTTCTTACACGCTGGGCGCGATGTATGCCGCACAGTTGTTCAGCGCCGCGAATCGCGCATTGCCGGATCTTAGTCAGCAGATTGCAGGCGGCGATTTCAGCGCCTTGTTTGACTGGCTGCAACAGAACATCTGGCAGCACGGCAGTCGCTTTACCACGGCGCAGTTGATTACTCAGGCTACCGGAGAAGCATTGAGCAGCCGTCATTTCCGCGCCCATCTTGAATCTCGCTATCTGTAAATCCCCTCGCCGGGCCGCTGCGCCCGGCGTTGTACATATCGTTACACGCCGAAACCAATGACTCACGGAAGCGCACAGCATCCAGCGATATAGTGATTTCAACGGCCCCGCAGTGGGGTTGAATGAAAAACCAAATCGAGGGTATGAGAATGAAAAAAGTATTAGCTCTGGTTGTTGCCGCTGCTATGGGTCTGTCTTCTGCGGCGTTTGCGGCTGACACTACATCAACTGCACCGGCTGCAGCGCCTGCTGCAAAAGCGGCGCCGGCCAAAACCACACATCATAAAAAACATCACAAAGCGACTACCGAGAAAGCGCCAGAACAAAAAGCGCAGGCCGCGAAAAAACACGTGAAAAAAGCCAAAGCCACGACTGAGCAAAAGGCCCCTGAACAGAAAGCTCAAGCCGCTAAAAAGCACACCAAAAAACACAGCCAGAAACCGGCCGCTAAACCTGCCGCTCAACCGGCTGCTTAAATCCTGACTGTGTAAACTGGCGCGAACCCTTGCGCCATTCTTCAACGGCGCTGAACGCTTTCCCGGTTTAGCGCCGTCCTTTTCGGAGGGTAACATGGTGCGCCGTTATCGCTTTGAGTTCATCCTTATCACGCTTATTTTATGTGCGCTCATAGCCGCCCGCTTTTATCTTTCCTGATCGTAGTACTCTGATTTTTCTCTCACTTTTACGCCGTTACGTCTATAGTAATTACTGAGGGTTCTCTTTTAATAATCATAATTACCCACACAGAGTGTGATATGCGTAAAACCGTTACTGTATTACTGGGTTCGTTGTGCTTTTCATCGGGTATTGCGCATGCGGATAAGCCTGACGCGGATACCGGGACCAGTGAAATCAAAACGTTATTTTTTGGTCAGGACGATCGCGCGCCGGTAAGCGATCCTACTCAATCGCCGTGGGATGCCATCGGACAACTGGAAACCGCCAGCGGTAACCTCTGCACCGCGACGCTCATCTCCCCGCATCTGGCGCTCACTGCCGGACATTGCTTGTTAACGCCGCCAAAAGGGAAACCGGATAAAGCCGTCGTCCTGCGTTTTGTCTCGAAAAAAGGTCTCTGGCGTTATGAAATTCACGGTATTGAAGGCCGGGTGGATCCCGGTCTGGGAAAACGTCTGAAGCCCGATGGCGACGGCTGGATTGTGCCACCGGCAGCCGCGTCTTGGGACTTTGGTCTGATCGTTCTGCGCTATCCCCCTTCCGGCATCACGCCGTTACCGTTGTTTGAGGGCGATAAAGCGGCACTAACCGCCGCACTCAAAGAGGCCGGACGCAAGGTCACGCAGTCGGGGTATCCGGAAGATCATCTGGATACGCTCTATTCTCATCAGGATTGTATCGTCACCGGCTGGGCGCAAAGTTCGGTGTTATCTCACCAGTGCGACACGCTGCCGGGCGACAGCGGTTCACCGCTGATGCTGAAAACCGAGGCGGGCTGGCAGTTAATCGGCGTTCAGAGTTCCGCCCCGGCGGCGAAAGATCGCTGGCGCGCAGATAACCGGGCGATCTCGGTGACGGGATTTCGGGAAAAACTGGATGCGCTGGCCGGGGAACAATAAGGCGCATCGTGCTGCCCGCGAATCGCGGGCAGCGATACATCAGGCCAGTTTAATCATCACCATGCCAGCCAGCAGCAGCACAACGCCTATCCAGCCTTTATGATTCAGACGTTGCCCGAACAGTATCCATCCGGCAGCCAGCGTCGCGGCGATACCAAATCCCCCCCACAGCGCGTAGGCAACGGACAGGTCAATGCCCTTTACCGCCTGTGAAAGCGCACTGAAGGCGGCGAGTACCGCGACCAGCGAGAGAATGCCGTACAATTTCCGACGAAAGCCGTCAGAGAATTTTAAAAAGACGTTGGCGATAATTTCCAGCACGATCGCCATCCCTAACCAGGCGGCGTGAACCCATTCAAACTGTTGCATGGGTCACCTCTTTCGTTGACTGACGCGCCTTGCGGGTACCGGATTTGATCAACACGATCCCCACTACCAGCGTCGCCAGACCGGCAATTTTCATGACCGACAGCGGCTCATCAAATAACAACACGCTAAACAGCGTAATAAATAAAATACCGATCCCTTCCCACAATGCGTAAGCCACACCGAGGGCGATTTTTTTAACGGCAAAAGAGAGGAAAATATACGAGGCGGCGATCATCACCAGCATTAAAATAAACCCGCTGTTGTCATCGCTTACGCTTGCCCATTTCATCGACAATGTGCCGGTAATTTCAGCGGCAATCGCCAGACCTAATAAAATCCAGTAAAACATGGTGCTTCTCCTGCTTGAGAATATAATCCTGTGGGCTTGCACAACGCTGCAAACCAGAAAATAAAATCAGTTAGCCAGACGCGTAGCGTCAACTCGAACAGAAGAAGGGACTAAAGCGCGTTGCGCCAGTGCTGCTCACCTGCAAGCAGAAAAGAGGAGGAAGTGCGAAGAAGAATTTGTGTAGAAAAAAACGTCCTGAACATATTGTCCATAATATTACAATTATCCGCAGTGTTGCTTCTCGTCATCGCGGATGATAATTGTCCTCGGTAGTTGAACACGCCTGATTTGTATCATAGGCCAGGAATTAACTCAAAACCTTTTCACTTCTTTACCCGAATCGTTTGATTTTTCACAGGACGATTCGCCCACAATCACATTATTATACGCGGCAAGCAGAAAAATACAGGACGCTCCATGGCAAAACCAATCATCACGCTGAACGGTCTTAAGATCGTCATTATGCTGGGAATGCTGGTGATCATTCTTACCGGTATCCGCTTTGCGGCGGATATTATTGTGCCATTTATTCTGGCGTTATTTATTGCCGTCGTCCTCAGCCCGCTGGTACAGCGGATGGTGAAACTGCGCGTTCCGCGCGTGCTGGCGATATCCTTGCTGGTGATCATCATCGTCATGGCGATGGTGTTACTGCTGGCTTACCTCGGAACGTCCCTCAACGAACTGGCGCGCACCCTGCCCCAGTATCGTTCCTCACTGGTCATTCCGCTGAAAAACCTCGAGCCCTGGCTGGTCCGCTTAGGCATCGGCGTCTCAGTGGATGAGATGGTGAAGTATATTGACCCCAACGCGGCGATGACCCTGATCACCAATTTGCTGGCGCAATTAACCAATGCCATGTCATCGATATTTTTACTCCTGCTGACAGTGGTCTTTATGCTGCTGGAAGTGCCGCAACTCCCCACTAAATTCCAGCAGATTATGGTCCGTCCGGTCGAGGGGATGGCCGCCATTCAGCGCGCCATTGATAGCGTATCGCACTATCTGGTGCTGAAAACGGCAATCAGTCTGGTCACCGGACTGGTGGTCTGGGGCATGCTGTCGGCACTGGACGTTCGATTCGCCTTTATCTGGGGGTTGTTGGCCTTTGCACTCAACTACATCCCAAACATTGGTTCAGTGCTGGCAGCGATCCCGCCCATCATTCAGGTGTTGGCGTTTGGCGGCCTGTACGATGCGCTGGTGGTGCTGGCGGGCTATCTGATCATCAACCTGGTGTTCGGCAATATCCTTGAACCACGCATCATGGGACGCGGTCTGGGGCTCTCTACGCTGGTGGTGTTTCTGTCGTTGATCTTCTGGGGTTGGCTGCTGGGTCCGGTGGGGATGCTGCTTTCGGTACCGCTGACCATTATCGTCAAGATTGCGCTGGAACAATCCATTGGTGGGCAAAGTATTGCCATTCTGTTAGGCGATGCAAATAAAAAGTGACCGACGTAAAAACGGCCTCCGCAGAGGCCGTTTCAACAGAACAACGGATTACAGCGCTTTCAGAATCGCATCCACGCTGGCTTTGGCATCGCCAAACAGCATATGGGTGTTCTCTTTGAAGAACAGCGGGTTCTGCACACCGGCGTAGCCGGTATTCATCGAACGTTTGAAGACAATTACGTTCTGCGCTTTCCACACTTCCAGCACCGGCATCCCAGCGATAGGACTGTTTGGATCGTCCTGCGCCGCCGGGTTCACGGTATCATTCGCGCCAATAACCAACACGGTGTCGGTATCGGCGAAATCATCGTTGATCTCGTCCATTTCCAGCACGATGTCGTAAGGCACTTTCGCTTCCGCCAACAGTACGTTCATGTGACCAGGCAGACGACCTGCCACCGGGTGGATGCCGAAACGTACCTTGATACCGCGCGCGCGCAGCTTCTCGGTAATTTCCGCGACCGGATACTGTGCCTGCGCCACCGCCATGCCGTATCCCGGGGTGATGATCACCGTATGCGAGTTTTTCAGCATATCCGCAGTCTCTTCTGCGCTGATCTCACGGTGTTCGCCCACTTCTTCATCACCACTGGACGCTGTACCATCGGTGCCAAAGCCCCCTGCAATCACGCTGATGAACGAGCGGTTCATCGCCTTACACATGATGTAAGACAGAATCGCACCGGAAGAACCCACCAGCGCACCGGTCACGATCAGCAGATCGTTGCTCAGCATGAAGCCCGCCGCCGCTGCCGCCCAACCCGAATAGGAATTCAGCATGGAGACCACGACCGGCATATCCGCCCCGCCAATGGACGCCACCAGGTGCCAGCCAAACGCCAGCGCAATAATGGTCATCACCAGCAGTGCCAGGACCTGCAAGCCAACGCTTTCGGTACGGACAAAAACCACCAGCAGCAGGAAAGAGACCACCAGCGCCGCGAGGTTCATTTTGTGACGGTTCGGCAGCATCAGCGGTTTAGAAGAGATCTTGCCGCGCAGCTTACCAAATGCCACCACTGAACCGGTAAAGGTCACCGCACCGATAAAGATGCCAAGGAACACTTCGGTCAGGTGAATATTAACCAGAATCGGCTCAAGGCCCGCTTCGTGATACAGATAGCTGTTGAAGCCGACCAGTACCGCAGCCAGGCCGACGAAGCTGTGCAGAATCGCCACCAGTTCCGGCATTTCGGTCATTTCAACTTTCTTCGCCAGACGAATACCAATCGCGCCGCCGATGATCATTGCCACCAGGATCCAGGCAACGTTGCCGGTGTCCGGGCCAAAAATCGTGGCAATCAGCGCAATCGCCATCCCGGCGATACCGAAGTTGTTACCCTGCTGAGACGTTTCATGTTTTGAAAGTCCCGCCAGACTGAAAATAAACAGGATCGCGGCAACAATGTATGCAGCTGTAACTAATCCTCCAGACATGTGTTACCCCTTAGTTTTTCCGGAACATTTTCAGCATGCGCTGAGTCACGGTGAAGCCACCGAAAATATTGATGCTGGCAATCAGGACCGCGATGAAGCTCAGGAAGCTAACCCAGCCGCCCTGGCCAATCTGCAATAGCGCGCCAACCACGATGATCCCCGAAATGGCGTTGGTCACGGACATCAGCGGCGTATGCAGAGCATGAGAGACGTTCCAGACCACGTAGTAGCCCACCACGCAAGACAGTGCGAACACCGTAAAGTGACCGAGGAACTCTTTCGGCGCGACGTCTGCCAGCCAGCCGAACAGAATGATCACCAGCGCCATCAGCGCGTATTTACGCCACGGCGATGCCGGTTTTTCCGGCTCTTTTGCAGCCGGTGCGGCTTTCGCAGCGGCCTGCGGTTGAGCAGATACCTGAATCGGCGGCGCCGGCCAGGTAATTTCGCCGTCACGCACGACCGTGACGCCACGCACGACGACGTCGTCGAAATCAACGGTGATATTGCCGTCTTTCTCTTTGCACAGCAGTTTAAGCAGGTTAACAAGGTTGGTGCCGTACAGCTGTGAAGACTGTGTCGGCAGACGCCCTGGCAAGTCGGTATAACCGATCACCTTAACGCCGTTGGCCGTGGTTGTGACCTGATTGGCGACGGTGTATTCGCAGTTCCCGCCGTTTTGCGCCGCCAGATCGACAATCACGCTGCCCGCTTTCATGGAATCAACCATTTCGCGGGTGATCAGTTTCGGTGCTGGTTTACCCGGAATCAGCGCAGTGGTGACAATAATGTCGACCTCTTTTGCCTGCGCAGCAAACAGCGCCATTTCCGCTTTGATAAACGCTTCAGACATCACTTTGGCGTAACCGTCACCGCTTCCCGCTTCCTCTTTGAAATCCAGTTCGAGGAATTCAGCGCCCATACTCTGGACCTGTTCTTTCACTTCCGGACGGGTGTCAAAGGCACGCACAATCGCGCCCAGGCTGTTCGCAGCGCCTATGGCGGCCAGACCAGCAACACCGGCCCCGATCACCATCACTTTGGCTGGAGGGACTTTACCCGCAGCGGTGATCTGCCCGGTAAAGAAGCGGCCAAACTCGTGCGCGGCTTCCACAATCGCCCGATAACCGGCAATGTTTGCCATCGAGCTTAATGCATCCAGCGACTGCGCACGTGAAATACGCGGTACAGAATCCATTGCCATCACCGTCACATTACGCTCGGCGAGCTTTTGCATTAACTCTGGATTCTGCGCAGGCCAGATAAAGCTGACCAGCGTGGTGCCCGGATTGAGTAACGGAATTTCTGCATCTTCCGGTGCGTTAACCTTCAGAATGATCTCTGATTGCCAGACAGCGCTGCTATCGACAATTTCCGCGCCCGCTTCTACAAAAGCTTTATCGTCAAAACTCGCCAGTCCACCCGCGCCGCTCTCAACCGCGACGGTGAAACCCAACTTCAGCAGTTGCTCAACCGTTTTCGGCGTCGCTGCTACGCGGGTTTCATTGGTAAACCGTTCTTTTGGTATGCCAATTCGCATAATGTTCCCTTCCATCGGTATTTTTGATGATGGTTTGTCAGTTAACGTGGAATTGCGCAGGCAATTTCACGCAGGAGGTATAGGTTACCCCGGAAAAATAAAACAGTAACAAACTCTCTATAACGTACTAAAAATAGCGCTTGTGATCTAGCGCCAAAAAACAGTATTTGTCGGGTTATCAGCAAAACAGGAACGATTCAGCCTTCTGACCGGGATAATGACCTTCAATTCGTGGTGAAAGGCCCATAAATCGCTCATACGATGCGGCAAAACATGATTAAGCGCCACGGCAGATCAACTAATTAACATTAAATTAACTTATAAAATTCAGTACGTTCATCAGTTTTTACTGTGAAATGACCATTTTTTCGACATATCATAATTTGTTATCGACCTTGTGACCTCATCTGTTGTGTCGATTGAAAAATCACGCAGACAGTCACCGGGTTTAAATGCAATAATCAGCCACGTTTCTAGTCAATAACAATACCAGTACCTGGTTTGCGCAAGGCGAAGGATTATTTTTATGAAGCTTAAGAACACACTCCTGGCGTCCGCACTTCTTTCTGCGACGGCTTTTTCCGTAAACGCAGCAACAGAATTGACGCCGGAGCAAGCGGCAGCACTGAAACCTTACGACCGTGTCACGGTCACAGGCCGTTTTAATGCGATTGGCGATGCGGTGAAGGCCGTTAACCGCCGCGCAGATAAAGAAGGCGCCGCCTCATTTTATGTTGTCGATACATCTGATTTTGGTAACAGCGGTAACTGGCGTGTTGTTGCAGACTTCTACAAAGCCGACGCCGAGAAAGCGGAAGCCAGCAAGAACCGCGTGATCAATGGCGTGGTTGAATTGCCAAAATCAGAAGCCGTCATGCTGGAACCGTATGATACCGTTACGGTACAGGGTTTCTACCGCAGCCAGCCGGAAGTGAATGATGCCATCACCAAAGCGGCAAAAGAAAAAGACGCTTACGCCTTCTACATCGTGCGTCAGATCGATGCGAACCAGGGCGGTAACCAGCGCATTACAGCTTTTATCTATAAAAAAGATGCGAAGAAACGCGTGGTGCAGAGCCCTGACGCGATCCCGGCGGATTCCGATGCCGGTCGCGCAGCGTTAGCTGCCGGTGGCGAAGCGGCGAAAAACGTCGAAATTCCTGGCGTTGCAACTACCGCGTCGCCGAGTTCTGAAGTTGGACGTTTCTTCGAAACGCAATCCACGAAAGGTGGGCGTTACACTGTCACTCTTCCGGATGGCACCAAAGTTGAAGAGCTGAACAAAGCCACGGCGGCCATGATGGTGCCGTTCGACAGCATCAAGTTCACCGGCAACTACAGCAGCATGACTGAAGTCTCTTACCAGGTTGCCAAGCGTGCAGCGAAGCAAGGGGCTAAGTATTACCACATTACCCGCCAGTGGCAGGAACGTGGTAACAACATGACCATCAGCGCCGATCTGTATAAATAAGGCTCTCCGGTCATAAAATAAGGCGGCTTTATGCCGCCTTTCGCTTTATCAGGCACAAATTTTCCTCTGATCATTGCATGCAGTCTCTTCTCTCCGTAAAATCCCGCGCCTTAGTGGCTTTCACCATTTTTATGCGCTTTGCCACAATAATTATTCTCCATCGATCGTTTGTACCACGGGATAACCATGGAAAAGAAACTGGGACTGAGCGCTCTCACCGCGCTGGTTTTAAGCTCAATGCTTGGCGCAGGTGTTTTCAGTCTGCCGCAGAATATGGCCGCTGTCGCCAGCCCGTCGGCGTTACTTATTGGCTGGGCGATTACCGGGGCCGGGATATTGCTGCTGGCGTTTGCCATGCTAATCCTGACCCGTATCCGTCCCGAACTGGATGGCGGCATCTTCACCTATGCCCGCGAAGGTTTCGGTGAGCTGATCGGGTTCTGCTCGGCCTGGGGCTACTGGCTGTGCGCGGTGATTGCCAACGTCTCCTATCTGGTCATTGTCTTCTCTGCTCTCAGTTTCTTCACCGATACGCCGGAGTGGCGTCTGTTTGGCGACGGCAATACCTGGCAGGCGATCGTCGGTGCGTCGATTCTGCTGTGGGTGGTGCATTTTCTGGTGCTGCGCGGCGTACAAACGGCGGCCAGCATCAACCTGGTGGCAACGCTGGCGAAATTGCTGCCGCTCGGTCTGTTTATCCTGCTGGCCTTTATGGCGTTTAAGCTTGAGGTTTTCAGCCTCGACTTTACCGGCCTCGCGCTGGGTGTCCCGGTCTGGGAACAGGTTAAGAACACGATGCTCATCACGCTGTGGGTATTCATCGGTGTGGAAGGCGCGGTCGTCGTCTCGGCGCGGGCGCGTAACAAACATGATGTCGGTCGCGCCACGCTGTTAGCGGTGCTCTCTGCGCTTGCCGTTTATCTGCTGGTCACTCTGCTCTCGCTTGGCGTAGTTGCCCGCCCGGAACTGGCGGAGATCCGTAACCCGTCAATGGCAGGTCTGATGGTCAAAATGATGGGGCCGTGGGGTGAGATTATCATTGCGGCGGGTCTGATTGTCTCCGTTTGTGGAGCCTATCTGAGCTGGACGATTATGGCGGCGGAAGTCCCGTTCCTTGCCTCAACGCATAAAGCCTTCCCGCGGATTTTCGCCCGTCAAAATGCGCAAGGCGCGCCATCGGCTTCACTGTGGCTCACCAACCTCTGCGTTCAGGTCTGTCTGGTGCTTATCTGGCTAACCGGTTCGGATTACAACACGCTGCTGACCATCGCCTCAGAGATGATTCTGGTCCCCTATTTCCTCGTCGGCGCCTTCCTGCTGAAAATCGCCACCCGTCCGCTTCATCAGGCGGTAGGTGTCGGTGCATGCATTTATGGCTTATGGTTATTGTATGCTTCCGGGCCGATGCACCTGCTGCTCTCCGTGGTGCTTTATGCTCCAGGTCTGCTGGTGTTCCTGTATGCTCGTAAGACGCATACGCATGATAACGTTTTGAACCGACAGGAAATGGTTCTGATTGGTCTGTTGCTGGTTGCCGCCGTACCGGCGACCTGGCTGCTGGTGGGGTAAACGCATCCCATCGTTTGACGCTAATAGCCTGATTCGCAGGCGCATAAGGAGTTTTTCGATGGGAACCCAACACCCTCTGCCCATTTTAGTGACCGGTGGTGGCCGCCGTATCGGCCTCGCCATTGCCTGGCACTTTATCAACCAGAAACAGCCGGTGATCGTCAGTTACCGTACGCATTATCCGGCGATTGACGGGCTGACCAAAGCGGGCGCCCTGTGCATTCAGGCTGATTTCTCCACCAATGAAGGCATTCTGGCCTTCGCCGATACGGTAAAAGAACGCGCCAGCGGTCTGCGCGCCATCGTCCACAATGCCAGCGCATGGATGGCAGAGAAGCCGGGAACACCGCTCTCTGATGTCCTGGCCTGTATGATGCAAATCCACGTCAATGCCCCCTATCTGCTTAACCATGCGCTCGAAGGCATGCTACGCGGGCATGGTCACGCCGCCGCTGACATCATTCACTTTACCGACTACGTTGTGGAGAAAGGCAGTGACAAGCATATCGCTTATGCCGCCAGTAAAGCGGCGCTGGATAATATGACCCGTTCATTTGCCCGCAAGCTCGCGCCAGAGGTGAAGGTCAACGCCATAGCCCCTTCGCTGATCCTGTTTAACGAGGGGGATGACGCCGAGTACCGCCAGCAGGCGCTAAACAAATCGCTGATGAAAACGGCTCCGGGGGAAAAGGAGGTGATCGATTTAATCGATTATCTTCTAACCAGTTGTTTTGTGACGGGTCGTAGCTTCGCCGTAGACGGTGGCCGTCATCTGCGTTAGTGCAGTTTGACCCAGCAAAAGATCAGCAGCCAGGCGCTCAGGCACCAGCAGATCACTGCCCCGCCCAGCGCCACTGGCAGCTTCAGAAAACCGGTGAAATACCACAGCGAAACGAGATAGACAAAATAGGGAATAATCGACCACATGCTGAAGACAATGGTCGTTCTTAGCGCGTCAATGCCCCGCTCGCTGGCCACGATATAATGGGCAATCAGCGCGAATGTCGGGAACAGCGGGATGAGCCCTGCAATGTAGTAATTCTTCGTTTTTGCCAGCAACCCAATCAACACCACAACCAGCGCACCCAGCGCGGCTTTAATCACGAGTCCCATTACCTTGCCTTTACACATCAATAACATCAGCAACCAGCATAACGGAAGCATCACCGTTTAGGAAAGATTAATGGAAGGTAACGCCCCGGCGGTGTATGTTGACGTTTTTGATCGGCAATCAAGACGATGAACACGATTGTATTTGTTGAAGACGATCCTGAGGTCGGCGCGCTCATTGCGGCCTATCTGGCTAAACACGATTTCGATGTGATTGTCGAGCCGCGTGGCGATCTGGCTGAAGCGCGGATCCTCCAGGTTCAGCCGGACCTGGTATTGCTGGATATTATGCTCCCCGGTAAAGACGGCATGACCCTCTGTCGTGACCTGCAAGGGCAATGGCAGGGCCCGATCGTCCTCCTCACTTCGCTGGACAGCGACATGAACCACATCCTGGCGCTGGAAATGGGCGCCTGCGATTACATCCTGAAGACCACGCCACCAGCGGTCTTGCTGGCCCGTCTGCGGCTGCATCTGCGACAGAGCGATCAGTCAGGCCATAGCAAAGGGATTCAGCCTGCCGCCGTCACGCCGCATAAAACGCTGCGCTTTGGTTCCCTGACTATCGACCCCATCAACCGTGTCGTTTTGCTCAGTGGTGAACAGGTTATACTTTCCACCGCGGATTTCGAGCTGCTATGGGAACTCGCCACGCACGCCGGTCAGATTATGGACCGCGATGCACTGCTGAAAAATCTGCGCGGTGTAAGCTACGACGGCATGGATCGCAGCGTCGATGTCGCCATTTCGCGTCTGCGTAAGAAACTGCTCGATAATGCGGCTGAACCCTATCGTATTAAAACGGTACGCAATAAAGGCTATCTGTTTGCCCCGCACGCCTGGGATGATGTGCCATCACGGCATTCGGGGATGTAAATGAAGAAACTGTTCGTGCAGTTTTATCTCCTGCTGTTTGTCTGCTTTCTGGTGATGACCCTGCTGGTCGGGCTGGTGTATAAATTCACCGCAGAGCGGGCTGGCAGGCAGTCGCTCGATGACCTGATGAAAAGCTCGCTGTATCTGATGCGCAGCGAGTTACGCGAGATCCCGCCGCGCGACTGGGGTAAAACGCTCAAAGAGATGGACCTCAATCTCTCTTTTGACCTGCGCGTTGAGCCACTGACAAAATTCACGCTGGATGATCAGAGTATGCAGCGTCTGCGTGAAGGCGACATCATTGCACTCGACGATCAGTACACCTTCATTCAGCGCATTCCGCGCAGTCATTACGTGCTGGCCGTGGGTCCCGTACCCTATCTCTATTTTCTCCATCAGATGCGCCTGCTGGATATCGCGCTGATGGCGTTTATCGCCATCTCACTGGCTTTTCCGGTATTTATCTGGATGCGTCCTCACTGGCAGGAAATGCTGCGACTGGAAGCCGCCGCCCAGCGGTTCGGTAAAGGTCATCTCAGTGAACGACTGCATTTTGACAGCGGCTCCAGTTTTGAACGGCTGGGCATTGCTTTTAATCAGATGGCGGACAATATCAATGCGTTGATTGCCAGTAAAAAACAGCTGATCGACGGGATTGCCCATGAATTGCGCACCCCGCTGGTTCGCCTGCGCTACCGACTGGAGATGAGTGAAAATCTCACGGAACAAGAATCTCTGGCGCTCAATCGCGATATCGGACAGCTCGAAGCCTTAATTGAGGAGCTGTTAACTTACGCCCGCCTCGACAGGCCGCAGAATGAACTGCATCTTAGCGAGCCGGACCTCCCGGCCTGGCTCACAGCGCATATTGATGATGTGCAAAGCGTGTATCCTGATCGAACATTGCAGGTTCCGCATCTCGCCCGGGGCAACTACGGTGCGCTGGATATGCGACTGATGGAGCGCGTGCTGGATAATCTGCTGAACAACGCGCTGCGCTACTGCCAGTCCACGGTGCAGATAAGCCTGCAGCTCAGCGATCGTTTCGCCACGCTGACCGTCGACGATGACGGGCCGGGCATTGCCCCGGAAGCCAGGGAGACTGTTTTTGAGCCTTTTGTCCGTCTGGATCCGAGTCGGGACCGCGCCACCGGCGGGTGCGGCCTGGGTCTGGCGATTGTCTATTCCATCGCCCAGGCGATGGGTGGCACGGTGAGCTGCGGGGAAAGTGAACTGGGTGGCGCTCGCTTCAGCTTTTGTTGGCCGATCTGGCACACACTTCCGGAATTAACCGCTGGCTGACGCTATTCGCACGGTAGTCGCAGGCGAGATAACGTGCTATATATAGAGTATGTTGTAACTAATGAGGTGCGCAATGGCCCGTTACGATCTTGTCGACAGACTGAACACCACATTTCGCCAGATGGAGCAGACGCTGGCTGAACTAACGCAAGCGCTCGGAGAACATCATCTGATGATTGCCCGTGTCTTTTCGCTGCCGGAGGTGACCAAAGAGGCCGAGCACGCCCCGCTGGATACCATTGCGGTGAAGCAGCATCTGAGTAAAGAGGCCGAAGCGTTGGCGCTGGCGCACTATCGCCACCTGTTTATTCAGCAGCAGTCCGAAACCCGTAGCAGTAAAGCGGCGGTGCGTCTGCCGGGCGTGCTGTGCTATCAGGTGGGTAGTGCCAGCCAGGCGGCGCTGGAAAATCAGGTACAGCGCATCAATCAGTTGAAAACCACTTTTGAGCATATTGTCACCGTGGAGTCCGGTTTGCCGTCTGCGGCGCGCTTTGAATGGGTCCATCGCCATCTGCCGGGGCTGATTACGCTCAATGCCTATCGGACGCTGACGGTGATAAACGATCCGGCGACGTTGCGTTTTGGCTGGGCGAATAAACATATCATCAAGAATTTGCAACGCGATGAGGTACTGGCGCAACTGGAAAAGAGTCTGAATACGCCGCGCAGCGTACATCCCTGGACCCGCGAGGAGTGGCAGGCAAAACTGGAGCGTGAATATCAGGATATCGCCGCCCTGCCACAACAGGCAAAACTCAAAATTAAGCGTCCGGTCAAAGTCCAGCCCATTGCCCGGGTCTGGTACAAAGGCGAGCAAAAGCAGGTACAGCATGCCTGCCCTACGCCGCTTATCGCGTTGATCAATACGGAAAACGGCGCAGGTATGCCGGATATTGGCGAGCTACTGAACTACGATGCCGAAAACATACAGCATCGCTTTAAACCGCAGGCACAGCCGCTGCGTCTGATAATTCCGCGGCTGCACCTCTATGTGGCGGATTAACGACCTGGTTTCATACTGCCGACCATCTGCTCTGGCCGCACCCAGCTGTCAAACTCCACTTCGGTGAGATAGCCCAGCGCCAGAGCCGCAGCTTTCAGCGTCAGCCCCTCTTTATGTGCTTTCTTGGCGATTTCCGCCGCGTTGTCGTAGCCGATATGGGTATTCAACGCGGTGACAAGCATCAGTGATTCATTGAGCAACTGATTAATCCGCTCACGATTGGGTTCGATACCGACCGCACAATGCTCGTTGAAACTTTCCATACCGTCCGCCAGCAGACGCACCGATTGCAGGAAGTTGTGGATCACCATCGGACGGAAGACGTTCAGTTCGAAGTTACCTGATGCGCCGCCGATGTTAATCGCCACATCGTTCCCCATCACCTGACAACACAGCATCGTCAGCGCCTCACACTGGGTCGGGTTAACCTTGCCCGGCATGATCGAGCTGCCCGGTTCATTTTCCGGGATGGCGATTTCGCCAATGCCACAGCGTGGCCCCGACGCCAGCCAACGCACATCGTTGGCGATTTTCATTAGCGACGCCGCCAGCCCTTTCAGCGCGCCGTGAGCATGAACCAGCGCATCACAGGTCGCCAGCGCTTCGAACTTGTTCGGCGCGGTGACAAAGGGAGCCTGGGTGATGGCCGCCAGTTCGTCGGCGACGCGACGGGCATATTCCGGATGCGTATTCAGCCCGGTGCCGACCGCTGTGCCGCCCAACGCCAGTTCCGCCACGTGCGGCAGACTGTTTTCAATGTGCCGCAGGTTATGTTCTAACATCGCCACCCAGCCAGAAATCTCCTGTCCCAGCGTCAGCGGCGTGGCGTCCTGGAGATGAGTACGGCCAATTTTGACAATATCGGCGAAAGCGTCTGATTTCTCGTTCAGCGTCTTCATCAACACCTGCAACTGCGGAACCAGATGATTGCGCAACGCCAGCAGCGCAGCCACATGCATTGCCGTCGGGAAGACGTCGTTCGAACTCTGGCTCTTGTTGACGTCATCATTTGGATGGACTTTGCGCTCCATGCCGCGAACGCCGCCCAACAACTCACTGGCCCGGTTTGCCAGCACTTCGTTCATATTCATGTTGCTTTGCGTACCCGACCCGGTCTGCCAGATAGCCAGAGGGAATTCTTCCGCGTGTTTATCTGCCAGCACCTCATCCGCGGCCTGCATAATGGCGGCAGCTTTGTCGGCGGCCAGCAACCCTAAATCGTCGTTAACCTTTGCCGCTGCGCGCTTGGTGAGCGCCAGCGCGTGGATCAGCGAGACGGGCATTTTCTCGGTGGAGATCCGAAAATGCTCAAGTGAACGTTGGGTTTGTGCCCCCCACAGTTTATCTGCCGGGACATCAATCGCGCCCATCGAATCTTTCTCGCTGCGTACCGTTACCATGACCTGCTCCTTAGATAATGAATTGATTAGGTTATGTTCGACATTGCCCACATGCTTGCGGTCTTATGAGTATCAACGATGACAGCACCACCGTTTGGTGGTTTGTGCGATAAAAAAAACCGCCCCGAAGGGCGGCTGACGTTACTTAACGCAGCGTGCGCACTGCGACGTCTGAATCTGCTGGAAGAAGTCGTTTCCTTTATCGTCAACGAGAATAAAGGCCGGGAAATCTTCGACTTCGATTTTCCAGATCGCTTCCATTCCCAGTTCCGGATACTCCACGCACTCCAGGCTCTTGATGCTGCCCTGCGCCAGTACGGCCGCCGGACCACCAATGCTGCCGAGGTAGAATCCGCCGTGTTTTTGACAGGCGTCAGTCACCTGCTGACTGCGGTTACCCTTCGCCAGCATGATCATACTCCCGCCCTGCGACTGAAGCTGATCAACATACGAATCCATACGCCCGGCGGTGGTCGGACCGAGTGAACCGGAGGCATAGCCTTCTGGCGTCTTCGCCGGACCGGCGTAGTAAATCGGGTGATCTTTTACATATTGCGGCAGCCCTTCGCCATTATCCATCCGCTCTTTTAATTTAGCGTGCGCGATATCACGAGCAACGATGATCGTGCCGTTCAGGGAAAGACGTGTCGACACCGGGTATTGCGACAGCTGTTCGAGGATCGCTTTCATTGGACGATTCAGGTCAACGCGAACCGCTTCCCCTTCGCCCGCTTTACGCAGTTCTTCAGGAATGTATTTACCCGGATTGTGCTCCAGCTTCTCGATCCAGATGCCTTTACGGTTGATCTTCGCTTTGATGTTACGATCTGCCGAGCAGGAGACGCCCATCCCGACCGGACAGGATGCGCCGTGGCGCGGCAGACGGATCACGCGAATATCGTGGGCAAAGTATTTGCCGCCAAACTGCGCGCCTAAACCAAGGTTTTGCGCCTCCGTCAGCAGTTCATTTTCCAGCTCGACGTCACGGAACGCCTGACCATGTTCATTCCCTTCGGTCGGCAGTTCGTCATAGTATTTCGCCGACGCCAGCTTCACGGTTTTCAGGTTCGCCTCTGCCGACGTCCCACCGATCACAAAGGCGATGTGGTATGGCGGACATGCTGCGGTTCCCAGCGTCCGCATCTTCTCAACCAGGTAGTTTTTCAGTTTGCCCGGCGTGAGCAGCGCTTTGGTTTCCTGATAGAGATAAGTCTTGTTCGCGGAGCCGCCGCCCTTCGCGATGCAAAGGAATTTGTATTCATCGCCATCGACGCTGTAGAGGTCAATCTGCGCTGGCAGGTTGGTGCCGGTGTTCACCTCTTTATACATATCCAGCGCGGCGTTTTGCGAGTAGCGCAGGTTATCTTCGATGTAGGTGTTGTATACCCCACGCGCCAGTGCCGCCTCATCACCACCACCGGTCCAGACGCGCTGGCCTTTTTTGCCGACAATAATCGCCGTGCCGGTATCCTGGCAGGTTGGCAAAATACCCTTCGCTGCGATGTCAGAGTTGCGCAGGAACTGCAGCGCCACATATTTGTCGTTTTCGCTGGCGTCCGGGTCGCGCAGAATATCAGCAACCTGTTGTTGGTGTGCGGGGCGCAGCATAAATGAGGCGTCATGGAAGGCCTGGCGCGCGAGCAGTGTTAACGCTTCCGGATCGACTTTAAGGATCTCTTGTCCTTCAAATTCGGCGACGGAGACGTATTCACTGGTCAGCAGGGTGTATTCGGTATCATCCTTTTTAAGGGGAAAAGGATCCTGATAATGAAAGGGTTTGTTTGACATTGTTCTCTCACTTACTGCTCGGTCTGATTTTCTTAGGCTTCAGGGCAGATATTCCATTGCCCTCGTTAAAAGCGAGTTACACTATCCTACACAATTTTTTAACAAAAACTGAGACAAGTACGACTTTTTGCGCCCACAGGTTACTTCCCACAGGTTTCTTGCTTTAATAGTCGAATTAAGTTCCCACTGATTTCCAACTTGCAACAGGGCATTGAACATGCAAAAACTCATCAACTCCGTGCAGAACTACGCCTGGGGAAGTAAAACGGCGCTGACGGAACTCTATGGTCTGGCGAATCCGCAGCAGTTACCTATGGCAGAGCTGTGGATGGGCGCCCACCCGAAAAGCAGTTCGAAAATTGAAGATGCCAACGGTCAGGTCGTCTCGCTGCGTGATGTGATTGACGGCAATCAATCCGCGCTGCTGGGTGATGCCGTGGCAGAGCGCTTCGGCGAATTGCCGTTCCTGTTCAAAGTGCTGTGCGCCGCGCAGCCGCTGTCCATCCAGGTGCATCCGAACAAGCGCAATTCTGAAATTGGCTTCGCTAAAGAGAACGCCGCCGGTATCCCGATGGATGCCGCAGAGCGCAACTACAAAGATCCCAATCACAAGCCGGAGCTGGTCTTCGCGCTGACCCCGTTCCTTGCCATGAACGCGTTTCGCGAGTTCTCTGAAATCGTTTCGCTGCTGCAACCGGTGGCTGGCGCACACACTGCCATCGCTCATTTTCTCGAACAGCCCAACGCCGAGCGGCTGAGCCAGTTGTTTGCCGCTCTGTTAAGTATGCAGGGTGAGGAGAAATCCCGTGCGCTGGCGATTCTGAAAGCGGCGCTGGAAACCCAGCAAGGCGAGCCGTGGCAGACCATCCGTCTTATCGCGGAGTTTTACCCGGACGACAGCGGCCTCTTCTCACCTCTGCTACTGAACGTGGTGAAGCTCAATCCAGGTGAAGCGATGTTCCTGTTCGCCGAAACGCCGCATGCCTATCTGCAAGGTGTGGCGCTGGAAGTGATGGCCAACTCCGATAACGTGCTGCGCGCGGGTCTGACGCCGAAATACATCGACATTCCGGAACTGGTTGCCAATGTGAAGTTTGAAGCAAAACCGGCGAACCAGTTGTTGACCACGCCGGTGAAACATGGCGCGGAACTTGATTTCCCGATCCCGGTTAATGATTTCGCGTTCTCCCTGCACGACCTGTCTGCGCAAGAAACCGCGATTGACCAGCAAAGCGCCGCGATACTCTTCTGCGTTGAGGGCGAAGCTATCCTGCGCAAAGGCGAGCAGCGCCTGGTGCTGAAACCGGGAGAATCGGCATTTATCAGCGCCGAAGAGTCGCCGGTGAGCGTCAGCGGCGTGGGCCGTGTGGCGCGGGTTTACAACAAACTCTAGCAACTTACTGAATTTTGTAGTTACTCTTGCTAAGCTTGTAATCGGCTTATGACTTTGCCAGGCGGTCTCTACCGCCTGGTTTCATTTTATGGATAAACAATATGAAAAAATCGCTGGTAGCTGCAGGTGTGATTGTCGCACTCGGCGTCGTCTGGACGGGCGGTGCGTGGTACACAGGTAAAAAGCTGGAAACCCATCTTGCTGAGATGGTCGACCAGGCCAATGCTCAGATTAAACTCACCGCGCCGGAAGCAAACGTGGAACTCGCTTATCAGAACTATCAGCGTGGCATCTTCAGCAGCCAGTTACAGTTGGTGCTCAAGCCGGTGGCCGGAAAAGAAAATCCCTGGCTGAAAGCTGGCCAAAGCGTGGTGCTTGACGAATCCGTCGATCACGGCCCCTTCCCGTTCGCGCAACTGAAAACCTTTAATCTTCTGCCGTCGATGGCCTCGGTGAAGACGACCCTGGTCAACAATGACGTCAGCAAACCGCTCTTTGAGATGGCGAAAGGTGAAACGCCTTTTGAGATCAATTCGCGAATCAGCTACAGCGGCGATACCCGTTCCGCAATGTCGCTGAAACCGCTGAACTACGAAAAAGGGGCGGAGAAAGTCGCCTTCAGCGGCGGCGAATTTATTTTCAATGCCGATAAAGAAGGCAACGTGGTTTCCCTTTCCGGTGAAGCGAAGAGCGGTCTGGTCGATGCGGTGAACGAGTACGATCAAAAGGTCCAGCTCTCCTTTAACGACCTGAAAACAGAAGGTTCCAGCACGCTTGCCAGCTTTGGTGAGCGCGTCGGCGATCAGAAAGTCACGATTGGGAAAATGGCCCTCGCCGTTGAAGGCAAAGAGATGGCGCTGCTGGAAGGCATGGAGATCAGTGGGAAGACCGATCTCGTGGATGACGGTAAAACCATCAACAGCCAACTGGATTACACCCTGAACAGCCTCAAGGTTCAGAATCAGGATCTGGGAAGCGGCAAGCTGACGCTGAAAGTCGGTCAGATTGACGGCGCGGCATGGCATCAGTTTAGCCAGCAGTATAATGCCCAGACCCAGGCGCTGTTATCGCAGCCGGACGTGGCGGACAACCCGGAACTGTATCAGCAGAAAGTGACCGAAGCTTTCTTTGGCGCCCTGCCGCTGTTGATGAAAGGCGAACCGGTCATTACCATTGCGCCGTTGAGCTGGAAAAATCCCAAAGGCGAAACGGCGCTGAATTTGTCCCTGTTCCTGAAGGATCCGGCCACCGCGCAAGGTGAACCGCAAACGCTGGCCGACGAAGTCGACCGCTCGGTGAAATCGCTCGACGGTAAGCTGTCGATTCCGGTGGATATGGCCGTTGAGTTTATGACTCAGGTCGCCCGTCTGGAAGGTTATCAGCAGGATGAAGCCGCTAAACTTGCCAACCAGCAGGTGAAAGGCCTGGCCGCGATGGGACAGATGTTCCGCATTACCACCCTTGAAGACAACACCATTGGCACCAGCCTGCAGTACGCGAATGGTCAGGTGACCTTAAACGGGAAGAAGATGCCGCTGGAGGAGTTTGTCGGAATGTTCGGCATGGTGCTGCCCCAGCCGTAATCACCAGAACCCCTCTGCGGAGGGGTTTATTCTTGCACCACCAGTCGCGCAGATAGCGTCTGACTGCGGGTGTGACTTTCCTCACGCGCAATGCGTTGCAGGATGCGTTCCGCCAGACTGTAGCCCATTTCCCGCGCCGGCATTGTCGCCCAGACGATTGGCAGATCGTCCAGCGCGTTTTCCGCCACATCGGCAAAGGCGCCTAATGAAACCTGCTGCTCAAAGTAGCGATCAACCCCCACTTCACCGCTCTGCCGTCCCGCCCGCATCAGGCCAAACCATGCGCCCATCGCAATCGTTTCGTTGTAGCACACCACGGCGCTGATGGTCGGATTGCGTCGTAGTAACGCGCCGATGGCCTCGGCGGCCTGCTTCTGGCTGGATGCGCATTCCATGACCCAGTCGCTGTGAAACGGTAAACCGTATTTCAGCAGTGTCGCACAGTAGCCGCCGACGCGTTCCGCACGCGTTAATGATGAACTCTGCCCACCCAACCATGCAATGCGCTGATGACCGTGACGAATCAGATGCTCCGTCAACAGTTGCGCGGCCTGCATATTGTCCGGACGCACGGTATCCACGTCGTCCAGATAACTGGCTCGCGAGGCGAAAACCACCGGAATGCCCTTTTCTTCCGCCATCAGGCGCAGGTCATCGCTGCTGCCCGCCGCCCCGGCGATCACCACGCCGTCAACGCCCTGATTCAGGAGCATGGCAAAACGCTGCGCCAGTTGTTCACCATCCTGACCACCATGCAACAAAAACGCCATCCGGCCCTGTGCTTCCAGTGCTTCCGTTAATCCCGCCGTCAGTTCAGCATAAAACGGAGCCGACAGATCGCGGACAATCAATCCAATCACTCCGCTCTGGCCCCCCCGTAACACCGAAGCCTGACGGTTACGCACAAAACCGAGTTGTTCTATCGCCGCATTCACCCGTTCGCCGGTGGTGGTTGAAATACGACCTTTGCCGCTGAGTACCAGTGAAACCGTGCTGACGGAGACGCCCGCCGCCAGTGCAACATCGTGGATAGTGATTTTTTTGGCTATGGCCATAAAAACGCCAGACTCCCTGATAATGTGACAGATAAAACGTTTTATCTATTACCTCTATTTATACGCGTTAATATCGTCTGATAATGTGATTTTCACCGCACTAAAAAGTGATAAAACGTTTTATCTTCTTGATCAAATTTTCTCATTACCGATGGATTTGCACAAGGAGTCGTTAGATGACGGCGAAAACAACACCAAAAATTACGCTGTGGGAATTTTTCCAGCAGTTAGGGAAAACGTTTATGCTGCCCGTGGCGCTGCTTTCGTTTTGCGGGATTATGCTGGGGATTGGCAGTTCGCTAAGCAGCCACGATGTGATCACCCTGCTTCCGGCACTGGGTAATCCGGTGCTACAGGCCATCTTTACCTGGATGAGCAAAGTTGGCTCCTTTGCCTTCAGTTTCCTGCCGGTGATGTTCTGTATTGCGATTCCGCTCGGGCTGGCGCGCGAAAACAAAGGCGTGGCGGCGTTTGCCGGTTTTGTCGGTTACGCGGTAATGAACCTCGCCGTTAACTTCTGGCTGACAGCAAAGGGTATTCTGCCGACCACCGATGCGGCGGTCCTGAAAGCCAACAACATCCAGAATATCCTCGGTATTCAGTCAATTGACACCGGGATCCTCGGTGCGGTAATCGCCGGTATTATCGTGTGGATGCTGCACGAGCGTTTTCATAACATTCGTTTGCCGGATGCGCTGGCCTTCTTCGGCGGCACCCGCTTTGTCCCAATCGTCTCCTCAGTGGTGATGGGACTGGTTGGTCTGGTGATCCCGTTAGTGTGGCCGGTTTTCGCGATGGGGATCAGCGGTCTGGGTCATATGATTAACAGTGCGGGCGACTTTGGTCCGATGCTGTTTGGTACGGGCGAACGCCTGCTGTTGCCGTTTGGTTTGCATCACATTCTGGTGGCGTTAATTCGTTTTACCGACGCCGGGGGCACCCAGGAAGTGTGCGGTCATACGGTGAGCGGCGCGCTGACCATTTTCCAGGCGCAACTGAGTTGCCCGACCACGCAGGGCTTCTCAGAAAGCGCCACCCGCTTCCTGTCACAGGGTAAAATGCCGGCATTTCTCGGCGGCTTGCCAGGTGCGGCCTTAGCGATGTACCACTGCGCGCGTCCTGAAAATCGTCACAAGATCAAAGGGCTGCTGATCTCGGGTCTGATTGCCTGCGTCGTTGGCGGCACCACGGAACCACTGGAATTCCTGTTCCTGTTTGTCGCTCCGGTGCTGTATGTCATTCACGCATTGCTGACCGGTCTGGGCTTTACCATGATGTCGGTTCTGGGTGTGACTATCGGTAATACTGACGGCAATATCATTGACTTTGTGGTGTTTGGGATCCTCCACGGACTGTCCACCAAATGGTATCTGGTACCGGTCGTCGCGGCAGTCTGGTTCGTGGTGTACTATGCTATCTTCCGCTTCGCTATCACTCGCTTTAACCTCAAAACACCGGGTCGTGACAGTGAGATTGCCAGCTCGATCGAAAAAGCCGTTGCCGGTACGCCGGGAAAATCAGGTTATAACGTACCTGCTATTCTGGCTGCGCTGGGCGGTGCGGATAACATCGTTACTCTGGATAACTGCATTACCCGACTGCGTCTTTCTGTTAAGGATATGTCGCAGGTTGATGTGCAGGCGCTGAAGGACAATCGTGCCATTGGTGTCGTGCAGTTGAATCAACATAACCTGCAGGTGGTGATTGGCCCGCAGGTCCAGTCGGTTAAAGATGAAATGGCCGGTCTGATGAACACCGTTCAGGCATAAGGACACGCACATGTTTGATTTTTCACAGGTTGTTGACCGTCACGGTACATGGTGCACGCAATGGGATTACGTAGCCGATCGCTTCGGCACTGCCGACCTGCTGCCGTTTACTATCTCTGATATGGATTTCGCGACGGCTCCCTGCATCCTGGAGGCGCTGAATCAGCGCCTCGCTCACGGTGTGCTGGGCTACAGTCGCTGGAAGAATGAGGCGTTTCTCGGCGCGATTGCCCACTGGTTTGCCCGGCGCCACAATACGCGTATCGATACCGGATCGCTGGTGTATGGCCCTTCCGTGATCTATATGGTGTCACAGCTCATCCGCCAGTGGTCTTCTGTCGGTGACGGCGTGGTGCTCCATACCCCAGCCTATGACGCGTTCTATAAGGCTATCGAAGGCAATCAGCGCCATGTTGTTCCGGTGGCACTGGAACAGCGCAATGGCCACTGGCATTGCGATATAGAGAAACTGGATGCGGCGCTGGCGCGTCCGGAAAGTAAAATTTTGCTGCTGTGCAGTCCGCATAACCCGACCGGTAAAGTCTGGACGCGCGAGGAACTGGAAGCGATGGCGGAACGCTGCCAGCGTCACGGCGTGCGGGTCATATCTGATGAAATTCATATGGATATGGTCTGGGGCGAACAGCCGCACATCCCCTGGAGCAATGTGGCGCGTGACAATTGGGCGCTGTTTACCTCTGGCTCCAAAAGCTTCAATATTCCGGCGTTAACCGGCGCTTACGGGATGATTGAAGACGCTGACAGTCGTGATACGTATCTCAACGCGTTGAAAGGTCGCGACGGTCTGTCCTCTCCCGCCGTGCTGGCACTGACTGCTCATATCGCGGCCTATGAACAGGGTGAGCCGTGGCTGGACGCGCTACGGGCGTATCTCCGGGACAATCTACACTACATTGCAGATACGCTGAACGACGCTTTTCCTGAACTTAACTGGCCGGTGCCGCAGTCGACCTATCTCGCGTGGATCGATCTGCGGGCATTAAACGTTGATGATAATGCATTGCAGAATGCGCTGATTCAGCAGGAAAAAATCGCCATCATGCCCGGCTTTACTTACGGTGATGAAGGACGCGGTTTTGTACGACTGAATGCCGGTTGTCCACGTTCAAAACTCGAAAAAGGCGTGAACGGATTAATTAACGCGATCCGATCAGTACGCTGACCCCGGTTGCGCAATGGAATTAATCATTGCGCAACATAGCTTTTCTCCTGCTTTTGTTTTTATAATAGCGCGCACTTTTATATACGAATAATGAGTGCGACCATGATTGATAATTCCCTGCCGTTAACTGACATTCATCGCCACCTTGATGGTAACATCCGGGCACAAACCATTCTGGATCTTGGCCGCCAGTTCAATTTGCCCCTCCCCGCGCAAACCCTTGAAACGCTGATCCCTCATGTACAGGTCACGGCCACTGAACCGGATCTGGTTAGCTTTCTGTCGAAACTGGACTGGGGCGTGAAAGTCTTAGCGTCCCTCGACGCCTGTCGCCGCGTCGCGTTTGAAAATATCGAAGACGCCGCCCGCAATGGCCTGCACTATGTAGAACTGCGTTTTTCTCCGGGCTACATGGCAATGACACATCAGCTGCCGGTTGCTGGCGTGGTGGAAGCGGTCATCGCTGGCGTACATGAAGGCTGTAAAACCTTTGGCGTGCAGGCGCAACTGATCGGCATCATGAGCCGGACCTTCGGCGAGGTCGCGTGTCTACAGGAGCTGGAAGCACTGCTGGCGCACCGCGATCGGATCACCGCGCTTGACCTTGCCGGTGATGAACTGGGCTTCCCCGGCAGCCTGTTCCTGTCCCATTTCAACCGCGCGCGTGACGCAGGCTGGCACATTACGGTGCACGCCGGAGAAGCTGCCGGTCCGGAAAGCATCTGGCAGGCCATTCGCGAACTGGGTGCGGAACGCATCGGCCACGGCGTGAAAGCGGTTGAGGATCCGGCGCTGATGGATTTCCTCGCGGAACAACGGATTGGCATCGAATCCTGTCTGACGTCGAATATTCAGACCAGCACCGTGGCATCATTGTCCGCGCATCCGCTGAAAACGTTCCTCGAGCATGGCGTCCTCGCCAGCCTGAATACTGACGATCCGGCGGTTCAGGGAGTGGATATCATTCACGAATATACCGTTGCGGCACCGGCAGCAGGACTGAGCCGTGAGCAGATTCGTCAGGCACAGATTAACGGACTGGAAATCGCCTTCCTGAACGCGGCGGAAAAACAGGCGCTGCGAGAAAAAGTGGCGGCGGCATAGCGAAAAGAGGCCCGATGTGATTCATCGGGCCTTTCAGACATCAGGCAAGGCATAACGTCGAACGATGTTTCGCCGACTCAATTCCCAGCTCAATCAGTTCCATAATCTGGATAGCCTGGCTCGCCGGTACCGGGTTCTCTCCGTGACCATTCAACGCATCGCGGATCCCGGCATAGTACGCCGGATAATTCCCCGGCACGGTCAGCCAGGTCTCTTCCACCCGTGTTTCGCCTTCAACGCGTGTGACGATGCCATCACGCATATCGTAGCCCCAGTCTTCTTGCGGCAGGCGCTCGCCATTTTTCAGACGCTCTTCCTGCGGATCCAGACCGTACTTCACATAGCTGCCTCGCGAACCATGCACGATGTAACGCGCCGATTCCGCTGCCGCCAGCATCGTACCGTGTAAGATCACCCGACGCTGCGGGTAGGAAAGCGTGGCATGGAAGTAGTCCGTTGACTGTGCCCCCGGGCGCAACTGGGCCAAATCTACCGTCATGCTGACAGGCAGACCGAACAGATTGATCGCCTGATCAAGCAGATGCGGTGCCAGATCGTACCAGATACCGCTTCCCGGTCCCCCTTGCTCACGCCAGCGATCCCGTACCTGCGGACGAAAGCGGTCGAAATGCGATTCAAAATAGGCGACCTCACCCAAAACGCCTTCCGCCAGCATCGCTTTCAGGGTCAAAAAGTCACTGTCCCAGCGACGGTTGTGGAAAACAGAGAGCACCCGTCCCAGACTGCGTGCCAGCGCATCCAGTTCGCGCGCTTGTGACAGTGTCACGGTGAAAGGTTTATCAACCACCACATGTTTACCCGCTTCCAGCGCCGCTTTGGCCAGCGGGAAATGGGTATCGTTTGGTGTGGGTATGACGATCAGATCAATATTAGGGTCGTTAAACAGATGCTTCGGCTCAGAGACAACGGCCACGGAAGGCCAGTCCGCCTTCACTTTCGCTGCATCGCTACTGGAAACGACGGCCAGTTCCAGTCCCGGCGTGCCATCAATCAGGGGGGCATGGAACGTTTTACTGGCGTATCCGTAGCCAATCAGTCCTACACGGATGTTGTCACTCATATATATGCCTCTCGTTTCAGTCTGTGACTATTTCACACTATCCATGAACCACTCACAATAGTTTAATAACCCTGAGGCTATAAAGGTCGTTATTTAACTTAAGTCAAATAAATGTCACTTTCGGGCAGTTTGTCGGTATAAAGTCGCTGAAATCGTTCCCGAAACACTTGCCGGGATAATTATTGCTAAGTAACATCTGCTGCCGGTATTTAAGGATAAATCAAGCAAATGTCGTCAGTCATCAATCGTCTTATTGAATTAACAGGTTGGGTGGTTCTTGCGGTGTCCGTGGTCCTCCTTGGCGTTGCCAATCATATCGATAATTATCAGCCTCCCGAACCGACTGCCGCTGTTCAGCAGAAATAGCGCACCAGGCGGCGTATGTCGCCTGGAAAGTCGGTTTTCCCGAATTATTTGCAGAAAAAGCCGAAAAATTATCTGAAAAAGCGAATTGTGCGGCCTCCCATGCCGGCGCTTATTGCCAGTGATGGCGAAGCGCGTTACCCTTCGCTCTGGTGTCGTCTGGCACTGCAAACACCATTTAAGAAAATACTTTTTCGGCCTTTACCTGCCGGTTCCTTTCACCGGGACAGGTTTATTTTACCTTCACCACTCGTGGCTTTATTTTTATATATAGGGATCCCTGTTTATGACTGTTCAGGATTATTTATTAAAATTTCGCAAAATTAGCTCGCTCGAAAGCCTGGAAAAGCTGTTTGACCACCTGCACTACACCCTGACCGACGATCATGACATTATCAATATGTATCGCGCGGCCGATCATCGCCGCGCAGAACTGGTCTCCGGCGGTCGCCTTTTTGATGTTGGTCAGGTACCGAAATCCGTCTGGCACTACGTGCAATAAGAAAGTAGCGCTTGCCGGTAAAAGCTTTATAATAATTGCCCCAAAAACAACGGTACGTCTGGCAATTCCGGAGATTTTATGACCACAACACCGGCACAGCGCATTGGCGGTTGGTTACTGGGCCCGCTGGCCTGGCTTTTAGTCGCCTTGCTGAGTGCGTCGCTGGCCTTGTTCCTGTATGCTACGGCGCTCGCCTCGCCTAAAACGTTGGCGATGCTGGCGGAGCAAAGTACCGGCAACCTGCTGTTGTGGGGCGTCTCTTTTCTCACCGCGATTGCCATGTGGTATTACACCCTGTGGTTGACGATTGCGTTCTTTAAGCGCAGACGCAGTGTGCCGAAGCACTATATTATCTGGCTGCTGGTCTCCGTCTTACTGGCGGTCAAGGCTTTTGCCTTTTCACCGGTGCCCGACGCCTTAGCTGTGCGTCAGTTACTCTTCCCGTTGCTGGCGGCAGCACTGTTAGTGCCCTATTTCAAGCGTTCCTCGCGTGTGAAAACGACCTTTGTGAACCCGTAATAACCTTACAGTTAACCTGTTGTCGCCTGCTGTAGATTGTCAGATAATAGGCGGCTTTTTTATTTCAGGCCGAAAAATGACTGATTACCTGCTGCTGTTTGTCGGAACTGTACTGGTCAATAACTTTGTACTGGTTAAGTTTCTGGGGCTTTGTCCTTTTATGGGCGTTTCCAAAAAGCTGGAAACCGCGATGGGGATGGGGCTTGCGACCACGTTTGTGATGACGCTGGCCTCAATCTGCGCCTGGCTGATTGACACCTGGATCCTGATCCCGCTCAATCTCATTTATCTGCGCACGCTGGCCTTTATTCTGGTTATCGCGGTCGTGGTGCAATTTACTGAAATGGTGGTGCGCAAAACCAGCCCGGCGCTCTATCGCCTGCTGGGGATTTTCTTACCGCTGATCACCACCAACTGCGCGGTTCTCGGTGTCGCGCTGCTGAATATCAATCTCGGCCATAACTTTTTACAGTCGGCGCTGTACGGTTTTTCCGCCGCCGTCGGCTTCTCGCTGGTGATGGTGCTGTTTGCGGCGATTCGCGAGCGTCTCGCCGTTGCAGATGTCCCGGCACCGTTTCGCGGTAACGCCATTGCGCTGATTACTGCCGGGTTAATGTCTCTGGCCTTTATGGGCTTTAGTGGTTTGGTGAAGTTGTAATGAATGCTATCTGGATTGCCGTTGCCGCCGTGAGCCTGCTGGGCCTGGTGTTCGGCGCTATCCTGGGTTACGCCTCCCGTCGTTATGCGGTGGAGGATGATCCTGTCGTTGAAAAAATCGATGAGATTCTGCCGCAGAGCCAGTGTGGGCAATGCGGCTATCCCGGCTGTCGCCCCTATGCGGAAGCGATTGGCAGTCAGGGTGAAAAAATTAACCGCTGTGCGCCTGGCGGCGAAGCGGTGATGTTAAAAATCGCTGAACTGCTGAACGTGGATCCCCAGCCGATTGATGGCGATGAACAGGATGTGGCGCCGGTCCGCATGCTGGCGATGATTGATGAAGCCAACTGTATCGGCTGCACCAAGTGTATTCAGGCCTGCCCGGTGGACGCCATTATTGGCGCAACGCGTGCCATGCACACGGTGATGAGTGATTTGTGCACGGGCTGCAATCTGTGCGTGGATCCCTGCCCGACTCACTGCATTGAACTGCGTCCGGTCGCCGAAACACCTGACAGCTGGAAGTGGGATTTGAACACGATCCCCGTGCGTAATATCCCCGTGGAACAACATGCTTAAGTTATTCTCTGCTTTCAGAAAAGATAAGATCTGGGATTTCAACGGCGGTATCCATCCGCCGGAAATGAAAACCCAGTCAAACGGCACGCCGCTGCGTCAGGTTCCCCTCGCGCAGCGCTTTGTTATGCCGCTCAAACAACATATCGGTGCCGAAGGTGAACTGTGCGTCGCCGAAGGGCAACACGTATTGCGCGGACAAGCGCTGACCCGTGGATGGGGAAGAATGCTCCCGGTTCATGCGCCCACTTCCGGGACGGTGGTCGCCATTGCGCCCCACTCAACGGCGCATCCTTCGGCATTAGCTGAACTTAGCGTGATCATCGACGCCGACGGCGAAGACCGCTGGATTGAACGCGAAGGTTGGCAGGATTACCGTTCGCAGAGCCGCGAAGCCCTAATCGAACGTATTCACCAGTTCGGCGTCGCTGGACTGGGCGGTGCCGGCTTTCCAACCGGCAATAAATTAAAGGGTGGCGGCGACAAAATTGAAACGCTGATCATCAACGCGGCGGAATGTGAACCCTATATCACTGCCGACGATCGGCTGATGCAGGATTGTGCGGCGCAGGTTGTCGAGGGTATCCGCATCCTGGCGCATATTCTGCAACCTCGTGAAGTCCTCATCGGTATCGAAGATAACAAACCGCAAGCCATCTCAATGCTGCGTGCGGTGCTGGCCGACGCGCGGGATATCTCACTGCGTGTCATCCCGACGAAATATCCGTCAGGCGGCGCAAAACAGCTGACCCAAATCCTGACCGGGAAGCAGGTTCCGCACGGCGGTCGTTCTTCCGACATCGGCGTACTGATGCAAAACGTCGGTACGGCGTATGCGGTAAAACGCGCGATCGTCGATGGAGAACCGATTACTGAACGGGTTGTGACTCTCACCGGTGAAACGGTCAGTCGTCCAGGCAACGTCTGGGCGAGGCTGGGTACACCAGTGAAACATCTGTTAAATGATGCCGGTTTCTGCCCTTCTGCCGATCAGATGGTGATTATGGGCGGCCCGCTGATGGGCTTCACCTTACCGTGGCTCGATGTGCCGGTCGTAAAGATCACCAACTGTTTGCTGGCGCCGTCAGCGACAGAGATGGGTGAACCACAGGAAGAGAAAGGCTGCATTCGCTGTAGCGCCTGCGCCGACGCCTGCCCAGCAGATCTTCTGCCCCAGCAGCTTTACTGGTTCAGTAAAGGGCAACAGCATGACAAAGCCACGGCGCATAACATTGCCGACTGCATTGAATGCGGTGCCTGTGCCTGGGTTTGCCCGAGCAATATTCCGTTGGTGCAATATTTCCGTCAGGAGAAAGCCGAGCTTTACGCAATAAGTCAGGAAGAGAAACGCGCGGCAGAGGCTAAAGCGCGCTTTGAAGCGCGTCAGGCTCGCCTGGAGCGAGAGAAAGCGGCGCGTCTGGAACGTCACAAGAAAGCCGCCGTGCAGCCTGCGGCAAAAGATCAGGATGCCATTGCCGCCGCCCTGGCTCGCGTCAAAGAGAAACAGGCGCAAGCGACTCAACCGGTGATGATCAAAGCCGGTGAAAAACCGGACAATAGTGCGGTGATAGCCGCTCGCGAAGCGCGCAAAGCGCTGGCACGAGCAAAACAGGCCGGGAACGTCACCGCAGTGGATGCCGATCCGCGCAAAGCCGCCGTCGAGGCCGCTATCGCCCGCGCGAAAGCGCGCAAGCAGGAACAGCAGACCAGCGGCGAACCTGCTGCACCAACTGAACCGGTGGATCCGCGCAAAGCCGCCGTTGAGGCCGCGATCGCCCGCGCGAAGGCGCGCAAACAGGCTCAGCAGGCCAGCAGCCAACCTGCCGCACCGGCTGAACCGGTGGATCCGCGCAAAGCCGCCGTCGAGGCCGCTATTGCCCGTGCGAAGGCACGCAAACAAGAACAACAGGCCAGCAGCGAACCTGCCGCACCGGCTGAACCGGTGGATCCGCGCAAAGCCGCCGTCGAGGCCGCAATTGCCCGTGCGAAGGCGCGTAAACAGGAACAGCAGGCCAGCGACGAACCTGCCGCACCGGCTGAACCGGTGGATCCGCGCAAAGCCGCCGTCGAGGCCGCTATTGCCCGTGCGAAGGCACGCAAACAGGCGCAGTTGGCCAGCGACGAACCAGCTGCCCCCTCCCTGGAACCGGTCGACCCACGCAAGGCGGCCATCGCCGCTGCAATAGCGCGCGCAAAAGCTAAAAAAGACGCTCAGCAGCAGGTTGTTAACGAGGAATAAATGGTATTCAGAATCGCAAGTTCTCCCTACACGCATAATCAGCGTCAAACCTCGCGCATTATGCTGCTGGTCTTACTGGCTGCGGTGCCAGGCATCGCCGTGCAATGGTGGTTTTTCGGCTGGGGGACGCTGTTCCAGATCGTACTCGCCTGCGCCAGTGCGCTGCTGGCGGAGGCCGCCGTACTCAGATTGCGTAAACAGCCGGTAGTGGCGATTTTAAAAGATAACTCCGCGCTGCTGACCGGTCTGCTGCTGGCCGTCAGTATTCCTCCCCTCACCCCCTGGTGGATGGTGATCCTCGGTACGGTATTCGCGGTGATCATTGCCAAGCAATTGTATGGTGGTCTGGGACAAAACCCATTCAACCCGGCGATGATTGGTTATGTGGTGCTGCTAATCTCCTTCCCGGTGCAGATGACCAGTTGGTTGCCCCCGCAGGATATTGCCGCCAGCGCGCCGGGACTGGTCGATGCGCTGCAGGTCATCTTTACCGGGCATACCGCCAGCGGCGGTGATATGAATACGTTGCGTATGGGGATTGACGGGATAAGCCAGGCCACGCCGCTGGATACGTTCAAAACCTCTCTGCATGCAGGTCATTCCGTTGAGCAGATCATGCAGTACCCCATTTACAACGGTATGTTTGCCGGTGCGGGCTGGCAGTGGGTCAACCTGGCCTGGCTGGCTGGCGGTGTTTTTCTGCTACAGCAAAAAGCCATTCGCTGGCATATTCCGGTAAGCTTCCTGCTCTCATTGGGCGTCTGTGCGACGCTGGGCTGGCTGTTTGCCCCCGAGTCGCTGGCTTCCCCGCAGATTCATCTGCTCAGTGGGGCAACGATGCTTGGCGCATTCTTCATTCTGACGGACCCGGTGACGGCCTCGACGACCAATCGCGGTCGTCTGGTGTTTGGCGCACTGGCGGGCCTGCTGGTGTGGTTAATCCGTAGCTTCGGCGGCTATCCGGATGGCGTGGCCTTTGCCGTACTGTTAGCCAATATTACGGTGCCGCTGATTGACTACTACACGCGCCCGCGCGTGTACGGACACCGCAAAGGATAATCCATGCTGAAAACGATTCGTAAACATGGCATCACCCTGGCGCTGTTTGCCGCTGGCTCGACCGGACTCACCGCCGCCATCAACCAGTTGACCAAAACCACCATTGATGAACAGGCAGCCATTCAGCAAAAGGCGCTGTTTGATCAGGTCTTGCCTGCCGATCGCTATAATAACCGTTTGCAGGATCGCTGCGTCGTGGTCAGCGCCCCTGAGCTGGGCAAAGGCGAGCATCGCGTTTATATCGCTGAGCAGGACGGGACTCCCGTGGCGGCGGTACTTGAGGCGACGGCACCGGATGGTTATTCCGGTGCCATCCAGTTGTTGGTCGGCGCCGATTTCAGCGGTACGATTTTAGGCACTCGCGTGACGGAACACCATGAAACGCCGGGTCTGGGCGATAAAATAGAACGGCGTCTGTCTGACTGGATCACCGGTTTCAGCGGAAAAAAAATCCAGAGTGATAACGACAGCCACTGGGCCGTGAAAAAAGACGGCGGGGATTTTGACCAGTTTACCGGGGCGACGATTACGCCACGTGCGGTGGTCAATGCCGTCAAGCGTGCCGGACTGTATGCCCGGACGCTGCCGGCACAACTTCCTCAACTTCCGGCCTGCGGAGAATAAATCATGAGCGAAATTAAAGACGTCATCGTTCAGGGATTGTGGAAAAACAACTCGGCACTGGTACAACTGTTGGGACTGTGCCCTCTGCTGGCGGTAACCTCTACGGCGACCAATGCGTTGGGACTGGGTCTTGCCACCACGCTGGTATTGACCCTGACTAATCTGGCGGTCTCGACATTACGTCGCTGGACGCCGGCAGAAATTCGTATCCCAATTTATGTGATGATTATCGCGTCGGTCGTCAGTGTGGTACAGATGCTGATCAACGCCTATGCCTTTGGCCTCTACCAGTCGCTGGGGATTTTTATCCCGCTGATCGTGACCAACTGTATTGTGGTGGGACGTGCTGAAGCCTTCGCCGCCAAAAAGGGTCCGGCGCTCTCTGCGCTCGACGGGTTTTCCATCGGGATGGGCGCAACCGGCGCTATGTTTGTGCTGGGCTCTCTACGTGAGATTATCGGCAACGGAACCTTGTTTGACGGTGCGGATGGGCTGCTCGGTAGTTGGGCAAAGGTGCTGCGCGTGGAAATTTTCCACACCGACTCTCCTTTCCTGCTGGCAATGCTGCCCCCCGGCGCCTTTATTGGCCTGGGACTCATGCTGGCGGTGAAATATCTCATTGATGAGAAGATGAAAAAACGTCGCGCCAGTGCGTCTGTCGCAACGGAGTTGCCCTCCGCTGAACCAGGGAATGTCTCATGAATAAAGCAAAGCGGTTAGAAATTTTAACCCGATTACGCGCGAATAATCCGCATCCGACGACCGAACTGAATTTCAGCTCGCCCTTTGAACTGTTGATCGCCGTGCTGTTATCGGCCCAGGCGACAGATGTCAGCGTGAACAAGGCCACGGCGAAACTCTACCCGGTTGCCAATACCCCCGCCGCCATGCTGGAACTCGGCGTTGAGGGCGTGAAGTCCTATATCAAAACGATCGGCCTGTTTAACAGCAAAGCCGAAAACGTGATTAAGACCTGCCGCATCCTGCTTGAGCAACATCATGGCGAGGTGCCTGAGGACCGTGCGGCGCTTGAAGCCCTGCCGGGCGTGGGTCGCAAGACGGCAAACGTCGTGCTGAATACCGCCTTCGGCTGGCCCACCATCGCCGTCGACACGCATATCTTTCGCGTCTGTAACCGTACCCACTTTGCGCCCGGCAAGAACGTTGAGCAGGTGGAAGAGAAATTGCTGAAAGTGGTTCCCGAAGAGTTTAAGGTCGACTGCCACCACTGGCTGATCCTGCACGGTCGTTACACCTGTATTGCCCGCAAGCCGCGCTGTGGCTCCTGCATCATCGAAGATCTTTGTGAATACAAAGAGAAGGTCGATATCTGACTCGTCGGGGCAACCCCATCCGCCCCGCCATAACTTTTTGTTATCCTCTACTTCTTCCTCTTCATTCCGTCAATGATTCCACGTCACCAGGTTTAGACAAATGAATAATCCTGGTGATTAGTGCTTATTCAGGTTAATCCTTTTTTTAATAACGAAAATTTCTATCCAACTGTGATCCCGATCATAGTGATAACCCTATGTAAATTATTTTGTTGAATTTGGTTAATTCTACAATCAGATGACAAGGAGTCAGTTTTTATACACAAAACATTACACTGGCTATTTTTTAGATACTGGCCTTTATCACTACGTTAAACGGCACATAGCAGAACATATCGCCATGCAGCGATTTTCAGGGCCCGTTGACAGCGTAAAAAACTGCCATTACGCAATTAAAAAAATTTAACGCTAGATAACATTTATCTACCCCGATGAATTCACCAGATGAGATATATGTAACAGGTTATTACAAAAGACTTGTCTGAAAGTGCAAGATAGTGAACATTACTTGCCGTTTCCCCTCCCACTATAACAATTTCACGGCTACCCAGTGGTATCACGTGACAGAACACCCCCGTTAATATGGGATGTAAAAAAAGAGGCTAAAGTGTCTACTGCAAACAAGAAACCAACGGAAAGCGTCAGTCTTAACGCTTTCAAACAACCGAAGGCGTTCTATCTCATCTTCTCGATTGAGCTCTGGGAGCGTTTCGGTTATTACGGCTTACAAGGAATTATGGCCGTTTACCTGGTTAAACAACTGGGTATGTCTGAAGCGGATTCAATCACTCTTTTCTCGTCTTTTAGCGCCCTGGTTTACGGTCTGGTCGCCATTGGTGGCTGGTTAGGCGATAAAGTTCTCGGTACCAAGCGCGTCATTATGCTTGGTGCGGTAGTCCTGGCTATTGGTTATGCCCTGGTGGCATGGTCCGGACACGACGCTGGCATCGTTTATATGGGGATGGCCGCCATTGCCGTGGGTAATGGTCTGTTTAAAGCTAACCCGTCCTCGCTGCTCTCGACCTGCTATGCAAAAGATGACCCGCGTCTTGATGGTGCATTTACGATGTACTACATGTCCGTCAATATCGGTTCATTCTTCTCAATGCTGGCAACGCCGTGGCTGGCCGCGCATTACGGCTGGAGCACCGCGTTCGCGTTGAGCGTTGTCGGTATGCTGATCACCGTGGTGAACTTCGCGTTCTGCCAGCGTTGGGTGAAGAACTACGGTTCTAAACCTGACTTTGAGCCGATTAACTTCCGCAACCTGCTGCTGACCATCGTCGGTGTTATCGCGCTCATCGCGATCGCCACCTGGCTGCTGCATAACCAGCAAATCGCCCGCATGGTTCTGGGTGTGATCGCGCTTGGTATCGTGATTATCTTCGGTAAAGAAGCCTTCTCTATGCAGGGTGCGGCTCGTCGTAAAATGATCGTGGCGTTCATTCTGATGCTGGAAGCGATCATCTTCTTTGTGCTGTACAGCCAGATGCCGACATCGCTGAACTTCTTCGCTATCCGTAACGTTGAGCACTCCATTCTTGGCATCGCGTTCGAACCTGAACAGTATCAGGCGCTGAACCCGTTCTGGATCATCATTGGTAGTCCTATCCTCGCGGCTATCTATAACAAGATGGGCGACACTCTGCCGATGCCGACGAAGTTTGCCATTGGTATGGTGCTGTGTTCAGGCGCGTTCCTGATCCTGCCGCTGGGTGCCAAATTCGCCTCCGATGCGGGCATCGTTTCCGTTAACTGGCTGATCATCTGCTACGGCCTGCAAAGTATCGGTGAGCTGATGATTTCCGGTCTGGGCCTGGCCATGGTGGCGCAGCTGGTTCCACAGCGTCTGATGGGCTTCATCATGGGTAGCTGGTTCCTCACCACTGCCGGCGCCAACATCATTGGCGGTTATGTCGCCAGCATGATGGCGGTTCCGGAAAACGTAACGGACCCGCTGATGTCTCTGGAAGTGTATGGTCGCGTGTTCCTGCAGATTGGCGTGGCGACCGCAGTGATCGCTGTTCTGATGTTGCTGACGGCGCCGAAACTGAACCGCATGACTCAGGACGACGAACCTCGCGAGAAAGCGTCTAAAACCGCTACCGCGTAAATTTCTGGGAAACGCATAATGAAGCTGCTAACGTTGCGTTAGCGGCTTTTTTTTTGCCTGAACCCGAACCAGGATACGTTAAACCTCAGTTGAAAGGAGTTATCGATGAAACTGTTCTACAAGCCAGGCGCCTGCTCTCTTGCCTCCCATATTACCCTTCGCGAGAGTGGGAAAGATTTCACGCTGGATGGCGTGGATTTGATGAAAAAGCGTCTGGAAAACGGCGATGATTTTTTCGCGGTCAACCCGAAAGGACAGGTTCCCGCTTTGCTGCTCGATGATGGTACGCTGCTGACCGAAGGCGTGGCGATAATGCAATATCTCGCCGACAGCGTTCCTGATCGCCAGTTGCTGGCTCCCGTAAGCAGCATTTCACGCTACAAGACGCTGGAATGGCTTAACTACATTGCGACTGAACTGCATAAAGGCTTCACGCCGCTGTTTCGCCCTGACACTCCAGAAGAGTATAAACCGACCGTTCGCGCGTTTCTTGAAAAGAAAATGCAGTACGTTGATGCCGCTCTCAAAGAGGGACAATGGATTTGTGGCTCGCGTTTCACTATCGCGGATGCCTACCTTTTCACCGTACTGCGCTGGGCGTATGCGGTAAAACTCAATATGGACGGCTTAGAGAATATTGCGGCATATATGAAACGAGTGGCTGAGCGTCCGGGCGTTGCGGCAGCGCTGAAGGCGGAAGGAATACAGTAAGCGAATCAGGCCGGATGGCGGCGGTCAACGCCGCATCCGGCAGGCAAGTCAAAGCTGTGTGGCGCTAAAGTAGTGGTCTGGTTGAGCGATACGATCCTGCGCCGCCACCACCTGCAGTTCATATTCCTGCATTGCTTTGGTGGCAATCATAATCTCATACACCGCCGCCGTCACATGTTCCAGCGCCTGCTGGATTGTCGCCCCCTGCAGCAATTTCACTAACAGTAAACCACTGGTCACATCGCCCACACCGACCGGCTGACGGACACCGAAATCCACCAGCGGACGACTGATGTGCCAGGCGTCATCGGCAGTAACCAGCAGCATTTCAAAACGATCCTGACTGTAACCCGCACGCGCCAGGTGTTTGACCAGCACAATTTCCGGCCCCTGCGCAATGAGCTCGCGGGCGGCGGTAACCGCTTCATCCACGGTGTTCACCGCGTGTTCACAGAGAATTTCCAGCTCAATCAGATTCGGGGCGATGATGTCGCTGGCAGGTAACGCGTGGCGAACATGAAATTCGGCGACGCCAGGCGCGACAATACACCCCTTTTCCGGATGTCCCATCACCGGGTCACAAAAATATTTCGCCGTCGGATTCGCCGCTTTCACCTGACGCACAATCCCCAGAATATGCTCGCCCTGCTCGGCAGAACCCAGATAACCGCTCAGCACCGCATCACAGCGCTTCAGCTGATCGATATCGGCAATGCCCTGCACAATCTCCGTCAGATGAGAGGGCGGCATGACGCAGCCAGTCCATTTGCCGTATTGCGTGTGATTAGAGAATTGAACCGTATTGAGGGGCCAGACGTTGGCACCGAGGCGGCGCATCGGAAACTCCGCGGCGCTATTGCCAGCATGTCCAAAAACAACGTGGGACTGAATGGCGAGGATATTCTTCATTTTTTGCTTACCACAACCCTGAAAAAATAAAGGGGCGTGGTTTCCCACGCCCCTGCTAACTTTCGATTACTTCCAGCACACCAGACAGTAATTCTTCTTACCGCGACGCAGCAGCGTGTAGCGGCCGTACAGACGATCGCCTTCGGTGAAGGTGTACTCCGGATCCGACTGCTTCTCGCCGTTAATGGTGATCGCGTTTGACGCAATGGTCTTACGCGCCTGACCACGAGACGGCTGCAGTTCGGAATCCACCAGCGCCTGCATCAGATCTGCGCCTTTTTCCATCTCGACCATTGGCACACCGTCCTGCGCCAGTTGTTCGAAGTCCGCTTCACTCAAATCGCTCAGCGTACCGTTGAACAGGCTCTCGGTGATGCGTTTCGCCGCGATAAGGCCCTCTTCGCCATGCACCAGACGCGTGACCTGCTCGGCCAGCACGTACTGCGCACGCGGCGCTTTACCGCTGTTCTTGTCTTCTTCTTCCAGCGCATTGATCTCTTCAATGTCCATGAAGGTAAAGAACTTCAGGAAGCGATACACGTCGGCGTCCGCCGTGTTGATCCAGAACTGATAGAATTTGTACGGACTGGTTTTCTTCGGATCCAGCCATACTGCGCCGCCTTCGGTTTTGCCGAACTTGGTACCGTCCGCTTTGGTGATCAGCGGAACGGTCAGACCGAAGACCTGATTCTGATGCAGACGACGCGTCAGGTCTATCCCGGAGGTGATGTTACCCCACTGATCGGAACCACCGATTTGCAGTGCCACACCATGCAGTTTATTCAGACAGGCAAAGTCATAACCCTGTAACAGGTTGTAGGAGAACTCAGTGAAGGAGATCCCTTGATCGTCACGGTTCAGACGCTGCTTCACCGCTTCTTTGTTGATCATCTGGTTGACAGAGAAATGCTTACCGATATCGCGCAGGAAGGTCAGCACGTTCATGTTGCCGAACCAGTCATAGTTATTCGCCGCGATAGCGGAGTTGTCGCCGCAGTCGAAATCCAGGAACGGAGCAACCTGTTTACGGATTTTGTCTACCCACTCCTGAACGGTGTCTTCGGTGTTCAGTTTACGCTCGGCGGCTTTAAAGCTCGGGTCGCCAATCAGACCGGTCGCGCCACCGACCAGCGCCACAGGTTTATGACCTGCCTGCTGGAAGCGTTTCAGGCATAACAAGGGAACCAGATGCCCCAAATGCAAGCTGTCAGCGGTAGGATCGAAGCCGCAATAGAGCGCGATCGGGCCTTGCGCCAGTCGCTCTGCTAACGCTTCCTCGTCCGTCACCTGGGCAACCAGCCCCCGCTCTTGCAATTGTTTAATCAAGTTACTGCTTGCCATCAAAATCTCCATGTATAAAACGACTGCACCTTTGCCGGTACACGACTTTTCGCCAGACGCGAAAGCTCTATAGAATAAAGCGCTGGCGCACACAGCGCTAGCGCTTAACGCAACAATTTTCCGGGTTTATGGTGCGAGACGGTCAATTTTCCATGCATCATTTTCACGCTGGTATAAAAAGCGGTCATGCAGTCGGTGCTCACCGCCCTGCCAGAACTCCATCTGTTCTATGCTGACGCGGAATCCGCCCCAGAAACTGGGCAGCGGCACTTCGCCTTGCTGGAATTTCTGTTTTAATTCGAGGAATTTACTTTCGAGGATCCCGCGCGCGGAAATGCGGCTGGACTGTTTCGAGACCCAGGCGCCAATCTGGCTGTCACGCGGACGGCTGTGGAAATACTTCACCACTTCCAGGGTCGATAAGCGTTCGGCTTTACCCGTCACCATCACCTGACGTTCCAGCATATGCCAGGGAAACAGCAGGCTGATGCGGGGATTTTTTTCGATTTGATGCGCTTTACGGCTGCCGAGGTTGGTATAGAACACCAGCCCTCTTTCATCGTAGTGTTTCAGCAACACAATACGCTGATACGGTTGGCCATTTTCGTCAACGGTCGCTACAACCATGGCGGTGGGATCCGCCAGTCTGGCGTCACATGCCTGAGCCAGCCAGCGTTCGAAAAGCGTTAACGGCTCAGCGGGAAGATCGCGGCGGCGCAGACCGCCTTTGGTGTATTCACGGCGCAGATGCGCGATTTGCTGCAATTCGTCGTTATCAGACATGGGGTTCGCTACGGATTGTCAGTGGGTGGCGCTATTGTGCGCCGCCCTGCTGGAAATCTCAACGCTTCGGGTTTTGTAACTGGCAGTTATTCAGCACGATACGGTCACGTTTGTAGACGGTCGCGCCGTCGCCTTTCGACCAGAACACATAGATTCCGTCGGTATAGCGCGCGCCTGACGCCGAAATACCCTGCTTCAGATTAAGCAGTTTGTTGTCATAAACAAAATTCACCTCCTGACGGGTATTATTCAATTTTACCGTCAGCGGTTTTTCATCACACTGGTATTCCAGCGTATCCGTTTGCATGCGTTCAACAAACTGGTTGTAGACGCTACAACCAGAGAGCATAAGCGGAAAACAGATGAGTAGCAGTTTTTTCATAGACGTATCCTGTAGACTTTCCTGGTCCAGGAGGGTGAATTCACCCTCCTAATCTCCACAGTGTAACGGCAGAAGACAAAAGAAAAATTCAGTTAACTCTGAGTTCGTGGGGTGGCGGGAAACACCGCGCCCAGAATGCTTGCTTCAGAGGCGCCGGTCACCGAGGGCAAATTGCCCGGAAGACCAGCCAGCGTGCGCCACGCCAGCCAGGCAAATGCCAACGCTTCCATATCATCGCCGCTGATCCCGGCCTCATCGGTGGTCGTCACTTCCGTTCCCGGCAGCAGTCCCGCCAGTCGGGTCATTAACAAAGGATTACGACTACCGCCGCCGCAGACCATCAGACGTTCACAGCCCCCACTCAGCAACACCTGTTCAGAGATGGTGACCGCCGTCAGCTCCGTCAACGTCGCCTGAACATCGCGCGGCGCAATCCCCGGGAACGCCGTCAGTTGTCGTTCAATCCAGCCGTAGTTGAAGTATTCACGCCCGGTACTTTTCGGTGCCGGTAGCGAGAACCAGGGATCGCTGAGCATCGTTTGTAACAACGGAATAATCACCGTCCCACCGCAGGCCCATTGCGCATCTTTATCATAGGGTTTGCCGCACTGCCGCCAGATCCAGGCATCCATCAGCATATTGCCGGGTCCGGTGTCGTATCCACGCACGGGCTGCCCTGGAATCAGCAGCGACAGATTCGCGATGCCGCCAATATTGAGCACCATTCTCCGCTCGGTCGGATGCGCGAGCAGCGCCTGATGAAATGCAGGTACCAGTGGCGCGCCCTGTCCGCCCAGCGCGATATCACGACGACGGAAATCGCCGACTACCGTGATTCCGGTATGCGCCACAATTTGATTGTTATCGCCGATCTGCAGCGTATGCGGCGCCGCGCCGGTGGGTTCATGCCACACCGTTTGCCCGTGGCAACCGATAGCGATAATGTCTTGCGGACGCAGTTTTTCCTGCGCCAGTAGCGCGTTGACCGCCTCGGCAAACAGTTTGCCCAACCGAACATCCAACTGCCCCAACTGGGAAAGCGTCAGAGATTGCCCCTGGCAAATATCGAGAATCGCCTGTTTAAGGGAAACAGGCATCGGCCAGGTGAGACTCCCCTGTTGGGCCACCATCGTGTCATCTATCGTCGCCAGTACGACATCAACACCATCAAGGCTGGTTCCTGACATCACGCCAATGTAACGGCCCGATTTCATACATGTTCCTTTTTAAGCATGACTTTTTGCCAACACTCCATCATAAACGCGCAGTCAATGCTACGCTTCATTCACGTTTTTCCCGAAAGCACCCTCGCCGCGTTGATTTAATAAATTCACTGAATAGTTCGTTTAAAGTTGGTTAAGCTGCCTGTTATTATGATTTCTGCATCATTCAGACAGAACATGTGACCTTAAACGCGCAAATGCCATATAATTTGACCATGAGGGATGCTTGGGTAGCGTTTCATGGTGAACAGGAGATTTTTAAATGATTAAACGTGTACTGATCGTTTCACTGGCTGGCTTATCTTTAGTGGGTTGTGCCAACACGGATAGCCTTTCAGGCGATGTCTATACCGCTTCTGAAGCGAAGCAGGTTCAGAACGTTACCTACGGGACGATTGTAAACGTGCGTCCGGTAAAAATTCAGGCTGGTGATAATGATAACGTGATCGGCGCCATTGGTGGTGCTGTGCTCGGTGGCTTCCTGGGTAACACTGTGGGTGGTGGTACGGGTCGTTCTTTGGCAACGGCGGCGGGTGCTGTCGCCGGTGGTGTCGCCGGACAAGGCGTGCAGGGTGCGATGAATAAAACGCAGGGTGTTGAACTGGAAATCCGTAAGGATGATGGCAACACCATCATGGTTGTTCAGAAACAAGGTGATACGCGTTTCTCTGCCGGACAGCGTGTCGTACTGGCCAGCAACGGTCGTCAGGTTACCGTTTCTCCGCGCTAAGTGAATTAACGTGTGGTCAGGTCCTGACCACACGTTTCATGACATTAATCGTGCGACTGTAGCTCAATAATATTGTGTTCAAGTCGGGTGATCAGTTTAATCAGCAGGTCAATTTCCTGCGCAGAAATCCCTTCCAGAATTTCACCACGCGTTTTGTTGATAACCGCTTCCATATCAGCAATCAGCGGCTCTGCCTTTTCTGTCAGTTTAATCCGTTTGGCCCGGCGATCGCTGACACAGGTCTGACGCGAAATAAGCCCTTTCTCTTCGAGCTGATCCAGCGTACGTACCAGTGACGGCTGTTCGATGCCAATCGCTTTTGCCAGTTGTATCTGTGATTGATCCGGTGGCAGTTGATGAATATTATGCAGCGTAACCCAGTGCGTCTGCGTCAATTCCAGAGGCTTAAGACGGTGGTCTATCAAAGCACGCCAAATGCGCACCAACCGTGCCAGATCAGAACCTAGTGGCGATTCCAATTTCATCTCCTTATAATTAGCTTGCTAAGATATTATACTGATTTTAGAATAGTGTGCAGCAATTGTATTGCTAAAACAAATGTATTGCTGCATTTGGTTACCGACAGACATATTTTTCAGACATTACGCGAAAAAAGCACGCTTCGTACCAGTTTTTGCTAAACCTGGATAAACGTAGCCTGACGCAAAGGACTATTGCTTGTGACCTCCGCACACAATACAACAGGGATGCCCTTACAGGATTTAGTGATTGGCGCATCTGTTTATTTCCCGCCGCTGTTCAAGGCCTTTGCGCTGGGATTTCTCCTCTGGCTTTTCATCCATCGCCTGCTGCGCGAACGGATTTACTCGGGTGAAATCTGGCATCCTTTATTGATGGATCTGTCAATTTTTGCCCTCTGCGTCTGTTTGGGTCTTCTTTTATTGGTTGCATGGTAATTATGACGCTGAAAACACTGAAATATTTCTCCACCATTGTGGTTGCTACCCTCGCCGTTCTGGCGGGATGGTTTATGTGGAATTATTACATGCAATCCCCGTGGACGCGTGACGGAAAGGTGCGAGCCGAACAGGTCAGCGTTACGCCGCAGGTGTCCGGCGCCATCGTCGATCTCCCGATAAAAGATAACCAGTTCGTCAACGCCGGCGATCTGCTTTTTCGTATCGATAAGACCCCTTTTCATATCGCCGAGCTCAACGCGCAGGCGCAACTGGCTAAAGCACAATCGGAACTGGCGAAAGCCAATAACGAAGCCACTCGCCGTCGTCACTTATCGCAGAATTTTATCTCCGCTGAAGAGCTGGATACCGCCAATCTGAACGTCAAAGCGATGCAGGCAAGCGTAGACGTCGCTCAGGCGACGCTCAGACAGGCGCAGTGGCAACTGGCGCAGACGGATGTCCACGCCCCGGTCTCCGGGTGGATAACCAATCTGTCGACGCGTACCGGTGACTTCGCCACCTCCGGTCAACCGTTGTTTGCCCTGGTGGACAGCCACTCCTTCTATGTGATGGGTTATTTTGAAGAAACCAAGCTGCGTCATATCCGCGAAGGCGCACCTGCCCAGATTACACTTTACAGCGGCAATATTAAGTTACAGGGTCACGTATCCAGCATTGGCCGCGCGATTTACGACCAAAGCGTGGAGAGCGATTCCGGTCTGGTGCCGGATATTAAACCCAACGTGCCCTGGGTGCGTCTGGCGCAGCGCGTTCCGGTGCGTATCGAATTTGACCAGTTTCCACGTGACGTAACGCTCGTTTCCGGCACGACCTGTAGCGTAGCGATCGCCAACTAAATGAAGCGACTGCGCGTGTCTCTGGGCAATACGCCGTGGCTGAAAGCGACGGCCGGGCAGTGGCGCTATGCCCTGCGTAATACCCTCGCGATGTGCCTGGCGCTGACGTTTGCCTACTATCTCAATCTGGATGAACCCTATTGGGCGATGACCTCCGCCGCCGTGGTCAGTTTTCCCACCGTCGGCGGCGTAATCAGTAAAAGTTTCGGGCGCATTGCCGGCAGTCTGCTGGGGGCGACCGCAGCGTTAATTCTTGCCGGGCATACGCTCAACGAACCGTGGCTGTTTTTGTTGAGCATGTCCGCTTGGATTGGTTTCTGTACGTGGGCCTGCGCGCAGTTTACCAACAATGTGGCTTATGCCTTCCAGCTCGCGGGATACACCGCCGCCATTATTGCCTTCCCGATGGTGAACATTGTCGACATCACTCAACTCTGGGATATCGCCCAGGCGCGTGTTTGCGAAGTGATTGTCGGGATCCTCTGCGGCGGCACGATGATGATGATTTTGCCCAGCACCTCCGATGGCACCGCGCTACTGACTGCGCTGAAGAACATGCACGCGCGCCTGTTGGAACACGCCAGCCTGCTGTGGCAACCTGAGTCTACTGACGCCATCCGCTCGGCCCACGAAGGGGTGATCGGGCAGATTTTGACAATGAATTTACTGCGTGTTCAGGCATTCTGGAGCCATTACCGCTTCCGGCGTCAGAATGCGCTGCTGAACGTCCTGCTGCACCATCAACTGCGCCTGACCAGTGTCATCTCGAGCCTGCGCAGAATGTTACTGAACTGGCCGACTCCTCCGGCCCACACACGTGATGTTATTGACCAACTGTTGACAGCACTGGCCCGTTCACAAACTGACACTTATGCCGTCGCGCGGATTATTGCGCCACTCGCCCCCACCGACGTAAGCGACTATCGTCACGTCGCCTTCTGGCAGCGGTTACGTTATTTCTGCCGTCTCTATCTGCGTACCAGCCGTCAGCTACGCGTGATTGAAAATGGCGGGCCGCTTACTACCGTTAACATTCCGCGCGCGCCGGCGCTGGCACGGCATACCGACCACGCAGAAGCCCTCTGGAGCGGCCTGCGCACCTTCGTCACGCTAATGGTGATTGGCACATGGAGCATTGTTTCACAGTGGGAATCGGGATCGGCGGCGCTGACCCTGGCGGCCATCAGCAGCGTGCTTTACTCCGTCGTCGCCACACCTTTTAAATCACTCTCACTGCTGATCCGCACGCTGGTATTGCTCTCGCTGTTCAGTTTCGTGGTCAAGTTCGGGCTGATGGTGCAGATTAGTGACCTGTGGGAGTTCCTGCTGTTTTTGTTCCCCTTGCTGACCACCATGCAATTATTGAAATTGCAGATGCCAAAACTGGCGGGGCTTTGGGGGCAACTGATTGTCTTTATGGGTTCGTTTATCGCCGTGACCAACCCGCCGGTCTATGACTTTGCCGATTTTCTGAATGACAATACGGCGAAGATTGTCGGCGTGGCGTTGTCATGGCTGGCGTTCGCGATTTTGCGTCCCGGTTCGGATGCACGCAAAAGCCGGCGTCATATTCGGGCGCTGCGCCGGAGCTTTGTCGATCAGTTGAGCCGTTATCCGACGTACAGTGAAAATGAGTACGAGTCGCTGACCTATCACCACATCAGTCAGTTAAGCAACAGTCAGGATGCGCTGGCACGCCGTTGGCTGCTACGCTGGGGCGTGGTGTTGCTCAACTGTTCGCACGTCGTCTGGCAACTGCGCGGCTGGGAATCGCGTTCTGACCCGCTGTCGCAGGTCAGGGACATCTGTATTGCTTTACTGCATGATGTGATGAGCGAACGCGGCGTCCAGCAACGACCGCTTGCCGCGACGCTGGCTGAACTCCTGCGGATTTGCCAGACGCTGTCTCACCATCATCAACCCGCCGCGCAAGAACTGGCGGCGATCGTCTGGCGACTGTATTGTTCGCTTTCCCAACTGGAACAAGCGCCGCCAGAAGGGTCGCTGACGTCCTGATTATTTGATCACGCCACAAGCGAAACGCGCCCCACCACCGCCCAGGGGTTTGGGCTGATCGGACATATTATCGCCACCGACGTGGATCATCAGCGCTTTGTCTTTGATGTCGTTAAGAGATTTCAGGCGCGTTGCCGTGACAGGAACAATGGCTTTACCTTCGTCATTCACCACCAGCACGGGCAAATCGCCCAGGTGCCCTTCGCCATCCGGTCCGGCGTGTTTACCGGTTTTGTGCGGGTCAAAATGTCCCCCCGCAGACTCAGCAGCAGACGCTTTACCGTCTTTAATGGCAGGCTGACAGCTGCCGTTGGCATGGATATGAAAACCATGTTCTCCCGGCGGCAACGCTTTCAGATCCGGTGTAAACTCCAGTCCGTTCTCGGTTTCCGCAATGGTGACTTCCCCGATGGACTGCCCGACACCTTGCGGGGTAACCAGATTCATCTCCACTGTTTCACTGGCGGCTTGCGCCCCCGCACAGGCTAACAGGGTTAACACAGCCAGACTCAATCGCTTCATGGGACCTCCGTTCTGTATGTATGTCGGTTAAGTGTAAACCAGTGACGCGATTTTGAACGGAGATCCTCGATTTTACGTTTACGGGACGTCGTAACCCAGTGCAGCTTTACGGATACGGAACCACTGCTGACGACTCATTTTCAGAGACTCGGCTTTCACTGCCGCACGTACACGCTCGATTTTTCCGGAGCCTATGATCGGCAGCGGCTGCGACGGCAGACGCAGTATCCAGGCGTAAACCACCTGCTCAATAGAAGAGGCATTCAGTTCTTGCGCAATGACCGCCAGTTCGTTACGCAGCGGCTGGAACGCATCGTCATTAAAGAGACGTCCGCCACCAAGGCAGGACCAGGCCATTGGGCGAATACGCAGTTGCTGAAGCTGATCGAGGGTGCCGTCTAACAGCAGCGGTTGGTGAACCGGAGAGATCTCCACCTGGTTGGTCGCCAGCGTGAACGGAAGGCGCGATTGCAGCAGCGTAAACTGCGCCGGGGTGAAGTTGGAGACGCCGAAGTGACGCACTTTTCCACTCTGATGCAGATGTTTGAAGGCTTCGGCGACCTCATCGGCATCCATCAGCGGGTCCGGGCGGTGGATCAGCAGCAGATCCAGATGGTCGGTCGCCAGATTGATCAACGACTGTTCCGCACTTTTCACAATATGATCGCGGTCGGTGATGTAGTGGCCGAGCGCGTTTTCCGCACGGGCGGTGGTGGCGATCCCGCATTTGGTGACGATCTGCATCCGCTCACGCAGATGAGGAGCCAGTTTCAGCGCTTCGCCAAAGGCGGCCTCGCACAGATAACCCCCGTAAATATCCGCATGGTCCACGGTCGTGACACCTAAATCCAGGTGCTCTTCAATAAAGCTCACCAGCTCCCGGGGGGACATATTCCAGTCCATCAGTCGCCAGTATCCCATGACAAAGCGGGAGAATTCCGGGCCTTGTGGCGCAAGAGTAATACGCTGAACCATAACTGCTTCCTCGTGAAGTAAATTACAGCGAGTATATACAATTAGTGGCTTAAAAGAGTGAAGGCTGTTGAGGTTCTTCTGGCGCGGCGGGTTTATTTGCGCGTAATTTACGCAGCAGACGCTGGCGGCATAACCGCAGCACATCTTGTTTTTGTGCGTCGCTCATTTTTTGCCAGTTGAACCGCTCATCCCGACTGCGCAGGCACCCCCGGCAAAAACCGCGTTCATCTGACTGGCAAATTCCCCGACATGGGCTCTGAACGGGGAAAAACTCTAACTGCTCTGCCACGCCCTTTCCTCTTCATTAGGTCTTCACTCTATTGAAGACGTAAACACGATTTCTGGCAACCTGTCTTGCATTAGACCGACTGGTCTATTACACTCCCTGCCATGAACAAGCAAACTGAGTACGATACCCGCGAACACTTACTGGCTACCGGTGAGCATCTTTGCATGCAGCGAGGCTTTACCGGTATGGGACTGAGCGAGTTGCTCAAAACCGCCGGGGTGCCGAAAGGATCGTTTTATCACTACTTTCGCTCTAAAGAAGCCTTTGGCGTCGCCATGCTGGAACGGCATTTTGCCGGTTATCATCAGCGGCTGACGGTGCATTTTGACACGGGTCCAGGCAATTACCGCGATCGCATTCTGGCTTATTATCAGGAAACCCTGAATCAGTTTTGCCAGCAAGGAATCATCAGCGGCTGCCTGACGGTTAAACTCTCCGCCGAAGTGTGCGACCTGTCGGAAGATATGCGCACCGCAATGGACCAGGGGGCCGGGAAAATTATGGTCATCCTGGCGCAGGCGCTGGAAAAAGGACGTGATAGTCATTGTTTGACGTTTGCAGGAGAACCACTGCAGCAGGCGCAAATCCTTTATGCGCTGTGGCTGGGAGCGAATCTGCAGGCCAAAATTTCTCGCAGTGCCACCCCGCTGGAAAACGCGTTGGCGCACGTGAAAAATATCATCGAAACGCCTGGTGCTTAACAGGCGTTTTATTTAACTGCTTACTAGACGACCGGTCTATTCATAACGGAAAACATTATGTCATCAGATAAACTGTTTACCCCACTGAAAGTGGGCGCGATCACCGCACCAAACCGTATTTTCATGGCCCCGCTGACGCGTCTGCGCAGCATTGAGCCTGGCGACATCCCGACTCCGTTAATGGCCGAGTATTATCGCCAACGCGCCAGCGCGGGTCTGATCATCAGCGAAGCGACGCAGATTTCCGCACAGGCGAAGGGTTATGCCGGCGCGCCGGGCCTGCACAGTGATGAGCAGATCGCCGCATGGAAGAAAATCACCGCCGGTGTTCATGCTGAAAACGGCCACATCGCCGTTCAGTTATGGCACACAGGCCGTATTTCTCACGCCAGCCTGCAACCGGGTGGACAGCCGCCGGTATCCGCATCCGCTATCAGCGCCGGGACCCGTACTTCCCTGCGTGATGAAAATGGTCAGGCTATCCGAGTGGATACCTCTATGCCACGCGCGCTGGAAACCGATGAAATCCCGGGAATCGTCAATGATTTCCGCCAGGCTATCGCCAATGCGCGTGAAGCCGGTTTCGATCTGGTTGAACTGCACTCCGCTCACGGTTATCTACTGCATCAGTTCCTTTCCCCTTCTTCTAACCATCGTACCGATCAGTACGGCGGTAGCGTGGAGAATCGCGCGCGCCTGGTGCTGGAAGTGGTCGATGCCGGTATTAAGGAATGGGGTGCGGACCGTATCGGGATTCGCGTTTCGCCTGTTGGCACCTTCCAGAATGTCGACAATGGTCCGAACGAAGAAGCCGATGCGCTGTATCTGATTGAAGAACTGGGTAAACGCGGCATCGCCTATCTGCACATGTCTGAACCAGACTGGGCTGGCGGCAAGCCGTATACCGACGCGTTCCGCGAAAAAGTACGCGCTCGTTTCCACGGTCCGATTATCGGTGCCGGCGCCTATACGCGTGAAAAAGCAGAGACCTTAATTGAGAAGGGTCTGATCGATGCCGTCGCGTTTGGTCGTGATTACATCGCTAACCCGGATCTGGTGGCGCGTCTGCAACGTAAAGCTGAACTCAACCCGCAACGCAGTGAAAGTTTCTACGGCGGCGGTGCGGAAGGCTACACCGATTACCCGACGCTCTAATTCCCTCCATCGCATTCCTTCATTGATAGCGGCGTAAAAACGCCGCTATACTAAAACAACATTTTGAATGTATTGACCATTTTTTAAGGGGACAAAACATGCGTTTACTTCATACGATGCTGCGCGTTGGCGATCTTCAACGTTCTATTGATTTTTACACTAAAGTGCTCGGCATGAAGCTGCTGCGCACCAGTGAAAACACTGAATACAAATACTCACTGGCATTTGTCGGTTACGGCGAAGAAAGTGACGAAGCGGTGATTGAACTGACCTATAACTGGGGCGTTGACAAATACGAGCTGGGTACGGCTTATGGTCATATCGCCCTGAGCGTCGATAACGCGGCTGAAGCCTGTGAGCGCATTCGTCAGAATGGCGGTAACGTCACTCGTGAAGCTGGTCCGGTTAAAGGCGGCACGACCGTGATCGCTTTTGTTGAAGATCCGGACGGTTACAAAATCGAGCTGATCGAAGAGAAGGACGCCGGGAAAGGACTCGGTAACTGATTCCTGCCGGGCGCAGTGGCTTTCTGCGCCCGTTGTTTTACTGCATCACTCCGCTTTTTTTGGCATAATGCGCGCTGCAATTTTTTCCGTACTAAGAGACCCTGATGTCCGATAACGCTCAACTTACCGGTCTGTGCGACCGTTTTCGTGGTTTCTATCCTGTCGTCATTGATGTTGAAACGGCCGGATTTAACGCCAGAACCGATGCGCTGCTTGAAATAGCTGCCATCACGCTGAAAATGGATGAACAAGGCTGGCTGATGCCGGACAGCACGCTGCAATTCCACGTAGAACCGTTTGAAGGCGCAAATTTGCAGCCTGAAGCACTGGCGTTTAACGGTATCGATCCATCCAACCCGCTGCGTGGCGCGGTGAGTGAATATGACGCCCTGCACGCCATTTTCAAAATGGTCCGCAAAGGCATTAAAGACAGCGGTTGCAGTCGCGCCATTATGGTCGCCCATAATGCAACGTTCGATCATAGCTTTATGATGGCTGCCGCTGAGCGTGCGTCGCTCAAACGCAACCCGTTCCATCCGTTCGTGACGTTTGATACTGCCGCCCTGAGCGGACTGGCTCTGGGACAAACGGTGCTCTCCAAAGCGTGTCTGGCGGCTGGCATGGAGTTTGACGGTACCCAGGCGCACTCAGCGCTGTACGATACCGAGCGCACCGCCGTGCTGTTTTGTGAAATTGTTAACCGCTGGAAGCGTCTCGGCGGCTGGCCGTTACCTCTGCCCGAAGAAGCCTGATTTGGTGACCTGATAACGTCGGTTATCAGGTCGCTCCCCCTTTCACTCATACTGTATATTTGACCAGTATCAATACACCCTGCGCATTTCCCGCTATTCTGTAAAAAGGTCTTGATTCGCCAACATCGCAAAAGGGACAGGGAACATGTCAGCAAAAAATGCGCCGCCTCCGCTGCCGGATATTTTCTCACCGGCAACCCGCGACTGGTTTACCTCGGCATTTCAGCATCCTACGCCGGTGCAGTCGCAAACGTGGGCCGTGACCGCCGCGAATCAGCACGCGCTGGTGATCGCCCCGACCGGTTCGGGGAAAACCCTTGCCGCGTTTCTCTATGCCCTGGATAGCCTGTTTCGTGAAGGCGAGGCAGCGCACGCCACCTCCTCCTCCGGCAAAGAAAAGAAAGTCACCCGAATCCTCTATATTTCCCCGATAAAAGCCCTGGGTACGGATGTCCAGCGCAACCTGCAAATTCCCCTGCTGGGGATTAGCGAAGAACGGAAGAAATCCGGCGCGCCAGAGGTGGCTATTCGGGTTGGGATCCGCACCGGCGATACATCGCCTCAGGAGCGTGCGAAGCTGAGTCGTCATCCGCCCGATATTCTGATCACCACGCCGGAGTCGCTTTATCTGATGCTCACCTCCCGCGCCAGAGAGACGCTGCGCGGCGTTGAAACGGTGATCGTCGATGAAGTACATGCGGTAGCAGGCACAAAACGCGGCGCGCATCTTGCGCTGAGTCTCGAACGTCTGGATGCGCTTCTGGCAACGTCGGCGCAGCGCATTGGTTTGTCGGCGACCGTGCGTTCGGTTACAGCCGTTGCCGCTTTTCTGGGCGGCGATCGTCCGGTTACCGTTATCAATCCGCCTTCTACCCGTCACCCGGATATCCACATCGTCGCTCCAGCCGCCAATCTTGATGAGGTCTTAGCGGACAATAGCGACAGCGGCGAGGCCATTCACAAGGGGCGAGAAGGTTCCATCTGGCCGCGCATTGAAGCCGGTATTCTCGATCAAATCCTTAGCCATCGTTCCACCATTGTTTTCACCAACTCGCGTGGGCTGGCGGAAAAGCTGACGGCCCGCCTGAACGAGCTGTATCTCTCGCGACGACAAGCGTTGCCCCAACCGCAGGCAGAGCTGGTGCACTTTGACTCGCTAACCGGGTCCACCAGTAACCGGGCGCAGGACGCCGCAGAATACATTGCCCGTTCGCATCATGGTTCGGTGTCCAAAGAACAGCGTGCCGTCACCGAACATGCGCTGAAATCCGGCGAACTTCGCTGCGTGGTGGCGACCTCCAGTCTGGAACTGGGGATCGACATGGGGGCGGTTGATCTGGTGATTCAGGTGGCGACGCCCCTTTCTGTCGCCAGCGGCCTGCAGCGCATCGGGCGCGCCAGTCACCAGGTCGGCGGGGTATCAAAGGGGCTGTTCTACCCCAGAACCCGTCGGGATCTGATTGACTCTGCCGTCATCGTCGAGTGTATGTACGCCGGACAACTGGAAACGCTGACGCCGCCACGCAACCCGCTGGATATTCTGGCGCAGCAAACCGTTGCTGCCGTATCAATGGATCCACTCAATGTTGATGACTGGTATGCCCTCGTCCGCCGGGCTTCACCGTGGCAGGATTTGCCGAGAAGCGCATTTGACGCCACGCTGGATATGCTGGCAGGGCGCTATCCCTCCGGCGATTTTGCCGTCTTCCGACCGCGCATAATCTGGAACCGCGAAACCGGGTTATTAACGGCCCGTCCTGGCGCGCAGCTTCTGGCGGTAACCAGCGGCGGTACCATTCCGGACCGCGGCACGTTCAGCGTGCTGCTTCCCGAAGGGGATGAACAAGCCGGATCGCGTCGCGTAGGCGAGCTGGATGAAGAAATGGTGTACGAATCACGCGTCAACGACATCATCACGCTGGGTGCTACCTCGTGGCGAATTCAACAAATCACCCGCGATCAGGTTATCGTTGTCCCCGCGCCCGGACGCTCGGCCAGACTGCCGTTCTGGCGCGGCGAAGGCGTCGGGCGCCCGGCGGAACTGGGAGAACGCATTGGTGATTTTATCCATACCATGTCCGATGACAACGCAGAACGCCGGCTCTCACCCCGACTGCGCGTTGACAATGTTCTGTCGAATATCAAAGGGTTAATTGACGATCAAAAAAATGCCACGGGCGTGCTCCCCTGGAGTCGTCATCTGGTGCTTGAGCGCTGTCGCGATGAAATGGGTGACTGGCGGGTTATTCTGCATTCCCCTTATGGTCGTCGGGTACACGCGCCCTGGGCGCTGGCGATTGCCGGACGCCTCCATGCGCAGTGGGGGGCTGACGCGTCGATTGTTGCCAGTGATGATGGGATTGTCGCGCGCATACCGGACAGCGACGGGAAACTGCCCGATGCCGCTATTTTCCTGTTTGAACCGGAAAAACTGCTGCGCATTGTCCGGGAGGCCGTCAGCAGTACGGCGCTGTTTGCTGCCCGCTTCAGAGAATGCGCCGCCCGCGCCCTGCTGATGCCGGGCCGCACGCCAGGGCGTCGTTCGCCGCTCTGGCAGCAACGCCTGCGCGCCAGTCAGCTTCTGGAAATCGCGGCGGGCTATCCTGATTTCCCCATTATTCTGGAAACAGCTCGTGAGTGCCTGCAGGACGTTTACGATCTCGACGCACTTGAGCAGGTCATACGCCGGTTGAACACCGGCGAGATCCAGATGTCTGAAGTGACCACGCCAACCCCCTCACCCTTCGCCACCGATCTACTCTTCGGCTACGTCGCGGAATTTATGTACGCCACCGACGCGCCGTTGGCGGAACGTCGGGCTTCGGTACTGGCGCTGGACAGCGAACTGCTGGGCAACCTGTTAGGCCAGGGCGATCCACTGGAGTTGCTTGACCCGGAAATTATCCGCCAGGTTGAAGATGAACTTCAGCGGCGGGCGGCGGGCAGGAAAGCCCAGGGGATGGAAGGCGTTTACGATTTACTGCGCGAACTGGGACCAATGAGCGTCGACGAAATTGCCGCCAGACACGAAGGAACGCTCGCTGACATCAGGACGTGGCTTGATGAGCTGTCCGCTGAAAAACGTATCTTCCCGGTCGTTATCGCGGACACGGCGCAGATGGCCTGCACGGACGATGCAGCCAGACTTCGTGACGCGCTGGGTATTCGCCTGCCTGCGACGATTTCACCGGCGTGGCTGCATCCGGTGAACGCGCCGCTGCGCGATCTTTTCCTGCGCTTCAGCCGTACCCACACGTTGTTTACTCGCACCCAGATTGCGCAGACGTTCGGGGTGGGGGTAGCCGTCGCCGGCGATCAACTGCGTCAATTGCGCTATGACGGTGTCCTCATTCCGTTGCGTGCCGGTACATCTTCCACACCTGACGAAGCGTCAACGTGGGTGAATGAGGACGTATTTCATCGTCTTCGCATCCGCTCGCTGCATGCGGCAAGAGAGGCAACCCGTCCGGTTCCGGCAACGAGCTACACCCGACTGTTGCTGGAGCGTCAGGGACTTATTTCATCCGCCGACGGCAGCCCTGCGCGCCTACCGCCCTCCTCCACGGGTACGCTGGAAGGAAGTGACGGCGTCACGCGTGTTATTGAACAACTGGCCGGAGTCGGCCTGCCTGCCTCGTTGTGGGAAAGCCAGATTTTCCCTGCTCGTGTCCGCGATTATTCACCGGATATGCTCGATGAGTTGCTGGCGACGGGTGAAGTCATCTGGTCAGGACAAAAAAAACTGGGCGACGATGATGGACGGGTGGTACTGCATTTACGGGATTACCTGGCAGAAACGCTTTCCCCGCCATCCGGTGACAGCGAGGCGCTTTCAGACTTACAGCGCGCAATTTTGGACGTTCTTTCTGGTGGTGGCGCATGGTTTGCGCAGCAACTTAGCGCGTTGATTCAGACGCGTGCGGCAGACGCTGGCGGTGACGAATGGTTAACGCCAGCCACGCTGCATGAGGCACTTTGGGGTCTGGTCTGGCAAGGGTATATCACGACCGATATCTGGGCTCCGCTGCGTGGCCTGTCGCGTACTGTCGCCGCATCGCGCCAGCCGTCACGACGTTCGCCGCGTATGCGTCGTGGACGCCCGGCTTATGCCGCGCCGCGCCTCTCGTCCATCGCTGTACCGGTTTCTTACACCACGCCTGCGCTGGCCGGTCGCTGGTCGCTGCTGCCGCGAGAGACGTTGAATGATACTGAAAGGATGCTGGCCTGTGCCGAGAATATGCTCGATCGCTACGGCGTAATTGGTCGCCAGGCCGTGATTGCCGAGAATGTGCCTGGCGGCTTTCCCGCCATGCAGACGCTGTGCCGAAGCATGGAAGATTCTGGGCGAATTCTGCGTGGGCGGTTCGTGGAGGGAATGGGCGGCGCGCAGTTTGCCGAGCGGGACACTGTCGATCGTCTGCGCGATCTGACGCCGTCGACGTCTGAACAACAGGCGTTTACGGCGGTGGCGCTATCTGCGAACGATCCCGCTAATCCCTGGGGAACGCTACTACCGTGGCCGACGCATCCGTCATCTCTGGTCCCCGGGCGGCGTAACGGCGCGTTTGTCGTGATTTCCGCTGGACAGTTGCGGCTGTACCTTGCTCAGGGAGGAAAAAAGATGATGATCTGGACAGAAAATGAGGAAATGCCTTCGCCGGAGATTTTCAGGGCGCTGGCGAGCGCCTTACGCCGTGAACCGCGACTGCGTTTCACACTGTCGGAAGTTAACGATAAACCGGTACGGCAACCCCCTATCTTTACCCTGCTACGGGAAGTCGGGTTTTCCAGTTCGCCGCAGGGGCTGGACTGGGGATAGGAAGCGCAGAAATGAAAAGGAGCTTAACCTGAGTCAGGAAAAGCTCCCCTTTAACCGTCTACTGATTACTCAGCGTCTGATTCTTCAGATTTGTATTTTGCAGCGGTCTCTTTGATCAACTGCTGCAGTTCGCCGCGCTGGTACATTTCGATCAAAATGTCGCAGCCGCCAACCAGTTCACCATCAACCCACAGCTGTGGGAAGGTCGGCCAGTTTGCATATTTTGGCAGTTCTGCGCGAATATCCGGGTTTTGCAGAATATCCACATAGGCAAAACGCTCACCACAGGCGGAAAGTGCCTGCACAGCCTGGGCGGAGAAGCCGCAGCTTGGCAGTTTTGGAGAACCTTTCATATACAGGAGAATCGGGTTTTCAGCGATCTGGCGCTGGATTTTTTCGATAGTGGTGCTCATTGTCTTGCTTCCTTAACTTCTTTTACGGCAGTCGACTGACATTGTAGCGTTTCAGAGCGACATCGGAAAATAACATTTTCATTACGCTTTACTATTTTATCGTCTGAACGCATAAGTTGCATTCCCAATAATAGTTTCCTCAGTGCCTGTGTCGAAAGTGTGCGCTAAATAAGCAGATTTAGCTTTGGCTGCTGTTTTTTTTTGCACTCAATAGCGAAACCGTATTTTTAACAATAAAAGCTATTAACTTTATTCGTTTCTATAGATTAGAATCATCAGGTTTTGTAAATCACACGCAGGTATGATTGCGACCTGCCTTAACAGAGGAATGCTCAGTGGCGCGGATAAACCGACTTTCCCTCACGCTCTGTGCTTTGCTATTTACAACGATTCCCTTTATGCCGATGGCACATGCGTCCAAGCAAGCCAGGGATACGGCTGGTCTTACGGATAGTAAGAAAACCAGCAACAAAAAGAAAAGTACGGCAACAGCAAAAAAAACGAATAAAACCAATCAAAAAACCGCCAGGAAAACGACCAGCAAAACCAGCACGAAAACCGCCTCTTCTTCTAAGAAAAAAATCACCGCCTCTGCCAAAACCAGCAAAACAGCCAGTCGCAAAAGTAAAACCGTCGCTGCGAAAAAGACAGCCGCTGTCAGCTGGAGTGAAAAGTGCACCCCGCGTAAAGGACACAAGCCGACGTGTGTGAAAGTGAAGAACACGGCGTCAGGAAAGATTGCGGATGCCCATAAAGTGAAAGTGCAAAAAGCGACCAGCACGGCGATGAACAAATTAATGAGTCAGATTGGCAAGCCGTACCGCTGGGGTGGTACGTCTCCGCGCACCGGTTTCGATTGCAGCGGTCTGGTTTATTACGCTTATAAAGATCTGGTTAAATTCCGTATTCCGCGCACAGCAAATGAAATGTATCACCTGCGTGATGCCGCACCGATTGATCGTGGGGAATTGAAAAATGGCGATCTGGTGTTCTTCCGCACTCAGGGACGTGGTACTGCCGATCACGTCGGCGTTTATGTCGGCAACGGCAAATTTATTCAGTCACCGCGCAGCGGTCAGGAAATCCAGATCACATCGCTCAGCGAAGATTACTGGCAACGCCACTATGTCGGCGCTCGCCGGGTCATGACGCCCAAAACCATTCGTTAAAACTTTACCCTGTTGTTAACGCAACAGGGTAAGTTCATCTTTTGTCTCACCTTTCAATTTGCTACCCTATCCTTACGCACAATAAGGTTATTGCGCGAAATACTATTAATAATAAGGAGAGAAGCAATGTCGTTCGAATTACCTGCACTACCGTATGCCAAAGATGCGCTTGCGCCGCACATTTCCGCCGAGACGCTGGAATATCACTATGGCAAACACCATCAGACCTATGTCACCAACCTGAACAACCTGATCAAAGGCACCGCCTTTGAAGGGAAATCACTGGAAGAGATCGTACGCAGTTCGGAAGGCGGCGTGTTCAATAACGCTGCTCAGGTCTGGAACCACACGTTCTACTGGAACTGCCTGGCACCGAATGCTGGTGGCGAGCCAACCGGCGAACTGGCTGACGCGATTACCGCCTCTTTCGGCAGCTTTGCCGAGTTCAAAGCGCAATTTACCGACGCGGCGATCAAAAACTTCGGCTCTGGCTGGACCTGGCTGGTTAAAGGAAAAGAGGGCAAGCTGGCTATCGTTTCCACCTCCAACGCTGGCACGCCGTTGACCACCGACGCCACGCCGTTGATGACCGTCGACGTATGGGAACATGCGTACTACATTGACTACCGCAATGCGCGTCCTGGCTACCTTGAACACTTCTGGGCGCTGGTAAACTGGGAGTTTGTAGCGAAGAACTTCGCCGCGTAAAAAAGATAACGCAGAAGGGAATCCCTTCTGCGTTTTTGTCCTGCCATTAACTGGCGACGCACACCTGTTCAGGTTGTTTTCTCGCCGAGATAAACACCAGCAACAGCGCCATACCCGCCACAATCGCCCCCATCACAGGAACAAAGCTGTAGCCTAATCCACCTGAAATGACGGCCCCGCCAGCCGCAGCGCCCAGCGCATTTCCAAGGTTAAACGCGCCAATGTTCACGGAAGATGAGAGACCCGGCGCTTCATGAGCCACACGCATGACGCGCATTTGTAACGGAGGGACGACCGCAAAGGTTGCCGCCCCCCAGACCACCATGCTGACCGCCGCGCCCAGTTCATTCTGCGCCAGGAAAGGGATCGCCAGCATAATTACCATCAGCAGCAGCAAAAAGCCCTTCAGCGTGCCGTTAACCGAGCGATCGGCCAGTTTCCCTCCGAGGTAGTTGCCAATGGAGAAGCCCACACCGATCAGAACCAGCATCCCGGTCACAAAGGCCGGTGTCGCATGGGTGATGCTTTGCAGAACAGGCGAAATATAGGTATAGAGCGTGAACATGGCGCCCGCTCCCAGTACGGTAGTCAGTAGCGCGGAGAGCACCTGAGGACGCATCAGCACCGCCAGCTCTTTTTTCACTTCCGGGCGCGCCCCGGCACCGCCTTTTGGCAATGATAAGAAGAGACTCAACATCGAGATAACCCCCAGCCCCGCTGTCGCCATAAACGACATTCGCCAGCCGATGGTTTCACCCAGCCAGGTCGCCGCCGGCACACCGCCGATATTGGCGATGGTCAGCCCCATAAACATGGTCGCAACGGCGCTCGCCTGTTTGTGCTTCGGCACCACGCTTGCCGCCACCACCGAGCCCAGGCCGAAGAATGCGCCGTGGTTAAGGCTGGTTAAAATACGTGACAACATCAGCGTGGTGTAATCCGGTGAAATCGCCGAGAGCACGTTACCGAGCGTAAAGATAGCCATCAGAAAAATGAGCGCATTACGGCGTCCGCGATGTGACAGCAACAGCGTCATCAACGGCGCGCCGACCATCACGCCAACCGCATAGGCACTAATCAGCATACCTGCCGCGGGAATAGACACATCAACGCCACGCGCGATGACGGGCAGCAGACCCATTGGCGAGAATTCGGTGGTACCGATGCCAAACGCACCAATGGCCAGCGCCAGTAACGGATAATTGATTTTCATGCAGTGATGACTCCGGCTCTTCGCGACAGGGCGCGATGCTTAACAAAGAGTCAAAAGCATGACATCAATCACAAAAAAAGAGAAGTTAACAAAAATACAAAAGACTTTTGCAGATTCAATAACAATATGGCGGGAGGTTCGAGGGAGCAGGAACTCCCCCGAGGGGATCAGTGCAGTGCCGCCGTCAGGCCGCCCGCAACGATTAAAGCCAGGACAATAAACGTGGTCACTAATGAAAATTTCAGATCGGTGCTCATCAACTTTTCTCCTTTTTATACCCACACAAAAAGTGATATAGCGCATTTTTACACACTTGAGTGTAAAAATCTCCCACGATTTAGAGTGATATGTGCTTTTAATACTTCCCCTTTTCGTAAAGATCAGACAAAATTCGACGCTTACTTGATTAGCGTACCGGCCATTGACCCCTTCCTGACGTTCCGTGTCGTTTCCCGGCGTGCCGCAGCCCTGACGTTGGGCACAGGATGAGTAAAGGCAAACGTTTACTTGGCGTAATTTAATGTTCAGGTTGGGTCTGGAGTGAGATTTAATGGCAACAATTAAAGATGTAGCGAAGCGCGCAAACGTTTCCACTACAACCGTGTCACACGTAATTAACAAAACGCGTTTCGTCGCTGAAGAAACACGCAATGCAGTGTGGGCGGCAATCAAAGAATTGCACTATTCCCCCAGCGCGGTTGCCCGTAGCCTGAAAGTTAACCATACCAAATCTATCGGTTTGCTGGCGACGAGCAGCGAAGCCCCCTATTTTGCTGAAATTATTGAAGCGGTTGAGAAGAACTGCTTCCAGAAGGGCTATACCCTGATCCTCGGCAACGTCTGGAACAACCTGGAAAAGCAGCGTGCCTATCTGTCGATGATGGCGCAAAAACGCGTTGATGGCCTGTTGGTAATGTGTTCCGAATACCCCGATCCCCTGCTCTCGATGCTGGAAGAATATCGTCATATCCCAATGGTGGTGATGGACTGGGGCGAAGCCAAAGCCGACTTCACTGATACGGTGATTGATAACGCCTTCGAGGGCGGCTACATGGCAGGCCGTTACCTCGTCGAGCGTGGACATCGCGAAATTGGCGTGATCCCAGGACTGATGGAGCGTAACACCGGCGCAGGCCGTTTGGCCGGATTTATGAAAGCGATGGATGAAGCGCTGATTAAAGTGCCTGAAAACTGGATTGTTCAAGGCGACTTCGAGCCGGAATCCGGCTACCGCGCCATGCAGCAAATTCTGTCGCAGGCGCATCGCCCAACGGCGGTCTTCTGTGGCGGCGATGTCATGGCGATGGGCGCCCTTTGCGCCGCTGATGAGATGGGTCTGCGCGTCCCGCAGGACGTGTCGCTGATAGGCTACGACAACGTGCGCAACGCCCGCTTCTTTACACCAGCGTTGACCACCATCCACCAGCCGAAAGATTCACTGGGTGAGACGGCCTTTAATATGTTACTGGACCGTATCGTCAATAAACGCGAAGAGTCGCAGTCTATTGAAGTCCACCCGCGCCTGGTGGAGCGCCGCTCCGTGGCGGATGGCCCGTTCCGCGACTACCGTCGTTAAGCCTCTTCTGCGGGAGTCTCATCGGGCTCCCGCAGCCACTCTTTGTTCAGCGTTTCACTGTCTCCCAGATAATCCAGCAGCCAGATCAGCGCAGGTGACATATCATTCTGCTGCCAGGTCAGGCAACAGGCCGCATCCGGGAAAGGATTATCCAGATTTAACGCGACCCACTGCCCCTTGTTGAGATACGGCTTGGCGAAATGTGTCGGGACCATGCCGACACAGAGTCCGGCGCTGATACAGGTCGCGGAAGAATCCCAGTCCGGCACCACCACCCGCTTCTGATTGTCCAGCAGCCAGGTCACGCGTTTCGGCAGCGTGCGGGAGGTATCTTCCAGCACCAGCGACGGCCAGTTGCGCAACGTGTCATCGCTTAACGGCCCGCTCATGGCGGCCAGCGGATGCGTACTGGCAACGACACAACACCAGCTCAGCTTACCCATATCGCGGAAAGTGTATCGTCCGCCAACCGGGATCGCCTGGGTTGCCCCGATGGCGAGTTCGACCCGACCATCTGACAGCGCGTCCCAGACGCCATTAAACACCTCCTGGAAGACCAGTAGTTCCACGTCATCAAAGTGGCGGTAGAAATCGACAATCAATTGCCGCGTGCGTTCCGGGCGCACGATATTGTCCACCGCAATGGGGAGTTGCCCACGCCAGCCGTTAGCGATCTGCTGACACTGTTGACGCGTGATCTGCATTTTTTTGATGACAGAGCGGCCTTCTTTCAAAAACCAGGCGCCCGCCGGCGTTAACACCACATCACGATGGCGACGTTCAAAAAGCGGGACGGCCAGCCACTCTTCCAGTTGGCGAACCGTATAGCTGACCGCTGAAGGCACCCGGTGCAACTCCTGGGCCGCGGAACTGAAGCTCCCGTTGCGTGCCACGGCATCGACCACTTCCAGCGCATATTCTGACCACATAATCTGCCTACAAAATTTTTGAATGCAATAAACAAATATTACCGTTTCACAAGCCCAAATTCACTCCCTACACTCTGCGCCAGTGTGATTAATCAAAATTAGAGAACAACTATGCAACCAGGAAAAGGGTTTTTAGTCTGGCTGGCAGGGCTCAGCGTGTTGGGTTTTCTGGCAACCGACATGTATTTGCCCGCTTTTGCCGCCATTCAATCTGACCTGCAAACACCGGCCTCTGCCGTAAGCGCCAGCCTGAGTCTGTTTTTAGCAGGCTTCGCCGTCGCCCAACTGCTGTGGGGACCCCTCTCTGACCGTTATGGCCGTAAACCGATCCTGTTGCTGGGTCTGTCTGTCTTCGCCCTCGGTAGCCTGGGTATGCTGTGGGTGGAGAGCGCAACGGGCCTGTTAGTACTGCGTTTTATTCAGGCCGTGGGAGTCTGCGCGGCGACCGTCATCTGGCAGGCGCTGGTTACCGATTACTATCCTTCGCATAAAATTAACCGCATTTTCGCGACCATCATGCCGCTGGTCGGGCTGTCTCCTGCACTGGCGCCGTTATTAGGCAGTTGGATTCTGACCCATCTTTCCTGGCAGGCGATCTTTGCCACGCTGTTTTTCATCACGCTGCTGCTGATGCTGCCCGCCCTGTTTTTAAAGCCCACCACCCGAGCTCGCGATGACAGCAAGGACAAACTGACGTTCACCACCCTGCTGCGTGCGAAAGCGTACCGCGGCAACGTCCTGATTTACGCCGCCTGTTCTGCCAGCTTCTTTGCGTGGTTGACCGGTTCCCCGTTTATTTTGAGTGAAATGGGCTACAGCCCGGCGGTGATTGGGCTGAGCTACGTACCGCAGACCATTGCTTTTCTGATTGGCGGCTATGGCTGTCGCGCCGCGTTGCAAAAATGGCAGGGACAACAGCTCCTGCCCTGGCTGCTGGTTATCTATGCGCTGAGCGTGGTGGCAACCTGGGCGGCAAGTTTTATCCATCACATCACGCTTGCAGAGATCCTGATCCCCTTCTGCATAATGGCGATTGCCAACGGGGCTATTTACCCGATTGTGGTTGCCCAGGCGCTGCGTCCATTCCCGCAGGCGACGGGTCGTGCCGCAGCCCTGCAAAATACCCTGCAGTTGGGTCTGTGCTTCCTGGCAAGCCTGGTCGTTTCCTGGCTTATCAGCACACCGCTGTTGACCACGACCAGCGTGATGTTGTCTACGGTGGTACTGGCTGGACTGGGCTATAAGATGCAACTGCAGCCTTCTAACGACTGTGCGCAGCATGATAATTGCGGGATTGCCCACAGCGAATCCCATTGATATCACTCATAATCACCGTTAATTAGTCGGCTAACAATTTTTGGTTGTATCATCGTTTTTTGAGGCCTATACTAAATTTAGGTTGTTAAAAATTACGATAATTATTATGTGTTAACGGGAACCGGAGCGTTCCCGGTTCCCCATGGATGGCCTTTTCGGCAAGGGGTCCTCCCTTCCTCTGTTCTACGTCGGATAATAGACTCGCGGAATGTTTCCGTGAGATTTCTCACAAAGCCCAAAAAGCGTCTACGCTGTTTTAAGGTTCTGATCACCGACCAGTGATGGAGAAACTATGAGTTCATCGTGTATAGAAGAAGTCAGCGTACCGGATGACGACTGGTACCGTATCACTAACGAATTATTAAGCCGCGCGGGCATTGCCATCAACGGCTCTTCACCAGCAGATATACGCGTTAAAAACCCCGATTTTTTCAAACGCGTTTTACAAGAGGGGTCGCTCGGTCTGGGTGAGAGTTACATGGATGGCTGGTGGGAATGCGATCGGCTGGACCAGTTTTTTAGCAAAGTTCTGCGAGCAGGACTGGAAAACCAACTTCCCCATCATTTCAAAGATACCCTCCGCATCGCGGCCGCTCGCCTGTTCAATCTGCAAAGTAAAAAACGAGCGTGGATCGTCGGTAAAGAACATTACGATCTCGGCAACGATCTGTTCAGCCGTATGCTCGACCCCTTTATGCAGTATTCCTGCGCGTACTGGAAAGACGCGGATACTCTGGAGGCGGCGCAGCAGGCCAAACTGCGGTTAATCTGCGAGAAATTGCAACTGCAACCCGGTATGCGTGTGCTGGATATTGGCTGCGGCTGGGGGGGGTTATCGCACTATATGGGGACGCATTACGGCGTCAGTGTGGTTGGCGTGACGATTTCAGCCGAGCAGCAGAAAATGGCTCAGGCCCGCTGTGCCGGGTTGGATGTGTCGATTCTGTTGCAGGATTATCGTGATTTGCACGATCAGTTTGACCGCATTGTCTCGGTAGGCATGTTTGAGCACGTCGGCCCTAAAAATTACGCGACCTATTTTGACGTGGTTGATCGCAATCTGAAACCCGAAGGGCTGTTCTTATTACATACCATCGGTTCGAAAAAAACCGACAATAATGTCGACCCGTGGATCAACAAGTATATCTTCCCGAATGGTTGCCTCCCGTCAGTACGTCAGATAGCCAACGCCAGTGAATCGCACTTTGTGATGGAAGACTGGCATAACTTCGGCGCGGATTACGACAAGACGCTGATGGCATGGTACGAGCGTTTTCTCGCTGCCTGGCCTGAAATTGCCGAGAACTATTCCGAGCGTTTTAAACGGATGTTCAGCTACTACCTCAACGCCTGCGCCGGCGCGTTTCGCGCCCGCGATATTCAGCTCTGGCAGGTGGTATTCTCGCGCGGCGTCGAAGACGGCCTGCGCGTAGCCCGCTAAACTTTCTTATGCCCCCGCCGTCTTGCGGGGGCTGGAGGGTTTTACGCTTCGCTGGCGGTTTTCGTTACCGCCGCTTCACGCGCAGCCAACACGCGTTCTACCGTATCCACCACCGCCTGCGTTTGCGGATCGATTTCGATATTGACGCGCGCGCCCAGTTTTTTCTTACCCAGCGTCGTGCGTTCCAGGGTTTCCGGAATGAGATGCACGCAAAAACGCGTCGCGGTGACTTCTCCGACGGTCAGGCTGATCCCATCAATCCCGATAAAACCTTTGTACAAGATGTATTTCATTAGCGTCGGATCCTGGACTTTGAACCAGATCTGACGGTTGTTTTCGGAGGTTAAAATCTTTGACACTTCCGCGGTGGTCATGATGTGACCGGACATCAGATGCCCGCCAATCTCATCGCTGAATTTTGCCGCACGCTCGACGTTAAGCAGGTCGCCCACCTTCAGATCGCCCAGATTGGTGATCCGCAGCGTTTCTTTCATCAAATCAAAACTAATGCGATTGCCGTTAATTTCTGTGACGGTCAGGCAGCAGCCGTTATGCGCCACCGACGCGCCCGTTTCCAGCGCGTCCAGCATGTATTCAGGTAATTCCACTACATGGGTGCGAAAATTGGGTTTTTCATCGATCGACACCAGTTTTGCGGTGCCCTGCACAATACCTGTAAACATACCTACAACTCCTGAATTCAGTTAAGCCATTTCTGCCTGCCACAATAGCAGTTGGAAAATCAGGTTGCCAGTGAAGTGCCCCTTGGCCTGTTTTTTTCACTGGTGAAATTAGCATTCATCGCTACAATAGACTGAAATTTCCCCTTACATCTTCTTCTTGCTGCCACCCGTGGCGGCTTTTTTAGTCTCTCAAATAAAAACAAAATGATAGGTGTACACGTGCAGAAGTATATCAGTGAAGCGCGTCAGTTATTGGCTCTGGCAATACCGGTGATTCTTGCGCAAATCGCCCAAACCGCAATGGGGTTCGTCGATACCGTGATGGCGGGTGGTTACAGCGCCACCGACATGGCGGCCGTCGCCATTGGCACCTCCATCTGGCTGCCCGCCATTCTGTTCGGCCACGGGTTGCTGCTGGCGCTGACTCCGGTGATTGCTCAGCTCAATGGTTCCGGACGCCGCGATCGCATTGCGCATCAGGTGCGTCAGGGCTTCTGGCTGGCGGGTTTCGTCTCACTGCTGATTATGATTGTGCTGTGGAACGCCGGTTATATCATCCGCTCTATGCATAACATCGATCCGGCCCTGGCGGATAAAGCCGTCGGTTACCTTCGTGCATTGTTATGGGGCGCACCGGGCTATCTGTTCTTCCAGGTTGCGCGTAACCAGTGCGAAGGTCTGGCGAAAACCAAACCCGGCATGGTGATGGGTTTTCTTGGCCTGCTGGTCAACATCCCGGTGAACTATATCTTTATCTATGGTCACTTCGGCATGCCGGAACTCGGCGGTGTCGGCTGCGGTGTGGCGACTGCGGCGGTCTATTGGGTGATGTTTAGCGCCATGCTCTGGTACGTGAAACATGCGCGTTCAATGCGCGATATCCGCAATGAACAGCGTTTCAGCAAGCCGGATAACGTAGTAATGAAGCGTCTGGTGCAACTGGGTCTGCCGATTGCGCTGGCACTGTTCTTTGAAGTCACATTGTTCGCCGTGGTGGCGCTCCTGGTTTCTCCGCTGGGCATTGTCGATGTCGCTGGTCACCAGATCGCCCTGAACTTCAGTTCGCTGATGTTTGTTTTGCCGATGTCACTGGCGGCGGCGGTCACTATTCGCGTGGGCTATCGTCTCGGACAAGGTTCAACGCTGGATGCGCAAACCGCCGCGCGTACTGGTTTAGGCGTTGGCGTCTGCATGGCGTGTCTGACGGCTATCTTTACCGTGACGCTGCGTGAGCACATCGCCCTGCTCTATAACGACAATCCTGAAGTGGTGACGCTGGCGGCGCAACTGATGCTGCTGGCGGCGGTTTATCAGATTTCGGACTCCATCCAGGTCATCGGCAGCGGGATCCTGCGTGGTTACAAAGATACGCGTTCGATTTTCTTTATCACCTTTACCGCCTACTGGGTGTTGGGATTACCGAGCGGTTATATTCTCGCCCTGACCGACCTGGTGGTGGACAGGATGGGGCCGGCTGGATTCTGGATGGGCTTTATCATCGGCCTGACGTCGGCGGCGGTTATGATGATGCTGCGAATGCGCTTCCTGCAACGTCTGCCTTCTACGGTGATTCTGCAGCGCGCTGCGCGATAAAGCGACGATAGCCGCCAGCTGGCGGCTATTCTCTCGACATTTTGCGCACTTCCTCCGCAATCGAGTGAAATCCGGAAGAAAATTACCATTTCCCTCTTGCCACCTCCCGGCTCTGCCGCTAATATTCGTCCCCGTTGTCACACACAACGTTGCGTTCATAGCTCAGTTGGTTAGAGCACCACCTTGACATGGTGGGGGTCGTTGGTTCGAGTCCAATTGAACGCACCATTTTGCGTCCGTAGCTCAGTTGGTTAGAGCACCACCTTGACATGGTGGGGGTCGGTGGTTCGAGTCCACTCGGACGCACCATTTCACCGCCTGGTGATAGGGTGCCTGTTCTCTTTCCCTGCTCTCCTATTTTTCTCTGGTATTATTTCTCATCACTCAGTTTCGCGTAATAAAAATCAATAAATTACCCATTCATTGATTCATATTCCTGACTTGCGGGTGTGGGGGAAGTCTTCGCTTACCTTCCCATTAACCGTGTTGTATTGATGCAGCTTATTAACTACTTTCACTCCTCGCTTGCCATGACCTCCACTGCAGCATGAATGGGGTTTGCGCGCCCTGATTCTGGTACACTCCCCGACATAGTGTCAGGGAGAAGAGTTCAGTTCATTGTCACTGTGAATGATCATTACGTCGTTGAATGGAGAATGGATATGCCGAAATTGTTACAACTTCACTTCGCTTTTACTGGCCCATTTGGCGCAGAAATGGCTGAGCAACTGCGTGGTCTGGCGGAGTCGATTAACCAGGAGCCGGGATTTATCTGGAAGGTGTGGACGGAGAGTGAGCAAAACAAGGAAGCGGGAGGGATCTATCTTTTCGAAAGCGAGGAGACCGCGCTGGCTTATCTGGATAAACATACCGCGCGTTTAAAAAACCTTGGCGTTGACGAAGTCATCGCGAAAGTGTTTGACGTGAATATTCCGTTGAGCAAAATCAACAACGCCAGAGTGGGTTAATAATGCCGCAGAGGGGGATTTTCCCCCTCTGCGGATTTAACGTGACGCCAGGCTGGAGAGATATTTTTCCCCCGAGCGTTGCACGATTTGACTGGCATTGTGGGTAATATTCTGCCCTTCAAATGCCCCGTACAGACTGGAAAACGTCACCGTGTTTAACCGCTGGATGATCCCACCGACGGTTTTCGATGACAGCGGCAACATGTTCGGATAGCTCCACATAAACGACACCGCGTCAGCACCGGGAGTGACCTGCAAGATATCTCCGGCGAGGATCGTCCCTTCCCCCTCCTCCAGATACAGAACCGTTCCCCCCGCAAAATGGCCGCCCAGACGCAATAAGCTGACGCCAGGAAGCACGTTGTGTTCTTCCCCTTCCCATAGCCGAATCCAGGGGCTGTCGCGCATGATCCAGTCCCTGTCAGCCGCGTGGAGCCAGACGGGAGCGTCAAACGCCTCCGCCCAGTCCTGCATGGTGGTGTAGTAATGAGGATGCGAAATCGCGATGGCGCTCAATCCCCCCATAGCGCGGATGAGCGTTCGGGTTGCCGGATCCAGATTCGCAACGCAATCCCAAAGGATATTTCCCACCGGCGTCCTGAGCAGAAACGCCCGCTGGTTTATGGCAAAGGAAGGAACCGTTTTCAGACTGAAAAGTTGCGGCGTATGCTGCTGCCACTTATTGGTATGGCTGGCGATGAGCTCATCAAAGTCCATCCAGGCCTGCCCGGATACAGGGATATATTGCCGCTCATCGTCGCAGATTTTACAACGTTTAACGTTGCCGTGGTGGTTATCGTATGAGGTGCCACAGGCTTTACACAGCGTTATCATCGTCACTCCTTTCCTCACAATAAACACCGTTAAGTATGGCAGAGGACACCGCTCGTCAGGCACGTAAGCGATTCCAGACCGAAACATCCGGGCCTTCCTCAACTACACTGACATGATGTAACCGCAATCCCAGCGGCAAAATAAAAATAACAGGACGGACAGGAGTATGAAAAAAATCGCGATTATCGGAGCTGGCCCCACAGGCGTCTATACCTTTTTCTCATTACTAAAAGAGGAGCAGCCACTGGAGATCGTCGTTTTTGAACGCGGAAACCGGGCAGGAATTGGTATGCCTTACACCCATTCTGATAATAGTCCAATGATGTTGGCAAATATTGCCAGTATTGAGGTCCCACCTCTTTTTGACACCTGGCTTGAGTGGTTGCAAACCCAGGAAGCGCAGTACCTTGCACAGTTTGCCGTTAAGAAAGAAACGCTGCACCAGCGTCAGTTTCTGCCACGCATTCTGCTCGGCGACTATTTTCGCGCGCAGTTTTTGCAGGCCGTCCACCACGCAGAAAATCGAGGATTTAAGGTGAGATTGTACGAATCCTGTGAAGTCACGGATGTCTCAGCTGTGTCCACTGGCGTACAACTCTGGACCGATCAACACACGGAGCCGCTGCATGTCGACTTAGCAGTGATTGCCACGGGACACGTCTGGCCGGACGATGACGAATCCACGCACGCATTTTATCCCAGCCCCTGGTCCGGCTTGATGGACGCGGACGTGCCCGCCGCCAAAGTGGGCATTCTTGGAACCTCATTGAGCGCTCTGGATGCCGCAATGGCGGTTGCGGTACAGCATGGAACCTTTCACGAAACAGAGGAACATCAGGTCAATTTCACACTGAATAAAGGCAGTGAAGCGCTGGAGATTACGCTGATGTCCCGTTCCGGCATTTTGCCGGAAGCCGACTTCTATTGTCCTATACCCTATGAACCGCTGGAGTACGTTACCGATGAGGCTATTCAGCGCGAAATCGCTGCCGGTTCAACAGAACTCCTCGATCGCGTTTTTAGACTGATGCAGCAAGAACTCGCCTTAGCCGATCCCAAATGGGCCAGGCAAATGTCGCTCTCCTCACTGGATGCGGATAGCTTTCCCGTCGCGGTGTTTGCCGACAGAGCGCGCAGCGATCCGTTCGAATGGGCGGCCGCAAATCTGAAAGAGGTCGACGAGAATAAGCGTAACAAACACACCGTTGCCTGGCGCTATACCTTGCTGCGTTTACATGAAAAGGTTCAGGAGATCGTTACGCACCTGAATGAACAGGATAGTGAACGATTTAACATCGGTCTCGCTCGCGTATTTATTGATAATTATGCGGCGATCCCCTCAGAGTCAGTTCGCCGAATGCTGGCGTTGCACGCAGCCGGTATTCTGCGCATTCTCACGCTGGGACAGGATTACAGGAAGGAGATAAAAGCGGATCGCACTGAGATTACGACGCACAACGATCGCCTGTCCTTTGACGTATTCATCGATGCACGTGGCCAAAAACCCCTGAAGACCAAAGACTTACCGTTCCCGCGATTACGCCAGCAATTACTGTCGTGTGGAGATGCAATTCCGGACGTTGGCGATGATTACACGCTTCAGGCACCAGAGAACGTTCGCGGACGAATTGCCTTTGGTGCCTTGCCCTATTTAATGCACGATCGGCCCTTTATCCAGGGACTCGTCGCCTGCCAGGAAATTGGCAACGCGATGGCCAGGGCAGTATCAAAACCGGCTTCCCGCCTGCGCAGACGTTTATCGATTTACGATCGCTAACGCCGCACGCATTGTGGATGCATCCAGATTCCTATTTGCTCTATACTTGTCGGAAGTCAAAAACGAGCGAAGAAAGGTGAATAATGGAAATTGATCTCGATAATCTGGTCTTTAACGGACTGGAAGAGGCGCAGGAACGTAACGCTGAACGTCTGGACGATGCGGACAAAAAAGCAGAATCGGTGATTGCCGATGATGACTGCGGCGACGCCTGCAAAATCTGATTTGTTTCAGCCTACCGCGCAGTTCTGCGCGGTAGTTCCTTCAACGTCTTTTATTTCCTTTGCATCTCCGTGGTGAGTGCAGATTTCATTCCAGTACACCTCGCGCATCCGACGGTGTTCAGCGTGTTGTTTGATCACGAAACCACTCCGGGTCAATGTTAGCAATGTCCACGCCGTACAGGCTGGCGACAGGAAGAATGGACTCCACAACGCGCTGCAGATTGACCTCTGCACCGGGCTGTCGGGTCCACTTTGGCGTGATGGCAACTCGCATCCAACGACGCGCCATCTGCATGTTTACCTTCTCCATCTCCGGCTCCTCTGTTTTGTCAGGTGCTTTTCATTGCAGCGCAAACCGCACAAAAAATGAAATGCGAATTCTGCGCACCGTTATCTGTTTTTGTTCGTTAGTAACCCTTCGTTAACACACTGTTCACTAATAACTTTTTGCATATAAATAAGATTTTTTTCTTCTTTTGCTGCGGGTTCGGGTTGTGGGAGCGTAAAAGGACAAACCAATAATTTCAGGGATATCAAAGAAAATGATGGCAACGAAAACACAACGTACGAAAAAAACGATTCTCGCCCTCGGCGTCATGCTCGCCACGAGTTTTTTGAGCATTCAGGCGCAGGCCGATCAACTCGCTGATATCAAGGCCGCAGGCGTGGTCAAGGTTGCGACGTTTGACGCTAACCCGCCGTTTGGCTCCGTCGATGCGAAAACCCATCAGATCGTGGGTTACGATGTTGATTTCGCTCAGGCGCTGGCAGCATCGCTGGGTGTGAAACTGGAACTGGTCGCCACCAATCCCGCTAACCGTATTCCGCTGCTGCAATCGGGGAAAGCCGATCTGATCGTCGCTGATATTACGATCACCCCCGAGCGCGCCCAGGTCATCGACTTCTCTGTGCCCTACTTTGTCACCGGTCAGCAATTCCTGGTGCCTGCCTCGTCACCCGATAAGCTGGATGAGTACAGCCGCGCACGCATTGGCGCAGTGAAAGGAACCACCGGTGAGCAGGCGCTACATCAGCGGTTCCCGCAATCCCGCGTGCTGGCCTATGACGATATCCCGCTGGCGTTAACTGCCCTGCGCAACGGCAACGTGCAGGCTATCACTCAGGACTCCACTATCCTGGCGGGTTTGCTCAGTGGCGCACCGGACAAAGCGCAGTTTAAAATCCTGCCGGATTTACTCAGCAAAGAGGAAATCGGCGTGGGCGTGAAGAAAGGCGAACCGGCGTTGTTGAAAGCGGTTAACGATGAATTATTGCGACTCGAATCCAGTGGGCAGGCAGGCAAAATTTATGATGTCTGGTTTGGCCCGGAAACGAAAAATCCGCAGCCGCGCGCCTTTAAAATTGAGGCCAGATAAGATGCTGGCTGGTTTATTCACCCCGTCCGCAGCCGGAGCTGCGGATTTCCACACATTGCGCCAGGCGCGAGTTGAGTTACGCGACGTGGTGAAAGCGTACGGCGATCACCGGGTACTCAACGGCGTCAGTCTCACCGTCGAACCCGGTGAAGTTGTGACTATTCTTGGCCCCTCGGGATCGGGGAAATCGACCCTGATCCGCCTGATTAACCAACTGGAATCATTGAGTGGCGGCGATATCTTTATTGATGACAAACCGGTCGGTCAACTTATGGGGGCCGCGCTGCGACAGTTGCGTAGCCGCATTGGTTTTGTATTCCAGCAGTTCAATCTGTATGCCCATCTGACGGCGCAGCAGAATATCACCCTCGCGCTGGAGTACGTCCACGGCTGGAATAAAACCGACGCCACACAACGCGCTTATGCCCTGCTGGAACAGGTTGGGCTGGAAGAGAAGGCTGGCGCTTATCCGGCACAGCTTTCCGGCGGTCAACAGCAGCGGGTGGCGATTGCCCGCGCGCTGGCCTCTTCGCCGCAAATTCTCCTGTTTGATGAGCCCACCTCTGCACTCGATCCGGAAATGATCGGTGAGGTGTTACAGGTCATGAAACGTCTGGCGCACAGCGGTATTACAATGATTGTGGTCACCCACGAGATGCATTTTGCCCGTGAAATCGCCGACCGGGTGGTGTTTATCGACGGCGGCGATATTCTCGAAATCGCCTCCCCGGAGGCCTTTTTTACCCGGCCGCAGCACCCGCGCACCCAGCGTTTTCTGCAAAAAGTGCTGGATCCGTTGCATCAGGAGTTATCACGATAATGCCGTCAATGGACTGGCAGGGAGTGCTCACCGGCCTGCCCCTGCAATGGATCCTCTCCGGATTTCTCACCACGCTGTGGGTCAGCGCCGCAGGCATTTTCCTCGCCACGCTGTTGGCCATCTTGCTGTTAGCCCTTCGTCTTTCCGGCCATCGCATGGGCCGTCGCCTGGTGGCTGGTTGGGTATCGCTGTTTCGTAACACCCCGCTGCTGGTCCAGTTGCTGTTCTGGTACTTCGCTGGCTGGAACCTGCTGCCGCGCAGTTTTATTGCTTTTGTCAACGCAGAGCATGGCTGGTCAATCCTGCCCGGCAACGTCTGGTGGCTGACCCCCGAGTTTCTTTGCTCAGCGTGGGGACTCGGCGTCTTTACCTCCGCATTCCTGGTCGAAGAGGTCGCCTCCGGGTTACAGGCAGTCTCCGCCGGGCAACGCGAAGCCGCGATCTCACAGGGATTTTCCTCATGGCAGACCTTCCGCCATATCCTGCTGCCGCAGGGACTAACCAATGCCTGGCAACCGGTGGTGGGGCAATATCTCAACCTGATGAAACTATCGTCATTAGCCAGCGGGATTGGCTTTGCGGAACTGACCTACCAGGTTCGCCAGATTGAAAGCTACAACGCCCATGCGCTGGAGGCCTTTGCCGTGGGCACTGCGCTTTATCTGTTCACCGGCGTGACGTTCGGTCTGCTGTTGACCCATCTGGGGCCCGCCCCCCGACTGGAAAAAAAGCCGCAACTCCGCCGGTTCCGGTTCAGGAGTCCCCAGCATGATCGCTAATATTGCGGTGATAACCGACAATCTGGATTATCTTCTGTGGGGACGACTGGCCGACGGTCAACCTGGCGGTGTATTGTTGACCCTGATGATGGCGCTGGGTGCGGCGGTGCTGGCCTTACCTGCCGGTATTGCCCTTGCCGCTCTCGCCTGGCGTTTTCCGGGCGTTATCCGTAAGGGATTATTCATCTGGGCAGAGCTCATACGCGGGATACCACTGATCTTCGTTATTTTCTGGATGTGGTATCTGCTCCCTATGCTTACCGGCAGCGATCTGCCCGGTGCGGCAACGGTGACGCTGGCGCTGGCCTGGTTTACCGCTGCGTCGGTGATGCATTCTGTGTACGCGGGACTCAACGCACTACCCGCCGGACAATATGATGCGGCAGTGGCGCAGGGTTTTAGCCCTGTTCAGGCATTAAGAAGGGTTCTGCTACCGCAGGTGTTACGCCATATCCTTCCCTCCCTGACCGGGATATGCATTGGTCTGCTGAAGGACACATCGCTGGCGTTTATCGTCAACGTGCCGGAACTGACGACGGTGGCGGGACAGGTTAACAGCCGGGAACAGATTTACCCGGCGGCTATCTTCATCTTTACAGGCCTGGTCTACTATCTGCTTTGCTACGGGCTGGAGAAAGCGACCCGGCGAGGGTTTGCGCTTCGTTGAACGATCAGCACTCAACAAACTGGTGCGCGTCGTCGAGTCGGTATTTCACGCCGGCGCGGATCCCGGCTTCACCTTCAACCGCGACGGCGAAACGCATGCGTTTGCCGTCATGATACGCCAGCGCCGCGCAGCCGCCCGGTCCCAGCACGACGGAATCCACCACCCCGGTACTGGCAACGATCGCGTTATCGCCGTTACAGATGATATGCACATTATCGCCGCTGTTAGCGATTTTCGCATTGGCGCCAAAGCTCACTATCTGGCTCAGGTCACCGTTACTGGCGACATGATTTCTTTCACCGAGCGAACTCACCCGCACACGCATCCCGCTGCTGGCGATCCGCGTTCCGTTACCGGCGCTGCTGATTCGCGTGGAATTTCCTGCGGCGGCCAGCCGCGCGCGATCCCCGGAACTGCTGATATGGCTGTTGTAGCCAACGCTGCCAATGCGCACGCAGTATCCCGCACTGGCAATTTGTGACGCATAGCCTGCGCTGGCGATCTTCATGTTATCACCCGCACAGCCCAGATTCGCGTTATCACCCGCGTTCGCCACCTGCTGATCGCCCATTGAGATATCTGGCCGCGCCAGTCGCGACATGGCGGAGATATCCTGGCGGGCAAAATTTTCTTCATCCAGCCAGCGCGACCAGGCGTATTCCACCAGGCTGTTCGCCCAGTCGAGATAACCTTCGCGACTCAACGCCCGATGCACATCAGCGTAGTTGCCGCCTTCAGGAAAACGGCGCAGAAACCAGCGGTACATCACCGCGCCAACCCGCCAGTTGCGTATATCTTCTCGCGTGATCAGCATACGTTAATGCCGGTGATAGCCATCGACCATGCAGCGGAACGTTTCGCCAGGCGTGCGGCCCGTAGTGCACAGGTAGAGGTGACCAAAAATAAAGAACAGGCTGATGATTGCCAGCGCAAAATGCGCCTGCAACAACCAGTAGCGTACGCCGGGGAACAGATCGCCCACGACCTGCGGATAGAGCGCCAACAATCCGCTCAGCAGCAACAATGGCAACAATCCGTACATCACCACGACATAGGCCGCCTGCTGTAACGGATTAAACTTCGAACGCGGTGTTGCCGGGAACGGATGCGCTTCCCCCTGCATAATGCCAAACAGATAGAAACGGGTCTGTTTCATCGCTCGCGCCACCCAACCCTGGGGACGGATAATGTAATGATGACCGTTCCCCCCCAACGCATTGATCAGCACGAAACCGACCCAGCACGCCAGCAGCAAAAATCCGCAGACTTCGTGCACCGTCAGCAAGCTTTTCATTACCGCCGCGCTGACCAGAGAGAAATGGTTGATTAGCCCGCTACCGAGCAGGAGTAGAAACAGCAAGGCATTCGACCAGTGCCACAAGCGTACCGCGCGAGAATACAGGTAAACCTTCTCACCATGCCCGGCGGCTGCCTTGTTGGCCGCGCGAAAGCGAAGCCAGGCGTGTAACCCCAGCACCAGCCACATCGCCACCAGCAGAAGTCCGGCGATCACCAGCCAGACGGGCCAATACTCGGGAGAAAATACCGGCACATAATTTGCCAGTTGGGCCTGGAACTGTTCAGCATTCTGCGACGCGTTCATACATTATCCTTTTTAATCAAATGTTGACCGAACCGACGATACAGATGGGGCTTGCCCGCGCCCGGAAGTTGATACTGGTAATAGTTATTTTCCTGTAGCCAACGCTGGATGTCCGGGCTGTCTTCGCGTCCAAACAGCAGCGCATGTTCCGGGCAGGCGGTCACGCAAATGGGCGGAAAACCTTTTGCCAGTCGCGACTCGGCGCAAAAATCGCATTTGTCCGCCACTTTGGTTTGCGGATTCAGGTAACGCACCTGATAGGGGCACGCGCCGATGCAGTAACTACAGCCAATGCAGCGCGAACTGTCGACACGAACGATCCCGTTCTCATCGCGCCACGACGCACCGGTCGGGCAAACCTCAATGCAGGGGGCATCATCGCAGTGCTGGCAGGACTGACGGAAGTAGTGATACAGCGTCTCGTTGTCATTATCTGAAACGGGAATATGCGCAATCGACAGGCGACTTCCCTGCGCGGGAACATGATTCGTTTTGCGACAGGCGCGGGTACAGATGTTACAGCCATTACATCGCGATTCATCATGGATCATGACGTAACGAACGGGGCCGCTGGCTGTTGTCTTCGCCAGCAGCGTCTGGCCGGGTCCGCTGAAGAAAATGACCGTTCCCATGCCAAGCACAAATTTTCGTCGAGTGAAGGACATCTTGTTATCCTCTAATGCTGTGGTCGCGCTCGTCCACGCTTTCCATGAATTCAGGGATTCTGAAACTGCTCAACTTCCAGCCATTCGCACAAGCCGTATGCTTTGCCGTAACTCATAAAGCGTTCGCTGAATAAATACGGCACGTCGTTCGACGACGAGACCGGGCGAATATCGGCATAGTCGGGGTGCGTTTCAATCGCGGCCAGCGCGGCTTCTATCTGCTCAGGCGCGAAACCGTAAGGCGATTGTTCCAGCATGGCGATTTTGTACGGACGCGGATAGGTCTGACAGTCAAAGCGCACCGCCAGTGCGATTGCCCGACAGATATCCTTTTCCACCACCTGAACACACATGCCGGCATAGTTGGCGGTCATGGTCTGGGTTGAGTAGTAATATTCATCCTGAGAGCCCTGCACACAGGCGATATCCTCGCCGGCGAGCCCCTCTTTGAGCGTGTCCAGTAGCGGTGTGAGCGCCGCCTCTTCTACGGAGTACGGCGGCTGCAAGAACAGCTCGCGCGCGACAAGCTGGCCGTTCGCCGAATGCTGGCGGATAAAATCCGCCATAATCTCAGCAGGGCTTTCTGCTACCGCCTGTTCATCCGCGCAGGCTATCGGCTCATGTCGCCCCTGCAACCACTGCCGCTTTTCGAGATCGACATCCGGCGCGATAAGTTGGCTCACTTCCTCTGGTTGGCTCATTTTATTTCCTTACGCCGGCAACAGATTCTGCGCGGCCAGGTCATCGGCGACATCTTCCAGGCCGAGTCGATTCAACGTCTCACGCGTCGGGCAGCCCAATTCAGGGTGCCAGCCCATCTCTTTATAAAACAGCGTCAGGGATTCACGCATATCGTCGCGGTCCATCTTGTCGGTGCCTTCGCTAAAGACCGGAATCTTCGGATCCTTATCAAACACCCACGAGCAGATCAGATCGTGCGCATTGCGCATATCGTTGGTCTGCATCAGTTTCACCGTGTAGGCGCGATGTAGAGTGAAAATACGTTCTGCGGCTAAATCGAGACTGGCCTGAGTGGTTTCATCACCGGTTACGGCCTGAAAGAATTTGGCTTCCAGATCGAGATCCCCGCGATAGTTGCGACTTTTCAGCGGCGACACGGTCATCGGCCAGACCCAGTTACACAGCGTGACGGCGTTATGCAGGCACACTTTCAGCAACGTCCATTTGGCATATTTAATTTTTGCCGCGTTGATGGGCGTGTAATTTTTCGTTTCATCGTAGGCGTCTGGTGAACCAAACAGTTCCGCGGCGACTTCCCGCTGGAGTGTTAAAGGCAAACCCGAGCCGATGAAATTGATGTGGGTGTGGGTCATACAATCGCGGTTGAACATGCAGTTAGTGATGGCCCCCACCTGCGCCGAGGCTTCGTTGGCGTGGTGAACCGGAAAACCAAACGGTGACCACAGTTTATTTTTTTCATACGCCCAGTATTCATCACCCAGTTGCCAGCGCTCGGCAATGGCATACGACCCATCCGCCAGATGGCTAAGTTCACCCACGCGATGCGCCAGACGATAATAGAAATCCTTGATGAAATTCGGATCGCCCGCTTCCAGTTGATCCCAGCGGATCTGGGCATATTCTTCCGCCGGCAGGACGCGTTTAAACACCCCTTTGCTGTAGCAATACGTAAAGTCGCGGTGCAACTGGCCGTAGTTACACCAGATGCCGTAGTCATCAAACAGATTCAGACCCACCAGGTTGCCGATGACCCGGCCATCGCCTTTGTCTTCAAAGTCCTTCGGACCGTTCGGGAAAATGGTGGTATGGACGAAGTTCGCCACGCAGGTATTCCCGCCGGTGCTCGGCACGCCAAAGTCCTTCACGCGAGGAATGTTCATCTGCGTCATGCAGCGAATCGGACAAGAATGGCAGCCGCTCATTTTCACCGTGTACTTTTCCGCTGCCGGACCTAAATCGAAGACCGATTTGTAGGTCCTGAAGCCGACGGTGTTCTGATTACCCGGCGGGATCTCGCCGGTCTCGATCGGCCCACCTTCCGCCGCGCCCCAGAACAACCCTTTGCGTGCAGTCCAGCGTGACGCGGGCGAGGAATATTCCGCCCATGCCTGCGGTGTGCTGGGCACAACATGGTTATTATTCGCGCCAATCAGCTCCGTCATCATGTAATCATTCAACCGCTTCATCTCTTTGCGATCGGCAATGTTGACGCCTTTGGTCCCTTCCACGGCGATGGCTTTCAGATTTTTCGACCCCATCACCGCGCCGGTCCCTGCGCCACCGCTGTGGTTGCGGCTATTGAGCATACAAGAGAGCGGCACGAGGTTTTCACCCGCCTGACCAATCGCCGCCACGCAGGTTTCTGGTGACGTCATCCGGCAAATTTCTTCCGTGGTTGCACGGGTGCCTTTCCCCCACAGAAAATCGGCTTTTTCAATCGTGACCTTGTCGTCTTTAATATTGAGCCAGACGGGGGATGCCGCCTTGCCTTCAATGATGATGGCGTCATAGCCGGCAAATTTCATTTGTGCGGCAAAAAAACCGCCCATATGTGCATCGACAACCAGATTGCCTTTTGTGAATGTAGAGAGCGACGTGATATTAACGCGAGAACTGCATGGAGCGCCGGATCCGGTAAGCGGTCCCGTCGCAAAAACTAATTTATTGCCTTCATCAAAGGGTTTAGTGCCAGCGGGAACTTCGTCGTACATAATTTTGTAGCCGAACCCCATACCGCCGACAAATTTTTTAAATTTACTGGAATCTTCAAGGGTAATATCGCCTGTTGTAAGATTGACCCGTAAAATATTACCTGTCCAACCGTTAGCCATAATGTTTTCCTTTGCAAGATTCAAACAGTAATATCTTTCCACTCGATGATTTTTAATGCCCCGGTCGGGCAGGCACTGGCGCACTCACCGCATAACACACATTTTGATGATTTCTTCGTTTCGGTATTGACGGTGGCCATCATCCAGGGACACGCGGTAGTACAGGCGCTGCACCCGATACAGCGTCGGTGGTCAACGGCAATGCAACCGTCTTCCTGGCTCCAGGTAATCGCCCCAATGGGGCACACCTTCATGCACTGCGGATCTTTGCACTGACGACAGGTGTCCGGGGTGTAGTTCAGATCGCCATACAGGCCGCCGCCGGAGCCTGGCCCCTTGTCGCCAAAGAAATAATGACGGTGAATTTTAATGCGGGAAAAGAAGGTGCCGACGGCACCATCATTGTAATTGGTACAAGAAATTTCACAGCGATGGCAACCGGTACAGCGGGCGCGTTGGGTTACCAGCACCCCTTTCGGCGTGGAGATCAACCCCACGGTGCCGCTATCGATATCTTCTTGCTTACAGCCAAAAAGCGACAGTAACGCGGGCGCGATGGTTAACCCTGCCAGGCCTTTTCCTGATATACGCAGGAATTCCAGCCGCGTTAAGCCAGTATCTAATAATGGACGATCAACCTGGTTCATTTATTTTGCATCCTCTTCGCAAACGCAGTGCCGACAACACGTCCCAGGCTGATGCTAATTATGCTGAAACAGAGCCTCTGATGTTGCCTCCCACAGCTGAAGTTCTGCCATAACCGGATTGCATAAATAACGCAATTTAACGCAAATAAACTAATCCTTTAGGGTTAGGCGAAATAAATAATGGGAGTTATTGGTAGGTATAACTTTGATCATTATCAATTAAAAATGGGAAGGGAAATATTAAATGCGTAGTGATATTTATTATCATAAAGACAGTGAAACACTGTTCCACAAGATTACAAATAAATGTGAAATTGTTCCCAACTATAAATTAAAAAGCAGTCGTGATATATTAACAAATATAGCGAATTAGCCAATAACGGTAATATTGTCCCTGAATAATTCGCGTTTCAGGAAATAAGGGATGCGTTCATCCCCTAATGCGGTTAGCTGGCCAGCGCTTTGATTACCGTTTCCATTGCCTGTTTTTCGAGGTCGCTACGCTGAATACGCTGGTTCGCCAGTGCGGTTCTCAGTACCCCGGCAATCACGATATGTTTGGGTTCCTGTCCCAGATCGCGCATTTCCAGCACCACTTTGCCAACCACTCTGCACATCTCACGGTACAGTTCATCGTCTTTTGTCAGGTTTCCCATTATTGTCTCTCATTGCTGGTCCAGTTAAACAGCATATATCAGACTGCAGGTGATGACAAAAAACAAAGAAAATCAAATAAATAACTCACGGTACTATTCAACGATATGCGTTTCTTTCAATTGTTGCCATTTGTTGACCAGTGCCGCCAGATTTGCCGCCTGCATTTTTTCCATCACCCTGGCGCGATGTACTTCTACCGTGCGTACCGCGATGTTCATCACCTGCGCAATCTCGCGGTTCATCAGTCCATTAACGACGAAACCTGCTAACTCACGTTCTTTTGCCGTAAGTGCGCGATAACAGGTGATGATCTGTTGTCGGGCTACGGCCTGTTCCGATACCACCAGCGCACGCTCCAGCGCCGTTTGCAGCGGTTTGGCGCTGACCGGTTTTTGCAAAAAGTCTACCGCCCCCTGCTTCATCTGCTCGACGGCCATCGGCACGTCGCCATGTCCGGTCAGAAACACCACTGCCAGCGTACTTTCGCGCTGGCGCAACACCGCATGGACATGCTTACCGTCCATGACCGGCATCCGCATATCCAGCAACAGTACGCCCGTCTGATACAAATCGGCCTGCGCAAGAAAAACAGCCCCTTCTTCCCAGCACGTGACCGGATAGCCCAGGCTCTCCAGAAGAAAGGCGCAGGCATCGGTGACCGCCACATCATCATCCAGTAAATGAATTATCGCCATTGCCGCTCCTGTCCTCCTGTTGAGTAAAATCCAGTACAACCGCCACGCCAGGCAGCCCGTCAGGCGCGGTCTGATTTCGCAGGTTAATCTCTCCCTGACCGTAACGTACCAGCCGCTGACAAATCACCAGCCCCAGTCCCATCCCCTCTTTCCGACTGGTTTTGAAGGGCTGAAAGGCTTGCTGCAATAAGGCATCGTTGATACCGCCGCCATTATCCTGCAACGTCATGTGCACGCCCTGTGTCGACGCTGAGGCGTCAATCCACAACGCGGTGGCACCCGCCTGCGCCGCGTTGAGGATCAGATTAGCCAGCACCTGCTCCAGCAAAACCGGCGGCAGCAACATCGTCAACGCGCGATCGATATTGCTGTGTAAAATTAACATCGGAAACTGCTGTGCCATGCGTAACAGTTGCCAGACATGTTGAACCGCCTCGCGAATGCTGATGTTCTCCCACTCTTCCGTGCGGATCGGGCTTCCCTGAGCCTGACTCACCCAGCGCCGCAAATTACGCAGCGTCTCGGCCCCGCGCTGCGCCTGCCGATCGATATGCTCGAGCGCAGGCAGTAACGCGTGCGCCGGATCCTGAGACTGCAGGCGAATCAGGCTGCCCTGCGCGTAATGGCGAATAGCCGACAGCGGTTGATTCAGTTCGTGCGCGAATCCGGAGGTCATTTCGCCGAGAACGCTCATCTGCCTGGCCGTTTCCAGCGCCTGCTCCTGCTGGCGCAACTGGACGCTGTTGCGTTCAAGTTGTTTACCACGGCGACGAACCAGCAGCATCACCCAGATGTAGTTCAGGGTCAGCAAAAGCAGGATCAGCGCAGTCCCGCCCATCAGCCACTGATGTTGTATCAGCCAGCTTTTCACATCCAGCCATAAGCGTCGCTGCTGTGGATGCTGCTGTACGTCGCGCAGTAACGCCTCCACCTGGCTGGTCGACGCCGGCGCTCCCCAATGGAACGCGGAGGTGTCATGTGCAGCCAGCAGCGCGCGGGTGACGCGATCGGCCAGCGCATCACTGACCGCAGGCAACGCGGCAAACGACCAGTCAGGATAGAGCGGCGTACTGGCTAAACAGGCAATATTTCCGGGACGGTTGAGCACCGCGACAAAATCGGTTTTATCAACCAGTCCCTCTTCGTCCATTTTTTCCAGCAGGCAGACCGGAACAATCACCGCCTGCACCGCGTTTTCACGGAGTAAATAAAGAAGCGCATCGGCTGGAAAACCAGTAAAACGCAGGTTGAGGTCGCGCTCCGGGCGCAGGCCGGCGTCGCTCAACGCTTTGTATCCCAGCAGGTAGCCGCCGAACGCCTGAGGATCAATGGCCCCCACTGTTTTACCGATCAGATCATGCACGCTGGTGATACCGCTGTCGCGCCGGGCAAGGATCGCACTGCCAATGACGTTCCCCGTGCCGCGCGCAGAACGCAGAGACGCCAGCCAGCGCAGCGGTGAATGGCTGTTCAGTTGCACAAACTGTGCTGGGTTGGTCACCACAAATTGTACGCTTGCGTTGTTGACCGCCACCTGCATCTGGTGCAGATCCAGCGGCAGAATGTGGAACCGTTCTCCGGGAATCTGCTGATTAAGCTGCGTTTCCAGCGCCTGCCAGTGGTTACGGGTGGAGACCTCACCCCGCATCGCCAGAATCCCGATATTCCATGCGCCCGCCAGCGAAGCGCCGCTGAACATTAAGGCCGACGCCAGCAGCGTCAGCCTCATCACCTTTTTACCTCTCACACCCTTATCCCCGTTGATTATGTTGTTTTAGATCAACAACCCGCCGGGTATGTGGTTAACCACAATAGAGCTGCCCCCGCCACGATTTTTACACTGTAAATCATCGACATTCTTTATTCATCACACGCAACCCAACGGCGTGACAAATGTTTCGTTGTTGCCTTGAGACGGGAGAAAAAATGGACAGCAGTAAACGGCAGTTTCTCCAGCAACTGGGCGTCCTGACCGCAGGCGCGTCGCTGGTTCCACTGGCGCAGGCGAAATTTTCTTTTTCACCTGAACGCCGCGGTGGTTCCACACAGCAGCGTTACGCGATGCTTGTCGATCTGCGCCGCTGCATCGGCTGTCAGGCCTGCACCGTCAGTTGCGCGATTGAAAACCAGACGCCGCAGGGCGAGTTCCGTACCCATGTGAATCAGTATCAGGTCCAGGTGGCGGATGAAGTGACCAATGTGCTGTTACCGCGTCTGTGCAACCACTGCGACAATCCGCCCTGCGTACCGGTTTGTCCGGTGCAGGCCACCTTTCAACGCGAAGACGGTATCGTCGTGGTCGATAACACCCGCTGCGTCGGTTGTGCCTACTGTGTGCAGGCGTGTCCTTATGACGCCCGTTTTATCAATCATGAAACGCAGACCGCCGATAAATGCACGTTTTGCGTCCATCGTTTAGAGGCCGGACTTCTCCCCGCCTGCGTGGAGTCCTGTGTTGGCGGCGCGCGCATCATCGGCGATATCCGCGATCCGCAAAGCCGTATTTCGCAATTAATCCGCACCCATCATGACACCATCAAGGTGTTGAAACCGGAAAACAACACCGTGCCCCATGTCTTCTATCTGGGACTGGATGAGGCGTTTGTCTCCCCGTTGATGGGCCGCGCACAACCCGCACTCTGGCAGGAGGTCTGATAATGTCACCCTTAATCATTGAAGAGGTGCTGACCCGTCCACAGGCGGTGAGTTGGCTTCCCTGGGCAGTACAGTATTTCTTTTTCATCGGTATTGCCGCCTGCGGGGCGCTGTCTGGTGCCGTCCTGCACTGGCGGAAAAAGGATAATCCCGCCCTGGAAAACCTGACGCTGCTGATTACGCTAACCTGCGCAATCACCGCACCGCTGGCGCTAACCGCCGATCTCCACCAGACAGCCCGTGTCTGGCATTTCTATGCGTACCCTACGCCGTGGTCATGGATGCCGTGGGGCGCCCTGTTTTTGCCGCTGTTTACCGCGTTCCTCGGACTCTGGTTTCTGGCGCAGGTTTACAGGCAACTCACTGGTAAAAGTTACGCTGTCACAAAATGGTTCGCGTGTGCCAGCGCGCTGATCGCGATAGGATTGTTGCTCTATACCGGGCGGGAGGTCTCTGTGGTGCAGGCTCGCCCCGTCTGGTTCAGTTATGCCTTTGTGCTGGTGATGTTCCTGAGTGCGCTACAAACCTTTTTAGCGTTGTTAATCGTCGGGCTGCGCGATGATTTTCCAACGCAAAAGCGCCTCGCGCTCGGACAACTGCTGACACTGCTCGCCCTTGCAGCCGTCATTATTTTCTGGGTCTGCGGCGATACGCTTTCCGGTATGACCATCCGCCAGTGGCTGGCAATCTCCGCATCGGCACGCCATTACGCCTCAGGCTGGCTGGCATTCTGGCTGATCTCATTGCTGTTTAGCGTTATCGCCCTGCGTCGTCCGCTGTCATTGCCTCTGCGTAGCCTGCTGGCGTTGAGCGCGATGGCGCTATGCTGGCTCATGCGCTGGACGCTGCTGATTCAGGGGCAGACGCTGCCGAAATTCAACGCCCAGTTTAACCCATACGCCCTGCCCGCCGGAACCGACGGTTGGCTTGCCATCCTCGGCACCTTCGGCCTGTGGATAGCGCTGCTTATTATTATTCGCGAAAGCGTGAACGGACTCGCAAGGAGACTGCAACATGGCTAATTTAACCCGTCGTCAGTGGCTCAAAGTCGGCCTGGCCGTCGGCGGTATGGCGACGTTCGCTCTCAGCTATCGTGACGTCGCGAAGCGCGCCATTGACGGCTTGATCAACGGCACCTCGGGTAAAATCACCCGCGACCACATCACCGGTAACGCGCTGATCCCGGAAGCCAACGCGCACCCGCGCTGGCAGCAGAATACGCAGCAAACCATCGCCATGACCCAATGTTTCGGTTGCTGGACACAGTGCGGCGTCAGGGTACGCGTTGATCAACAAACCAACCGGGTGCTACGTATTGCCGGCAACCCGTATCATCCGCTTTCTCATGAGCATCATATTGACGCGTCGGTGCCATTCAGTACGGCGATGGCGCAACTGGCGGGCGAGAACGGTCTTAATGCTCGCTCGACGGCCTGCGCCAGGGGCGCGACGCAACTGGAAGGCCTGTACAGCCCGTTGCGTATTCTTGAGCCGATGAAACGCGTCGGTAAACGCGGCGAAGGTAAATGGCAGCGCATCAGCTTTGAACAATTGATCAATGAAGTGGTGGAAGGCGGCGACCTGTTTGGCGAGGGTCACGTTGACGGCCTGCGCGCCATTTACGCCCCGTCGACCCCCATTGATCCGCAACATCCGGGGTTTGGTCCTAAATCCAACCAGCTTCTGGTCACCAATACCAGCGACGATGGGCGAGATACATTTTTACGCCGCTTTGCTCTCAACAGTTTCGGTAGCAAGAACTTTGGCGCGCATGGCTCCTATTGTGGACTGGCCTATCGCGCAGGTTCCGGCGCGCTGATGGGCGATCTCGATAAAAACACCCACGTAAAGCCCGACTGGGATAACGTCGAGTTCGCGCTGTTTATGGGCACCTCGCCCGCACAGTCGGGCAACCCGTTTAAACGCCAGGCCAGACAGCTTTCCAGCGCACGCCTGCGCGGTGATTTCAGCTATGTGGTCGTCGCCCCGGCGCTGCCGTTAACCACCGTGTTAGCTGACGATCACGGTCACTGGTTACCCGTGATCCCCGGCAGCGACTCTGCGCTGGCGATGGCAATGATCCGCTGGATTATCGAAAACCAACGCTACAACGCCGATTATCTGGCGCTGCCCGGCGCAAAGGCCATGCAACACGCTGACGAGAAGAGCTGGACCAACGCCACGCATCTGGTGATCGCCGACGATCTTCCCGGACTGGCGGGACAGCACTTAACGCGTCGCCATCTGGACCCTTCCGCGGCCAATGATCCACTGGTTGTTAATGAACACAACGAGCTGGTCCCCGCCAGTGATTGTCTGCACGCCACGCTGTTTGCCACGCGCCAGGTCACGCTCGCCGACGGACGTAGCGTGACGGTGAAGAGCAGCGTCCAGTGTCTGAAAGAATCGGCGGAAAAAATGACGCTCACGCAGTACAGCCAACAGTGCGGTGTGGCTGAGGACAACATCATCGCGCTGGCGGATGCCTTTACCCGTCACGGACGTAAAGCGGCGGTCGTCACCCACGGCGGCATGATGGCAGGAAATGGTTTCTATAATGCGTGGGCGGTGATGATGCTGAACGCGCTGATCGGCAACCTCAGTCTGGAAGGCGGCGTCTTTGTCGGCGGCGGAAAATTCAACGGCGCAACGGACGGCCCACGCTACAACATGGCGAGTTTTCAAGGAAAAGTGAAGCCTAAAGGGCTGAGCATCGCGCGAAGCAAAACGGCGTATGAATCTTCTGAAGAGTACCGTGACAAGGTCGCCGCCGGGCGTTCCCCCTTCCCGGCCAAAGCACCGTGGTATCCGTTTGTCGCCGGTCAACTGACTGAGTTGCTGAGTTCCGCGCTGGAAGGGTATCCGTACCCGCTTAAAGCGTGGATCTCCAACATGACCAATCCCTTGTATGGCATACCCGGTTTGCGCGCGGTGGCCGAAGAAAAGCTGAAAGATCCGGCACGGTTGCCGCTGTTTATTGCCATCGACGCGTATATGAACGAAACAACGGCCCTTGCGGATTACATCGTACCGGACACGCATAATTTCGAAAGCTGGGGATTCAGCGCGCCGTGGGCTGGCGTCGCCAGTAAAGCTACCACCGCTCGCTGGCCGATTGTTACCGCTGCCACCGCCACAACCGCCGACGGTCAGCCGGTTTCGATGGAGGCATTCTGCATCGCGGTGGCAAAGCAACTGCATCTGCCGGGGTTTGGCGACAATGCGATATCCGACAGCGCAGGGAACCATTATCCGCTCAACCGTGCCGAAGACTACTATTTGCGCGTTGCCGCCAATATCGCGTTTATGGGGAAGGCCCCGGTCGCCGAAGCGGTAACGGAAGATATTGAACTCACAGGCGTCCGCCGCATTATGCCCGTCATTGAGCAGACGCTAAAGGCAGAAGAAGTGCGTCGGGTGGCGTTTATCTACTCACGCGGCGGGCGTTTCGCACCGGACAAGAGCGGACGGGCCGAAAACCGGGTCGGCAACGCGTGGGAAAAACCGCTGCAAATCTGGAACGCCGAGGTTGCCGCTCATCGTCATGCTATCACTGGCGAGCGCTACAGCGGCTGTCCGGCGTGGTATCCGGCAAGACTCTCTGACGGACGTTCGGTGGACGACCTGTTCCCGCTGGCACAGTGGCCGCTCAAACTTATCTCGTTTAAGTCCAATACCATGGCCAGTGCGTCTGCGGTAATCCCACGTTTGCACCACGTTAAGCCGGTCAATCTGGTGGCGTTGAACCCGCAGGACGGTCAGCGTTTCGGGCTTTCCCATGGCGACACGGTGCGGATCACCACACCGGGTGGACAGGTTGAGGCGCAAATTAGTTTGCTGCACGGCGTAATGCCTGGAGTCATCGCGATCGAGCACGGCTATGGGCATCGGGAGATGGGCGGCGCGCAACACACGCTGGACGGTGAACCGCTGCCGTTTGATGCGAAAGTGAAATCGGGGATTAACCTGAATGACCTGGGATTTGCCGATCCGACGCGAAAAATCAGTAACACCTGGCTGGACTGGGTGTCCGGCGCCGCGGTCCGTCAGGGGCTGCCAGCAAGAATTGAGCGGGTCTGACACTTGCCCGGATGGCAATGCTCGCGCGTTTTACCCGGCCTACAGGACAACGTAGGCCGGGTAAGGCGAAGCCGTCTCCCGGCAAAAACGGATCAGTTATTCACCGGAATGACCGCACCTTTGTATTTGGTGCGGATCCACTCCTGAATCTCTTTTGAGTGCAGGACGTCAACCAGTGCGACGATATCCTTTTTCTTCTCGTCGCCACGATGCACAGTAATGATGTTGGCATACGGGTTGTTCTCACCGCTTTCCACCGCGATCGGGTCGTGTACCGGATCCAGACCAGCGTCGATAGCGTAGTTGGCGTTAATCACCACCGCATCACCTTCATCGTTGTTGTACATTTGCGGCAACAGCGCGGCTTCCACGTTAGGCAGGAACTTCAGCTTCTTCGGGTTATCCACGATGTCGCTGATGCGTGCGGTCACTTTGTCCACGCCCGGCTTCAGTTTGATTACGCCCTCTTTCTCGAAGATAGACAGAATACGCCCCTCTTCCGACACCGCATCACGCATGATGATTTTGCCGCCTTCCGGCAGATCCTTCAGTGATTTAACTTTTTTCGAATAGATGCCGATAGGCTCAATGTGGATGGCGCCCGCACTGACAAAATCGTAGGTCTTATCCCCGGCATGGTCTTTCAGCACGCTGTTCAGATAGGGAATATGCTGGAAGTAGTTGGCATCAATCTCACGGCCCGCCAGCGCGGTGTTCGGCAGGATGTAGTCCTGGAACGGTTGAATCTCCAGATCGATCCCCTGTTTCGCCAGGATCGGTTTGGCCTGTTCGAGGATTTCGGCATGCGGTACGTTAGACGCGCCCACGGTCAACGTGTCCGCCCAGGAGGCGAAGCTCAGGGCACTTAAGGTGGCTGCGGCGAGAAGTGTCAGTGATTTTTTCATGATAATGGTTTCCGTATTTTATTAGCGTTTATCTAACAGAGAAGTGATCACATCGCCGCAGAACTGGATAATGAAGACGATAACCAGAATGGTCACTGTCGCCACCAGCGTGACGTCGTTGTGGTTGCGCTGGAATCCTTCCAGATAAGCCAGATTCCCTAAACCACCTGCCCCGATCACCCCAGCCATCGCGCTGTAACTGACCAGCGCAATCAGCGTCACGGTGATACCGGACACCAGAGCGGGTGACGATTCAGGTAACAAAACCCGAAAAATTAAGGTGCTGAGACGAGCGCCCATTGAACGTGTGGCTTCAATGACGCCCTTATCCACTTCGCGCAGGGCGATCTCAACCAGGCGCGCGTAGAATGGCGCGGCACCGACAATTAGCGCCGGTAAGGCGGCATTCGCGCCAAGAATGGTGCCGACAATCGCTTTGGTAAACGGGATCAGTAAGACGATCAAAATAATGAACGGGATCGAGCGGAAAATATTCACCACCAGCGAAATGCCGCTGTACAGCGCACGGTTCTGGAACAGCCCGCCGCGTGCGGTAAGAAACAGCGCCAGTCCGAGGACGATACCGAGAACAAAGGTCGCAATCCCGGAGAGCGCGGTCATGTACAGCGTCTCCTGGGTAGCGGCAAACAGTTGATCCCATTTCAGATGGGGAAACAGATTCTCAGCCATGTTGAATCACCTCACCGTCAATGCCGCTTTTTTGCAGGTCGTCCAGAATGTTATTGAGTTGCTCTTCCGACGCCACCACGTGCAGCCACAGCTGGCCGAACACGCCATGCGCCGTCTGGGTCATTTTGCCGTGCAGGATATTGAATGGCAGACCGTAGCGCAGGGTCAGTTCGCCAACGATCGGCTGATGCGTGCTGTGCCCGGTAAAGGTTAATTTAATTACCGTGCCGCCCAGTTCGCTCGCCAGTTGTGGGTTAAAGGCTTCTTCATCAGCATACTGTCCCACCTGGCGGACAAACTGCCGGGTAATCGGCTGTTGCGGATGCGTGAAGACGCTCAAGACGTCGCCCTCTTCCACCACCTGACCGTTCTCCATCACTGCCACACGATCGCAGATTTTGCGCACCACGTGCATTTCATGGGTGATCAACACAATCGTCAGTTGGAAGCGGCGGTTGATATCAAGTAGCAGATCAAGAATTTGATCGGTTGTTTGCGGGTCCAGCGCCGACGTGGCTTCATCGCACAGCAATACATCCGGGCTGTTGGCCAGCGCGCGTGCAATCCCCACGCGCTGCTTTTGCCCGCCGCTCAGCTGTGACGGAAAGGCATTTTCGCGCCCCGTCAACCCTACCAGTTCAATCAGTTCCGCCACGCGAGCCTGAATTTTTGCTTTTGGCGCACCGGCGATTTGCATTGAAAAGGCGATGTTGTCGCGCACGGTGCGCGACCACAGCAGATTAAAATGCTGGAAGACCATGCTGATTTTCAGGCGCGCCTGGCGCAGCGATTCGCCGCGAGCGGCAGTAATATCATGACCGTTGATGGTCACGCTGCCCGTGGTTGGTTTTTCCAGCCCGTTGAGCAGACGAATCAGGGTGCTTTTCCCGGCACCGCTGTAGCCAATAATTCCGTAAATCTGTCCCTGCTCCACGGTCAAATTGACATTATCAACCGCAGTAATGGATAGCCGGCCTGGCGTGAACACTTTCGAAATATTTTTCAGGACAATCATGTCGTTTGGGTATCCGCGGCTGCTTATTGTTATCCTGCCAGCGCTTTCAGCTATTTAGCAGTATGGATGTCCAAACGAGTGTAATCAGGGTAATTTAGATTTGAAATGATTTAAAAGTCATTTGTTATAACTTGAAGGAATAAGTTGGGTTGCGCAACACAGCCTGGTTTTTGCGTTTGCGCAATTGGCAGACACGACTTGTTTAATAACAATTTGTTGTGTAACTGCCTGGATGTATTCTGAAACACCGTTTCCATTTTCCTTTTGTGTCTGTTTCAGCGTATAATGCGTGACAATTGTCACTTGAATGGTTTCAGCACATTGACCTGTCATACTCAGAGACTACAAAACGTCCCTTTTTGTCGGGCTGAACGACGAGCACACATTCCTCTGCACGCTCTATCGATGTCACCTATCCTTAGTGCGAGGCATCACAACTTTCGTAATACAGGTTTAGCTTCCAGTCAGTGCGTTCCGGAAGCCGGCTTTCCATATCCTTCTCAACTTAAAGACTAAGACTGTCATGAAAAAGACGAAAATTGTTTGCACCATCGGTCCAAAAACCGAATCTGAAGAGATGTTAACCAAAATGCTGGACGCGGGCATGAACGTCATGCGTCTGAACTTCTCTCACGGTGACTATGCAGAACACGGTCAGCGTATCCAGAACCTGCGCAACGTGATGAGCAAAACCGGCAAGAAAGCGGCCATCCTGCTCGACACGAAAGGTCCGGAAATCCGTACCATCAAGCTGGAAGGCGGTAACGACGTTTCCCTGAAAGCGGGCCAGACCTTTACCTTCACCACCGATAAATCCGTGGTGGGGAATAACGAAATCGTTGCCGTGACCTACGAAGGTTTCACCTCCGATCTGTCCGTGGGTAATACCGTACTGGTCGACGATGGTCTGATCGGTATGGAAGTCACCGCGATCGAAGGCAACAAAGTCATCTGTAAAGTGCTGAACAACGGCGACCTCGGCGAAAACAAAGGTGTTAACCTGCCAGGCGTTTCTATCGCCCTGCCGGCGCTGGCAGAAAAAGACAAACAGGACCTGATCTTTGGTTGCGAACAAGGCGTTGACTTTGTTGCGGCCTCTTTTATCCGTAAGCGTTCTGACGTGGTTGAAATCCGTGAGCACCTGAAAGCGCACGGCGGCGAGAAGATCCAGATCATCTCCAAAATTGAAAACCAGGAAGGCCTGAACAACTTCGACGAAATCCTCGAAGCGTCTGACGGTATCATGGTTGCCCGTGGCGACCTGGGCGTTGAAATCCCGGTTGAAGAAGTGATCTTCGCGCAGAAGATGATGATCGAAAAATGTATCCGTGCGCGTAAAGTGGTTATCACTGCGACCCAGATGCTGGATTCCATGATCAAAAACCCGCGTCCGACTCGCGCTGAAGCGGGCGACGTGGCGAACGCCATCCTCGACGGCACCGATGCGGTGATGCTGTCAGGCGAATCCGCAAAAGGTAAATACCCGCTGGAAGCGGTCACCATCATGGCGACCATCTGTGAGCGTACCGACCGTGTGATGACCAGCCGTCTGGACTTCAACAATGACAGCCGCAAATTGCGCATCACTGAAGCCGTCTGCCGTGGCGCGGTGGAAACCGCGGAAAAACTGGAAGCACCGCTGATCGTGGTGGCCACTCAGGGCGGTAAATCCGCTCGCGCAGTGCGTAAATACTTCCCGGACGCCACCATTCTGGCGCTGACCACCAACGAAGTCACAGCCCGTCAGCTGGTGCTGAGCAAAGGCGTTGTGGCGCATCTGGTGAAAGAAATCGCGTCTACTGATGATTTCTACCGTCTGGGTAAAGAGGTTGCTCAGCAGAGCGGTCTGGCTCAAAAAGGTGACGTTGTGGTGATGGTTTCTGGTGCTCTGGTACCGAGCGGCACGACTAACACGGCATCTGTTCACGTACTGTAATAATTCTCGAGTGAATTAATTCGATTAAAAAGCGCCCTCGCGGCGCTTTTTTTATTTTTCCAATAGCCACTATTAATAAAAATGCAAATCGGATTGAGCTATCTAATTACAGATTATCTAAGACGAATCCGATGGAAGCAGCCTGTTTTCACACGGTTTTTTAGCCGTTTTTGCGCATTTCGATGCTTCTTTGAGCGAACGATCAAAAATAAGCGTCTTCTCATCAAAAAAATATTCTCAACATAAAAAAGTTTGTGTAATACTTGTAACGCTACATGGAGATTAACTCAATCTAGAGGGTATTAATAATGAATCGTACTAAACTGGTACTGGGCGCGGTAATCCTGGGTTCTACTCTGCTGGCTGGTTGCTCCAGCAACGCTAAAATCGATCAGCTGTCTTCTGACGTTCAGACTCTGAACGCTAAAGTTGACCAGCTGAGCAACGACGTGAACGCAATGCGTTCCGACGTTCAGGCTGCTAAAGACGACGCAGCTCGCGCTAACCAGCGTCTGGACAACCAGGCTACTAAATACCGTAAGTAATAGTACCTGTGTAATAGAAATGGCGCACATTGTGCGCCATTTTTTTGTCTCGCGTTCTTCCTTCCCGCTACTCTCACTACTGCGTCTGCGTCTCTTCCTGTACTGATCCATTTTGCGCTGACTGAACAGCAGGTGTAGCTTCAACCGTTGGCGTTTGCCCGGCAGAGACCTCCACCGGATAACCCGCGCGACGATACAACGCTTTATCCACCAGTCCATCATCCACCTCTTTCATCGCCTTAAACTGGCTGAACCCGGCAGGCAGCACATACGGCATCGTCTGTACGTTTTGTTCTTCTTCCGGCGACAGTGGTCGGTGGACCTCAACGTAGCGCAGTCCGCTCGGCTCCACAGAATATTTCACCGGTTCATTAATCACTCTCACCGGCGTTCCCGTGCGAACCTGGGAGAACAGCGCTTTGATGTCCGGGGCATTCATCCGGATACAGCCGGAACTGACGCGCAGACCCACGCTGTCTGGTTGACTGGTGCCATGAATGAGATACTCGCCATTACCGTGCGCCAGACGAAGTGCAAAGAGCCCCAGCGGGTTATTCGGCCCGGCGGGGACCACCGGCGGCAACGTAATGCCTCGCTCCAGAGAGCGCTTACGGATGCCTGCCGTTGGCGTCCAGGTCGGATTCGGGATTTTCTGCCCAACGCGGGTTTCCATCACCGGCGTTTCCAGTCCCTGTAAACCAATACCGATCGGATAGACCTGGACGATATTTTCGCCCGGCGGATAGTAGTACAGCCGCAGTTCAGCCAGATTAACGATGATGCCTTCTCGGGGCGCATCGGGCAGCAATAGCTGTGACGGGATCGTTACCAGGGTGCCCGGCTTTGGCACAGGCGCAATGGTATTATTTGCCTCCAGAATAAGCATCGCGGCAGTATCAAAACGACGGGCAATGGCCTGCAGGTTTTTATCGCCTTCCTGCACCGTATACGTTTGATTCTGTCCAACAAGGCGACTGCCTGCTGGCGGTAAGGGGTAATCCACCGCCCAGGCAGCCTGTATGGCGCTGTAAGCGCCGATAAGCATTAGAGTAATAAGAGACGCGCGTTTCATACCCAACCTCCTGTATTCACTGGCATGGCCAGAATGCTGATAATCCTGTAAGACAGCCGGCTGCCTTACCTGACAGGATGAAAGCTGTCTATTGAGTTTAGCTAAGCGTTGCTGCTTTGGTACGGATCGCGCGAATCATCGCTTCCAGACCCTGCGACCGAGACGGTGTGAGATGCTGCGCGAGCGCCATCTGTTCAAACCACGGCCGCACATCAAAATTCACGATATCCTGAGCCGTCATCTGGTGATACAGAATGAAGACGACCGCAATCAGCCCTTTCACAATGGCAGCATCACTGTCGCCCTGCAGTTCAATAACGCCTTGCGCATTCTGGCGCATCACTATCCAGACCTGACTCTGACATCCCTGAATCGTATTTTCAGGACAACGGTCCGCTGCGGATATTTCCGGCAATCGCTGTCCCAGCTCAATGATGTACAGATACTTCTCTTCCCAATTAGCGCAACGCTGAAAATTACGCAACAATTTTTCTCTATCCGGCAGCGCAGCCATAGTGCCTCCCTGTTACCCCAGTAAGCGATGAATTCGTTGCAAGCCTGTCACCAGGCGATCCACTTCTTCATGGGTGTTATACATTGCCAGCGACGCCCGGCACATCGCCGGCACCTGATAAAAAGCCATCAGCGGCATCGCGCAATGGTGTCCGGTCCGCACGGCGATCCCGTAATTGTCGAGAAAACTGCCGACGTCATAGGCGTGATGTTTGCCGAGATTAAAGGCAATCACGCCCAGACGGTCAGTGGGGCCGTACAGCGTGAGATCCGGCACCGCCTTCAGTTGCTCCAGCGCATAGTGCATCAGGTTCTGTTCGTATTCGTTAATCGCCTCCAGTCCCAGCGCTGAAACATACTCCAGCGCGGCACCAAAGCCGATAATCCCGCCGGTATTCGGCGTCCCCGCTTCGAAACGCCACGGCGCTTTCGTCCAGGTCGTCCCCTGCGTCAGGCTGACAGTGGCGATCATCGACCCGCCCCCTTCCCAGGGCGGCATCTGTTGCAACAGCGCCTCTTTGACATAGAGCACACCAATACCGGTCGGGCCATACAGCTTGTGACCCGAGAAGACGTAAAAATCGCAGTCCAGCGCCTGAACGTCTACCGGGTGGTGCATCACCGCCTGAGCGCCATCCACCAGCACCTTCGCGCCATGCTGATGCGCCAGCGCGATCATTTCGGCGACAGGGTTTTCCGTACCCAGCACATTAGAGACGTGCGTTATCGCCAGCAGCCGGGTTTTCTCATCAAATAGGGTGGGCAGGATCTCCTGTTGCAATGTGCCGTCGGCGTTCAGCGGGATCACCCTCAGCTCAGCGCCCACCCGCGCGCACAGCATCTGCCACGGCACGATGTTGGCATGATGCTCCATCTCACTGATGATGATGTTATCGCCCGCGTGGACGTTCTCTGGCCCCCAACTGTTGGCGACCAGGTTAATGCCTTCCGTTGTACCGCGCACAAACACCAGCTCTTCCGCAGAGCGTGCGTTAATAAACAGCGATGCCAGCTTGCGCACATTCTCCATTTTTTCGGTGGCCTGAGCGCTGAGGGTGTGGATCCCCCGGTGCACCGCCGCATAACCGTGACGATAAAACTCAGCTTCCGCGTCAATCACCTGCGCCGGTTTTTGCGCGCTGGCGGCGCTGTCGAGATACGCCAGCGGCAGACCATTCACTTCGCGCGTGAGGACTGGAAAATCCGCACGTACTGTGTCGATGGGAAATGTCATGCTACGCCTCCCGGCAGACGTTGGCCGATCCGCGCCAGCACCTGTTGTTTCAATGCCTCGTCGCTCAGCGCTTCCGTCAGTTCTGCGGCAAAGGCATAAAGAATCATCTGTTGCGCATCCCGTTGAGCAATCCCGCGCGAGCGCAGGTAGAACATCTGCTCATCGTCAATACGCCCTACCGTCGCCCCGTGACTACACTTCACGTCATCGGCGTAAATTTCCAGCTGCGGTTTGGTATCCACTTCTGCAAGCTTGCCGAGCAGCAGATTATTGTTCGTCATCTGCCCGTCCGTTTTGATCGCGTGTTGGGCAACGTTAATCAGCCCGTTAAATACCGCCCGCCCCTTATCGCTGACGATGGTTTTATGCAACTGACGACTGTTGCAATAGCCTTTGTTGTGCTCAAGCCATGTGCGGGTATCGCAGACCTCATTTTTCACCGGCATCGCCAGGCTGTTGATCCTGAGGGTCGTATTCTCGCCGTTCAGTTGTGTGCTGGTGTTGTGACGCAACACCGCATCGCCGAGCAGAAAGCTGTGGCTGTGCGCCGACGCGTCTGCCGCCAGCAAGATGTCGTTATGGGCGAAGTGATGGCTGAGCGGGTTTTCAAATACCAGCTTGATGTGATGCAGGTGCGCGTTTGCCGCCACGTTCATGGTCAGGCGCGCGCCGGTGAAATGTCGGGCATCATTCAGACTGACGTAATGCTCGATAATCGTCGTCTCCGCCCCTTCCGCCAGCTCAAGATGGTGACGATAGTGCGCCGTGTTCACCTCTTCTGCGGATACGCCCTGGGTGATGTGCATCAACAGCAGCGGTTTTGCCGGGCGCTGGTTACGCTTAACGCGAATATGGGTCACGCTACGCGCCAGGCTTTCGGTGAGATGCAAAAACACTTCCGGTTGTACCGCGACCGGCAGGGTCTGGCGCTCGTCGTTGATCGCCACCTCAAAACCGCTGTTCTCCCAACTGTCGCTGAGCGTCGGGTTGAACTGCCCGTCGACAAACACCAGTCGCAATGCCTCCACGTTAAGCGCTAACGCATCGCGCTGTGCCGGGGAAACATCGGCATAACGACTGACGAACAAGCTGTTGCTGAGTCCTTCCAGCGGTGTGTATTTCCAGTTCTCATGTTTGCGCGTTGGCAGCCCCAGACGCAGAACCTGCTGGAGATGCTGTTGTGCCTGTTCAGAACGCGTCTCACCCTGTGCTTCAAACAGGTGATGCCATTGTTGCAGCGCATTACTGCTGTTCGGTAAGCCAGCCATATCCCTGCTCCTCCAGTTGTTTGACCAGCGTGAAATCGCCAGACTTCACAATCCGTCCCTGATACAGGACGTGGACAAAATCCGGCTTGATATAGTCAAGGATGCGCTGATAGTGGGTGACAATAATGAACGAGCGCTTACCGTCACGCAGTGAGTTGACCCCATCGGCAACCACTTTCAGGGCATCAATATCCAGCCCGGAGTCCGATTCATCGAGAATGCACAGTTCCGGCTCAAGCACCGCCATTTGCAGAATGTCATTCCGCTTCTTCTCGCCGCCGGAAAAACCGACGTTTACCGAGCGGGTTAGCAGATCTTCCGGCATCTTCAGCAGCGCGATTTTCTCTTCCATCAGATCCTGAAAATCGAAACGATCAAGCGATTCCTGGCCGCGATACGTACGCACCGCATTGAGCGCTGTTTGCAGGAAAAACTGATTGCTGACGCCGGGGATTTCCACCGGATACTGGAAGGCCATAAAGATACCTTCGCCTGCTCTTTCTTCCGGCGCCAGGTCCAACAGGTCTTTCCCTTTAAACATCACCGACCCGCCGGTGACCTCGTAATCTTCACGCCCTGCCAGCGTCGCAGAAAGCGTACTTTTCCCGGAGCCGTTCGGTCCCATAATGGCATGCACTTCCCCCGGACGAACCTCAAGGTTCAACCCACGCAGGATGGCTTTTTCTTCCACACTGACCTGTAAATCTTTAATCGTTAACATGTTTCTTCCTTAACCGACGCTGTGTTCAAGGCTAATGGCTAAAAGTTTTTGTGCTTCGACGGCAAACTCCAGCGGCAACTCGGAGAACACGTCTTTACAGAACCCGTTGACGATCATTGAGATCGCATTTTCTTCGCTGATACCGCGCTGCAGACAATAGAACAGCTGATCTTCACCAATCCGTGAAGTGGTCGCTTCGTGCTCCAGCTGCGCGCTGTTGTTGCGGCATTCAACATACGGGAAGGTATGCGCTCCGCAGTCGGCGCCAATCAGCATCGAGTCGCACTGGGTAAAGTTACGGGCATTGGTGGCGGTCGGCATAATTTTGACCAGTCCGCGGTAGCTGTTCTGGCTGTGTCCGGCGGAAATCCCCTTCGAAATAATGGTCGAGCGGGTGTTCTTACCGATGTGGATCATCTTGGTACCGGTGTCCGCCTGCTGATGACCGCTGGTTAACGCCACCGAATAAAATTCGCCGATCGAGTTGTCGCCGCGCAGAATACAGCTGGGGTATTTCCAGGTGATGGCTGACCCCGTCTCCGACTGGGTCCATGACATTTTGCTGTTCTCACCCTCGCACAACGCGCGTTTGGTGACGAAGTTCAGAATGCCGCCGGTGTTGTTATCGCCAGGGAACCAGTTCTGGACGGTGGAGTACTTCACCTCGGCGTCTTTGTGGATGATGACCTCCACGACCGCCGCGTGCAGCTGATAGCTGTCGCGCACTGGTGCGGAACAGCCTTCGATATAGCTTACATAGCTGCCTTCATCCGCTACCAGGATCGTGCGTTCAAACTGCCCGGTCTTTTCGGCGTTAATGCGAAAATAGGTTGAAAGCTCCATCGGGCAGCGCACGCCTTTCGGCACATAGATAAAAGTGCCATCAGAGGCGACTGCGGCATTCAACGCGGCGAAGAAGTTATCGTTGCCGGGCACGACGGTGCCAAGATACTGTTTCACCAGTTCGGGATGATCGTGTATCGCCTCACCAAAGGAGCAGAAAATGATCCCCTGCTCCGCCAGTTTTTCACGATAAGTGGTGGCAACAGAGACGGAGTCAAAAATGGCATCCACCGCGACTTCACGGCCTTCGCGTACCGGTACGCCAAGTTGTTCAAACGCAGCCTCAACTTCTTTGCTGAGAAAGGCGTTTGCCCCGGTTTGCTGGACCGCCCCCGGCTCAGAGGCGCAGGTCTCATCGCAATTCCCGCACGACGGCGCGGAATAGTAGCTGTAATCCTGATAATTCAGTTTCTCGTAGTGCGCCTTCAGCCAGTGCGGCTCCGGCATGTCGACCCACGCTCTGTACGCATTCAGGCGAAACTCCAGCATCCACTCCGGTTCATTACGTTTAGCCGAAATGGCGCGCACCACCTCTTCGTTGATCCCTTTCGCCAGCTCGTCTGTTTGCAGTTGGGTAAAGAAACCCTCTTTATAATTCAGGGGGCCGCCGGTCCAGGTTTTGACATCGTCAGTTGCTTCAGTATTACGAGACATAGTACCGCCTATACCCCAAAGCTTTCGCCACAGCCGCATTCGTTCTGGGCTTTCGGGTTATGAAATTTGAATAACTGGTTTAATCCTTCACGGACGTAATCCACTTCCGTGCCGTCGATAAACGGCATCGCCTGTAACGGGACATAGAGCTTCGCGCCTTCAACCTCAAACAGCAGATCGTCTTTTTCCGGATCGCTGACGGTATCCAGCACATAGCCAAAACCCGCGCATCCCGTCTGTTTAACGCCCAGGCGCACGCCCAGCATGCCCGGCTGCTTTGCGACCAGTTCGCGAATATGGGCCGCTGCCGCCGGGGTTAGCGTCAATCCGCGCCAGGCAAAATCGTCCGGATTAAATGTTCCTGAATGCAATTCCATAGGGTTACCTCGCATAGTGAGCCATCAGGCTATAACACCATGTTAGTGATAACGATTCTCACTTCAACCCCTCAACAGCAGGGGCATTACGGTGTTTCACCTGTTTTGACCGCTTTTATTAAGCATAGACCCTGCCACGTGGGTTAAAAGGAATGGATGAATTTGTTCAATGTACTGATTAATAATGACTTTATCGTCTGTCATCGACCGGACTGGTCAAAACAGTAAAGATGTATAGAAAATGACTATTTCAGGGATAGGAATGACGTGAGAAGCGTGAAAGCACAGAAAAACAAAACCCTTAAGGTTGTCAGTAACAGCCCTAAGGGTTCCGGCCCCATCCGGCGCTTATCTCCGGCACTCATGATGGCTTAGCTCTTGAAGGGGCGATAAGAATAGTCTCATATCGGCAAAGGTCATTTTTAACACAAATTGCTATCTGCTGTTTTATACGTCAGATCAATTCATGGATTTTACGGCATGGCGGTCTGGATCGCCTCCAGAAACAACCGAAGCCCGGCGGGCTGATGTTCACGGGAAAGATACAGGCCGTACACGGCAAGGCGTCGGGGTTGCAAGGTTGGTAGCAGGCGAACCAGTCGTCCCTGAGCCAGTCCGTCACGCGCTTCCTTTTCCGGCACCAGCGCTATCCCCATGCCTGCCAGCGCGGATTCACAAAGTAAAGACGAGATCCCGGCACTCAAATTCCCCTTGATCGCCACCGAGACCGCCTCGCCCTGCTCGTTGAGAAAGTGCCACGTTTTTCCTGCAAACCCACTGTAATACAGACAGTTATGCTGAGTGAGATCCTCCAGCGTCTGTGGGGTGCCGTGCTGACGCAAATACGCCTCTGATGCGCAGAGAACCGATTCGCAATCGCCAAGTCGGCGGGCAATCGCGCCAGGCTCCGGGTTATCGGTAATGCGAATGGCGACATCAATACGTTCACCGACCAGACTGACTGGCTGATTGTTTATCTCAACTTCAATGCGCAGTTCGGGATAACGCGCTAAAAATCCCGGCAGCATCGGGGCGAGAATATGCATTGCCGTAAAGTGCGCGCAGGCGACGCGTAGCGTTCCGCTGGGAATGTCTGCCGCCGACGCCGCGCCAATCGCTTGTGAGAGCTGCGCCAGAGTTCGCGTCTTCACCAGCGCCTCCTCCCCGGCGGGGGTAATTGTCAGCCTGCGCGAGGTGCGATGAATCAGCCGCGCCCCGGCCCATTTCTCCATCTCATCAAGATAGCGGCTCACCATCGGCCGGGAGAGACCCAGTGCCCGCGCCGCCGCACTCAGACTGCCTAAATCGCAGATATGATTGAATACCGTCGCCGCCATCACTCTGTCCATCGCCACCCATCCGATCGTTTTATGAAACTCAGCATGTTCTGATACGGGAATTCTAACAGATCTCAATTCCCTTAAAATACAGACCACACACAAGACCATTTCATCTGCATAAGGCTATTCCTCATGAAAAGTAAACTGCTGGCCCTGCTGTTGCCTGCTGTCGCCTCCCCCCTGTTTGCCGCGCCGCTGCAACTTGACGTCTATAACCCGCAGGAGAACGCCATTTTCCCTGTCTCCTCAACGTTAGTATCCGGTCCGACGGAAGCGATATTGTTTGATGCGCAGTTCAGCACTAAAGACGGTGAAAAGCTGGTGGAGATGATTAAATCCCGTGGCAAGACGCTGAAAGCCATCGTGATTACCTCCGGCGATCCGGATTTCTATTTCGGCCTGCAGCAGATTGTGAAAGCCTTTCCTGACGCGAAGGTACTGGCCACGCCACGGGTCGTTGAGCATATTCAAGCCACCAAAGAGGCTAAGTTGCAGTACTGGGGACCCCAGATGAAAGAGGGTGCGCCAACGGCGCTGACCGTCCCGCAGGCAACCACAGAAACGCGTTTTCGCATCGATGGTGAAACGCTGGAACTGCGTCATCCCAGTGATTACGCGGCCTATGTTTGGGTGCCAGCGAACCGGACCATTCTCGGCGGCACGGGCGTGGCGTCAGGCATTCACGTCTGGACCGCTGACACCCAGACACCAGCGCAACGCGCATCATGGCGTCATGTTCTGACTGAAATGGATAGTCTAAAGCCTGCACAGGTTATTCCGGGTCATTACCTTGGTGAGCGCCCTGAAGGCGATCGGGCCATCCGCTTCACGCAGGATTATCTGCAATCGTTCGAACAGGCGCTGGCGGCGAAGCAAGGTTCGCCCTGGGTCATTAAAACGATGAAAGCGGCGTGGCCGGGACTGGCAGAGGAAAGTTCGCTGGAATTGAGCGCGAAAGTGAATTCGGGCGAGATGGCGTGGTAATACCGCCAGTGAGGAACAAAAAAACCCGACGCGCATGTCGGGTTCTTTTTACGTTAACGATCGCTGAATCAATGAACGCCAAGGCGCCAGGCAAAGTAGATCTCTTCTTTTAATTCAGTGGAAGAGAGCGTCAGTAAATCGGCAAATTCCAGCTCAAGTTGTTTCAGTCTTTTGAGATACTGGGCTGGAGAAAGCTCTGTTTTATCACGACGTAAAAACTCAATTGCCAGTTGGGCCGGGTCTAGTTGGCTAGTCATATCATCCTCGCTTATGGTCAAAACCTGCACAGTATATCACCTTTCGCTGTGCAGATTATGACCAAAAGCAATACTGATCACACTTTTTTGGTGACAACGTCACACAACTGCCGTGGTCAGCCGCGAAGTACAGCACAGTCGCTGCTGCTCATCATAGATGTCAATCTGCCAGACCTGATGACGGGCGCCGGTATGAATCGCCTTACAGATCCCCTTCACGCGCCCTTCCCGCGCAGAGCGAACATGGTTAGCGTTAACTTCCAGCCCCACCACTTTCTGCTCACCCTGGGTGCACAGATAACCGGCAACCGAGCCGATGCTTTCTGCCAGCACGACAGAAGCGCCGCCGTGCAGCAGACCGAACGGCTGCTTCGTGCGTCCGTCGACGGGCATTGACGCTTCAAGCGTATCGTCGCCGATATGCTCAAAGCGAATATCCAGCAGGCCAACCATATTGCCTTCACCCATCGCATTGAGGGCGTCGAGGGTCACTTCACGTTTCCAGATCATCCAATAATCTCCAGTAATGCCTGTACAGGATGACGCACGCCCGTGCCTTCAACCCGTTTCACCTGGCTGCGACAGGAATATCCCGTTGCAAGGCAACGGCTACGCGGTAGCCGTTCCATCGCCTGATGCCATGACAGTTCATAAATGCCCAGCGAACTCGCATGGTTCTTCGCCTCATGACCGTAAGTACCGGCCATGCCGCAACAGCCCACGCTCACGTTTTCCAGCTTCGCGCCAACGCGGGCAAAGATCGACGCCCATTGCGCGGGCGCGCCGGGCAGCGCGGTCACTTCGGTACAATGGCCAAAGAAATACCAGGATTCGCCGCTAACCTCGCGCGGTTCCTGCGAAGCCAGCGCGGTTGCCAGCCACTCATTGGCGAGCTGGACGTGGAAATCGCCGCGCGCGTCGCCTAACGCCAGCTTGTACTCATCGCGATAACAGAGCACCAGCGCCGGATCAACACCGACCATCGGCATCCCCAGTTTTGCCACGCGGTTCAAAAACTCAGAGGTCTTTTTGGCGGTCTTCGCAAAGCGGGTCAGGAATCCTTTAATGTGCTGCGCTTTACCGTTTGGCGAGAACGGCAACAGAACCGGCTGCATCCCCAGCTTCTCAATCAAACGGACGAAATCAGCCACCACCTGCGCATCGTAATAGCTGGTGAACGGGTCCTGCACCACCAGCACCGTATTGGCTTTCTGCACATCCGACAGCGCTTCAAGCTGTTCCAGCGTCATGTTCGCCGATCGATGCCCGACCATCTGTTGTTGCAGCGACGGCGTCGAGAGCAATGGCAGATCGACCATGCCGATATGCTTTGCGGACAGCTTGCGCACCAGCGGCTGATTAATAAAGAAGTTAAAGGTTTTCGGCGCCCGGGCCATCAACGGCGCATAGGTTTCAACCGTCGCCACCAGATGGTCACGCAGCGGACGCAGGTAGCGGGTATGGTAAAGTTGCAGGAAACGCGAACGGAATTCCGGCACATCGATTTTGATCGGACACTGCGTCGAGCACGCCTTACAGGCCAGACAGCCGGACATCGCCTCTTTTACTTCATGCGAGAAATCATACTCGCCCTTGTTGGCGTGCCAGGTGTTACGAGTACGCGCGATCAGAGAACGCAGGCTGGGTCGTTTACTTGCCAGCGCATTTTCCAGTCGCACCGGATCGACACCGCGATCCGCCAACAAACGTAACCATTCGCGCACCAGCGTCGCACGCCCTTTGGGTGAGTGGATACGATTGAGGCTGATTTTCATCGATGGGCACATCGGGCTCTTCGCATCGAAATTAAAGCACAAACCGTTGCCGTTACATTCCAGCGCGCCGCGCCAGGTCTGGCGCACGGCCAGCGGAATTTGCCGGTCCCAGGTGCCGCGTTTGACCGCGTCGACTTTCATCATGGGTGCGTCAATGCCTTCAGGCGGACATATTTTCCCCGGATTCAGCCGGTTTTGCGGATCGAACGCCGCTTTAATCTTCCGCAATTCCGCGAAAAGTTCATCACCGAAAAACGCCGGGCTGTACTCAGCGCGGAAACCTTTGCCGTGTTCCCCCCACAGCAGACCGCCATATTTTGCCGTCAGCGCCACCACTTCATCGGAGATTTGCTTCATCAGCACCTCCTGCTGTGGATCGCACATATCCAGCGCAGGACGCACATGCAGCACCCCGGCGTCAACGTGACCGAACATGCCGTAGCTCAGACCGTGACCATCAAGCAGCGCGCGGAACTCCGCGATGTAATCAGCAAGATGTTCCGGCGGCACACAGGTGTCCTCGGCAAAGGGAATCGGTTTTGCCGCCCCTTTCGCATTACCCAGCAGGCCCACCGCTTTTTTACGCATGGCATAGATACGCTCAACGCCCGCCAGTTCAGTGCATAGCTGCCAGCCAATCACGCCCGCCTCTTCGCGGGCAATCAGTTCGTCAAGCCGTTCGCACAGGGAAGCCACCTGCGCGTCGATAACTGTTTCATCATCCCCGGCGAATTCGACAATGTTCAGGCCGAGCATCTCTTTGTCCGGGACATCGGTAATCAATTCGCTCACTGAATGCCAGACGATGTCTTCACGCGCCAGGTTCAGCACTTTTGAATCAACCGTCTCCACCGACAGCGCGCGCGCGTCCACCATAAACGGCGCATTGCGCAGCGCGGAGTCAAAAGAGTCGTATTTCACGTTCACCAGTCGACGCACTTTCGGCAGCGGCGTAATGTCCAGTCGCGCTTCCGTAATGAACGCCAGCGTCCCTTCCGAGCCGGTGAGAATACGGGTCAGATCGAATTCGCTCATGTCATCGTTAAATACATGACGCAAATCGTAGCCCGTCAGGAAGCGGTTCAGTTTGGGAAATTTATCAATAATTAACTGACGGTTATCGCGGCAGCGTTCAAACACAGTGCGATAGATACGACCAATCGTGGTGTTGCTCTGACCGAGCGTTTCCGCCAGTGCGACCGGCAGCGGCTGCGTGTCGAGAATATCGCCGCCCAGCAGCACGGCCCGCACCCCCAGCACGTGATCGGATGTCTTCCCGTAGACCAGAGAACCCTGTCCGGAGGCGTCGGTATTAATCATCCCGCCCAGCGTTGCCCGGTTACTGGTGGACAGTTCCGGGGCAAAGAAATAGCCATACGGCTTCAGAAACTGGTTCAGTTGATCCTTGATCACCCCCGCTTCCACCCGCACCCAGCCCTCTTCCGGGTTGATTTCGATGATGCGGCTCATATAGCGGGACATATCGACAATGATGCCCTGATTGAGCGCCTGTCCGTTCGTGCCGGTACCGCCGCCGCGCGGCGTGAAAATCAGCGAGGCAAAGCGCGGCAGCGCCGCCAGGCGGGCAATGAGCGCCACATCAGCCGTTGAACGAGGGAAAACCACGGCATCGGGGAGAAGTTGATAGATACTATTATCTGTCGACATTGTCAGACGATCGGCATAACTGGTTGCCGTATCGCCGGTAAATCCTTGTTGCTCCAGCTCTTGCAAAAAATTGAGCACCAGCTGAACGACGCCGGGTGCCTGAGAAATTTGTGGAATCATTATCGTGACCCTTTCCTGCGGTCTGTGTGTTGTGGGAGTTAATCGTTTGCTTATTGTTGTATCACATTTTTTTCTAATACACCCAACAGAAATACTGGCAGAATCCGCCTGTCAAAAACCGCTGAAATTGCTCATCATTATGAGACGTGTTTCGAGCGGTCGCGTCGCGTCAACGATCTGACGCACTACATAGGTGAAAAGAGTTTATGGTCAATATTCGTCAGCCCAGGGATATCGCACAAGTGCTGCTGTCGGTGCTGTTTTTAGCCATCATGATTGTGGCGTGTCTCTGGATTGTTCAACCTTTTATTCTGGGCTTTGCCTGGGCCGGGACGATCGTCATTGCGACCTGGCCCGTTCTACTGCGCCTGCAAAAATTACTCTGGGGCCGCCGTTCGCTGGCGGTTCTGGTGATGACACTTTTATTAGTACTGCTGTTTGTGATCCCGATTGCCCTGCTGGTCAACAGTATCGTTGACGGTAGCGGACCGCTGATCCACGCCGTCACGAGCGGGGATATGACGTTGCCGGACCTGGCCTGGTTGAACAGCATTCCGCTGGTTGGCGCCAAACTGTATGCCGGCTGGCATAACCTGCTGGATATGGGCGGTACGGCGATTATGGCGAAGGTTCGCCCGTACATCGGCACCACAACAACCTGGTTTGTCGGTCAGGCCGCTCACATCGGTCGTTTTATGATGCACTGCAGCCTGATGCTGTTATTCAGCGCCCTGCTGTACTGGCGTGGAGAGACGGTGGCGTTGGGTATTCGTCATTTTGCCTACCGTCTGGCGGCAAAACGCGGAGACGCAGCGATGCTGCTGGCCGCCCAGGCGATCCGCGCGGTGGCGCTGGGCGTGGTTGTCACTGCCCTGGTGCAGGCGGTGCTGGGCGGCATCGGTCTGGCCGTGTCCGGCGTACCCTATGCCACACTGCTCTCCGTGGTGATGATCCTCTCCTGTCTGGTTCAACTGGGGCCGTTACCGGTATTGATTCCGGCTATTATCTGGCTTTACTGGAGTGGCGATACGACCTGGGGCAGCGTGCTGCTGGCCTGGAGTTGCGTGGTGGGCACACTGGATAACGTCATTCGCCCGATGCTGATTCGTATGGGCGCGGACTTGCCGCTGATCCTGATCCTTTCCGGCGTTATTGGCGGCCTGATTGCGTTTGGCATGATTGGGCTGTTTATCGGTCCGGTACTGCTGGCCGTTTCATGGCGACTGTTCTCGGCCTGGGTTAACGAAGCGCCTGTGCCGACCAGCGAACCTGAAGAGATCCTCGAAGAACTGGGTGAAATCGAAAACCTTAAAAAATAGCACGACAGCAGGCGACTGTGGTCGCCTGAATGTTTAGCACGGCTAATCAATAGTGTAGCGCGATGCCTCTGTCTTTCCTGTTCCCGCTTCGTTGTCCCTGATTTGTATCGCAAATTCTTTACAGTCTTTAAACTATTGAGACGAATCTGATCGACGCTAAAACACCCCATACCCTATTATTAGCTCACGGTTATAGATCAAGACATTGATTTATAAGTATGGAAATCCCCTGAGTGAAACAACGAATTGCTGTGTGTAGTCTTTGCCCATCTCCCACGATGGGCTTTTTTTTTATCCTGACATGGCGGCTGTCTCACCGCAAAATAATCCTTCCCTCTGCCTTTATCCCTCTTTTTTTCATGGGAATTCCCCTTTTCACATGCCGATAACAAATAATATTGCACAAGATACTGCGACTCTCTTCACGCCGAAATCAGCCTGATAATGTTATTTATGCTTTACTGTTTTTTTATATGAGGTCATTCAATGATGAACGCTTATGAGCTACAGGCATTACGTCATGTTTTTGCAATGACCATTGAAGAGTGCGTATCGTGGATTGCGCCAGATTATAATGCCGCCGACTGGCAGCAGTGGGAAAATGGCGAATGTGACCCCCCTCCCGCCATTACCGAAACGCTGCTGGAAATGCGTAGAAAAAGAAAATTACGTATTAATGCTATTATAGAGAAGATAAACAATCGCATTGGTAATAATACCATGCGTTTCTTTTCTGATTTAACCGATTTTCAGTCGGTCTATCGTGATGGCAGTTTTCTTGACTGGAAGATTTATCAATCCGTTGCTGCCGAACTCTATGCCCACGACCTGGAACGATTGTGTTAGACCACATATTTCCTGCCACTGGCGATTCATACTAAGAAACTTCAAATATAGAGACCCATTGTACTTTTAAGGCACGGGTATTTACCCCGTACCAGGGAAAATCATTAGCCATTTCGCTGAGCAGGCATCATGAAAAATCACTATTTCCCCACTGCGATGGGGCTGTATCTCAATTACCTGGTGCACGGTATGGGAGTCATCCTGATGAGTCTCAACATGGCATCGCTCGAACAACAGTGGCAGACCAATGCCGCTGGGGTGTCAGTCGTGATCTCCTCATTAGGCATCGGGCGCTTAAGCGTGCTGTTTTGCGCCGGATTATTATCCGATCGGTTTGGCCGCCGCCCCTTCATCATTCTGGGGATGCTTTGTTATGTGACGTTCTTTTTCGGTATTCTGACGACCCATAATATCATCATCGCTTATGCGTTCGGCGTCCTCGCGGGCATGGCGAACAGTTTCCTGGACGCCGGGACCTATCCCAGCCTGATGGAGGCCTTTCCCTCTTCGCCGAGCACCGCCAACATTCTGATTAAGGCGTTTGTCTCCGGCGGACAGTTTTTACTGCCCATCATCATCAGTCTGCTCGTCTGGGCAGAACTGTGGTTTGGCTGGTCATTTATCGTTGCCGCCGCCATCATGCTGGTTAACGGTCTGTTTTTACTGCGCTGCGCCTTTCCACCGCATCCTGGACGCCGCCTCGCGCCGGTCACACCGACACACGAACCGCACCAGCGCCCGGCTGAAAGACATCGCTGCGCATTTATCGACCTTGCCAGCTATACGCTGTACGGCTACATCTCAATGGCGACGTTTTATCTCATCAGCCAGTGGCTGGCGCAGTATGGTCAGTTTGTCGCCGGGATGTCGTATACCCTGTCGATCAAACTGCTGAGTATCTACACCTGCGGTTCGCTGCTTTGCGTTTTGATTACCGCCCCGCTGGTGCGCAAAACGGTGCGTTCAACCACCTTGCTGATGCTGTACACTTTTGTTTCGTTTGTCGCGCTATTGACGGTGTGCCTGCATCCCACGATGTATGTCGTGATCGTCTTTGCCTTTGTGATCGGCTTTTCATCAGCCGGGGGCGTAGTGCAAATCGGTCTGACCCTGATGGCCGCCCGCTTTCCGCATGCCAAAGGGAAAGCCACCGGCATTTATTACAGTGCGGGCAGCATTGCTACCTTTACGATCCCGCTGGTCACGGCCCATCTCTCACAAAGGAGCATCGCCGATATTATGTGGTTCGATACCGGTATTGCCGCCGTGGGGTTCTTGTTGGCGCTATTTATTGGCTACCGCAGTCGTCTCGAAACGAAACGTCAATTGATGATGTCACCGGTGGCGGAATAAGGCTGAATCCGCCGAATGCAATATTCTTATCACTGACTGCAATATAGTTTGTTTAACGCCGTTATTAACAATTAAACGTCGCAGGATACGTGGGTTTTCACACTTTCGTCTGCAATATACCTGGTAACGAAAACGTCATGTTATGTAGTTCATGTCGTTTCACCATCGTATATTAATAAAAAATCGCCGGATATAAAAACGCTGGCGAAAGCAGAATTAAATTAACCGGCAAGGAGCTTTGAAAAAATGTCACAGAATAAGGCTTTCAGCACGCCATTTTTCCTGGCGGTCATCTGTATTTATCTTAGCTATTTTCTCCACGGTATTAGCGTCATTACGCTGGCGCAAAATATGACCTCACTCGCCGCGAAGTTTTCTACCGACAGCGCAGGGATCGCCTATTTAATTTCCGGCATCGGACTTGGTCGACTGGTGAGTATTCTGTTTTTTGGCGTCCTGTCGGATAAATTCGGTCGTCGGGCGATCATTTTGTTGGGTGCCGCGTTATATATTCTCTTTTTCTTCGGCATCCCTGCCAGTCCTAACCTGATGGTGGCCTTTGTCCTCGCCGTCTGCGTTGGCGTGGCCAACTCTGCGCTTGATACCGGAGGCTACCCGGCACTGATGGAATGTTTCCCGAAAGCGTCAGGTTCCGCGGTGATCCTCGTCAAAGCAATGGTCTCCTTCGGACAGATGCTCTATCCGATGCTGGTCGGCTATATGCTGCTCAACAACATCTGGTACGGCTATGGCGTGATCATTCCTGGCATTCTGTTTGTACTGATCACCCTGATGTTACTGCGCAGTCAATTCCCCGGCCAGTTGGTGGATGCCAGCGTCGCTAAAGAGTTACCGCAGATGAACAGCAAACCGCTGGTCTGGCTGGAAGGAGTGGCTTCCGTCATGTTTGGCGTGGCGGCGTTTTCCACCTTTTACGTTATCGTGGTCTGGATGCCGAAATACGCCATGGCCTTCGCCGGAATGGAAGAAGCGGATGCGCTGAAAACCATCACGTATTACAGCCTGGGTTCGCTGGTCTGCGTCTTTATCTTTGCCGCACTGCTGAAAAAAATGGTTCGCCCCATCTGGGCTAACGTCTTTAATGCCGGACTGGCCACCGTTACCGCGGCCGTCATTTATCTCTGGCCGTCACCGCTGGTGTGTAACGCGGGCGCGTTTGTGATTGGCTTCTCTGCCGCGGGCGGGATTTTACAACTGGGCGTGTCGGTGATGTCGGAATTCTTTCCGAAGAGCAAAGCCAAAGTCACCAGCGTTTATATGATGATGGGCGGCCTCGCGAATTTTGTTATTCCGCTGATTACCGGTTACCTCTCCACCATCGGCCTGCAATACATCATTTTACTGGATTTCGCTTTTGCCCTGCTGGCCTTTATCACCGGCATTATCGTTTTTGTTCGCTATTACCGGGTCTTTAATATTCCACAAAACGATATCCGTCTGGGCGAACGTTATTTCTCAACAAAAAGTTAAGCGACAATTTAAGGAGTCATGTTATGGATGTAACCGCGAAATATGAACTGATCGGCTTAATGGCTTATCCCATCAGACACAGTTTGTCGCCTGAAATGCAAAATAAGGCGCTGGAGAAAGCCGGATTGCCGTTTACCTATATGGCCTTTGAGGTCGACAACAGCACCTTCGCTGGCGCTATCGAGGGGCTGAAAGCGTTAAAAATGCGCGGGACCGGCGTATCGATGCCCAATAAACAGCTGGCCTGTGAATTTGTTGATGAACTGACCCCGGCGGCGAAACTGGTTGGCGCGATTAATACCATCGTCAATGATGACGGCTACCTGCGTGGTTACAATACCGACGGCACCGGTCACATTCGCGCAATTAAAGAGAGTGGTTTCGATATCAAGGGTAAAACCATGGTATTACTGGGTGCGGGTGGCGCCTCCACGGCCATTGGTGCGCAGGCAGCCATTGAGGGGATCAAAGCGATTAAACTCTTTAACCGCAATGATGAATTTTTCCAGAAAGCGCTGGACTTCGCTAAGCGGGTGAATGAAAACACCGACTGCGTGGTGACGGTGACAGACCTTGCTGACCAGCAGGCCTTCGCTGACGCGCTGGCGACAGCGGATATCCTGACCAATGGCACCAAAGTCGGCATGAAGCCGCTGGAAAATGAATCGATTGTCAGTGACGTGAGCCTGCTACGTCCGGAACTGCTGGTTACCGAATGCGTTTACAACCCGCATATGACGAAGTTATTGCAACAAGCGCAACAGGCCGGTTGCAAAACAATCGATGGTTACGGCATGTTGTTGTGGCAAGGCGCTGAACAGTTCAAACTGTGGACCGGCAAAGATTTTCCGCTGGAATACGTAAAACAGGTGATGGGGTTTGCGGCCTGACGGCCAGGAACTAAGACTGATAAAAGGTATTAAATGAAAACCGTAACCGTAAAAAACCTCGTGATTGGCGAAGGGGCTCCAAAAATAATCGTCTCGCTGATGGGCAAAGATATCGCCAGCGTCCGCGCAGAAGCGCAGGCCTATCGCGACGCGGATTTCGACATTCTGGAATGGCGCGTTGACCATTTCGCCGATGTCGCCTCTGCCGATGCCGTCCTGGAGGCTGTCCGCGCAATCCGCACTGAACTGCCCCAGACTCCCCTGCTGTTTACGTTCCGTAGTGCGAAGGAAGGGGGTGAACAGGCCATTTCAACCGACGCCTATCTCGCGCTGAATCGCGCAGCGGTCGATAGCGGCCTGGTGGATATGATCGATCTCGAACTGTTTACCGGTGATGAGCTGGTCAAGGCGACGGTAGACTACGCGCACAGCAAAAACGTCAGCGTGATCATGTCCAACCATGATTTCCACAAGACGCCAGCAGAAGAAGAGATCGTTGCACGGCTGCGCAAAATGCAGGAACTGGGTGCCGATATTCCGAAGATCGCCCTGATGCCGCAGAACCACAGAGATGTTCTGACGCTGCTTTCCGCTACGCTGAAAATGCAGGAACAGTACGCTGACCGTCCGGTGATCACCATGTCGATGTCCAAAACCGGTGTGATTTCACGGCTGGCCGGTGAAGTCTTCGGCTCCGCGGCGACCTTTGGCGCGGTTAAAAAGGCTTCGGCACCGGGACAAATATCCGTTAGCGATCTGCGTACGGTATTAACGATATTACATCAGGCGTAATTAACGAAATAAAGGCGGGACAGATTCTCTCCCGCCATTAAATATATATTTTATTCCACAGTGAATATTCCACATGAATATTCAGCGGAGGCCTGCGCCTGAACACAGCGGCGTAGGGCTTCTGTCGGGTATCCAGGAGTTTATATGAAACCTGAAAGACCACCACGCGTTAATGGTCGCGTGCCTGTGCTCTCGGCCCAGGACGCGGTAAATTATATTAAAGATGAAGATGTACTGTGTATATTAGGCGCAGGCGGCGGTATTCTGGAAGCCACCACCTTAATTACCGCTTTAGCTGATAAATATAAGCAAACGCAAACGCCACGGAATTTATCGATTATCAGTCCGACGGGTCTGGGCGATCGCGCCGATCGCGGAATCAGCCCGCTGGCCCAGGAAGGCCTGGTGAAATGGGCTCTGTGCGGGCACTGGGGGCAGTCGCCACGCATTTCGGATTTAGCGGAACAAAATAAGATTGTCGCCTATAACTATCCACAAGGGGTGCTGACTCAGGCTCTGCGTGCGTCTGCCGCCCACCAGCCGGGGATCCTCAGCGATATCGGGATTGGCACCTTCGTCGACCCGCGCCAACAGGGGGGCAAGCTCAATGAGGTCACCAAAGAAGACCTCATCAAACTGGTGGAGATTGATAACAAAGAATATCTCTACTACAAAGCGATTGCGCCTACCGTCGCGTTTATCCGCGCCACCACCTGCGACAGCGAAGGCTATGCCTCGTTTGAAGATGAGGTGATGTACCTCGACGCGCTGGTGCTGGCTCAGGCGGTGCACAACCACGGTGGCATCGTGATGATGCAGGTGCAGAAAATGGTCAAGAAAGCCACGCTGCATCCTAAATCCGTACGTATCCCCGGCTATCTGGTGGATATCGTGGTGGTCGACCCAGACCAGACGCAACTGTACGGCGGCGCGCCGGTGAACCGGTTTATCTCGGGCGATTTCACCCTCGACGACAGCACCCAGCTCTCTCTGCCCCTCAACCAACGCAAACTGGTTGCCCGTCGCGCCTTGTTTGAAATGCGTAAAGGTGCGGTCGGTAACGTTGGCGTCGGCATCGCGGATGGCATTGGACTGGTGGCCCGTGAGGAAGGCTGTGCAGATGACTTTGTACTGACCGTTGAAACCGGCCCCGTGGGTGGGATCACCTCCCAGGGTGTCGCTTTTGGCGCAAACGTCAACACTCGCGCCATACTTGATATGACTTCACAGTTTGACTTCTACCATGGCGGTGGGCTGGACGTCTGCTATCTGAGCTTTGCGGAAGTTGACCGCCACGGCAACGTCGGGGTGCACAAATTCAACGGCAAAATCATGGGAACTGGCGGCTTTATCGATATCAGCGCGACCTCAAAGAAAATTGTTTTCTGCGGCACGCTAACCGCTGGCAGTCTGAAAACAGAAGTGGCCGACGGTAAATTAACCATCGTCCAGGAAGGCCGGGTGAATAAATTCATCAGCGAACTGCCGGAAATCACCTTTAGCGGAAAAATCGCCCTCGAGCGCGGTCTGGACGTGCGCTACATCACCGAACGCGCGGTATTTACGCTAAAAGAGGACGGTCTGCATCTTATTGAAATTGCCCCTGGAGTGGATCTGGAGCGCGATATTCTGGCGAAAATGGATTTCGCACCGGTTATTTCACCAGACCTGAAACTGATGGATGAAAGATTATTTATCGACGCCACCATGGGTTTTGAACTGCCGGAAGCGGCGAATTAAAAGGAGTATGATGATGGACTTTTCTTTAACCGAAGAGCAAGAGCTGCTGCTTGCCAGTATCCGGGAACTGATCACCAGCAATTTTCCGGAAGAGTATTTCCGCACCTGCGACCAGACGGCGACCTACCCCAGAGAGTTTATGCGTGCGCTGGCGGATAACGGGATTTCCATGCTGGGCGTACCGGAAGAGTTCGGCGGTATTCCGGCAGACTATGTCACCCAAATGCTGGCCCTGATGGAAGTGTCAAAATGCGGCGCCCCGGCCTTTCTGATCACCAACGGGCAGTGTATTCACAGCATGCGCCGTTTCGGCTCGCCAGAACAACTGCGGAAAACGGCGGAAAGCACGCTGGAGACCGGCGATCCGGCCTATGCCCTGGCGTTAACCGAGCCAGGTGCGGGTTCTGACAACAACAGCGCCACCACCAGCTACACGCGCAAAGACGGCAAGGTGTACCTGAACGGCCAGAAAACGTTTATTACCGGCGCCAAAGAGTACCCATACATGCTGGTGCTGGCGCGCGATCCCGAGCCAAAAGATCCGAAGAAAGCCTTTACCCTCTGGTGGGTGGAGTCCAACAAGCCTGGGATCAAAATCAATCCGCTGCACAAAATCGGCTGGCATATGCTCAGCACTTGCGAAGTCTATCTCGACAACGTTGAGGTGGATGAAAGCGACATGGTGGGCGAAGAAGGCATGGGCTTTCTCAACGTGATGTATAACTTTGAGATGGAACGTCTGATCAACGCTGCGCGCAGTACCGGCTTCGCCGAATGCGCCTTTGAGGATGCCGCACGTTATGCCAACCAGCGCATTGCGTTTGGCAAACCGATTGGACACAACCAGATGATCCAGGAAAAGCTGGCGCTGATGGCAATCAAAGTCGACAACATGCGCAATATGGTGCTGAAGGTGGCATGGCAGGCCGATCAGGAGCAGTCACTGCGTACCAGCGCCGCGCTGGCGAAACTGTATTGTGCCCGCACCGCGATGGAAGTGATTGACGATGCAATTCAGATTATGGGCGGGCTGGGTTATACCGACGAAGCGCGTGTCTCCCGATTCTGGCGCGATGTCCGTTGTGAACGGATTGGCGGCGGGACGGATGAGATCATGATTTATGTCGCAGGTCGGCAGATCCTGAAGGATTATCAGAACAAGTAATCGACAGGCCGGATACGGTACTTGCATCGTATCCGGCCATTCAAACGCTTACCGATGATGACACATAAACTCAGACGTCGGACAACAGGCAGGCCTGCTCTGTCAGGCTGTTTTTAAACTGTTTACGATAATCGCCTGGCGAACAGCCGACGTGGCGCAAAAACAGCTTCGCGAAGTGGTCGACATTTTCATACCCGACACGCCAGGAAATTTCGGCCTGTGAAGAATCAGTATTGGTTAAGGCAAATTTCGCTTCGGTCATCCGCCGCTGAATCACATAATTAATCGGTGAAATATGGTACTCGCGGGTGAATTCGTGACAAATATAGCTGACGCTGGCACGAAATTTTTTTGATAACTGCTCAAGCGTAATTTTCTCCCGATAATTATTATTGAGATAGACCAGAATATCTTTAATCAGAACATCTTTTTTAATATGTCCTTGTTCCGAACGATATGCATTTTTAAAGTTCTCAAAGAAGAGCACCGTCAACGCATAGGCAAAAGCATCGCAGACGGACGACGTCAGGCCATTTTTACTTTGCGGCAGCATCACCCCGAGCTCATTAAAAATACTTTTGATCACTTCTTTTCCCTGGCCGACGGCAACCACCGGACAGGAATGCGATTGTAGCAGTTGGTTTTCCTCCCAGCCCTGAAAGCGAAAGCCATACAGCGCGCAGGTGTAGGTGGTGGCTGGCACGTTCACATCCGATGTCACGGCATGTAACCGCCCCCGCTCCACCACGACAATATCATCTTCGTGAGCCACATAAAGGGAAGAGTCGATCGTTAATCTGACGATGCCTTTTTTGACATAAATCAGCTCGGTCTCATTGTCATGAACATGATGACCGGACTCCCAACGGGGATCATCACTAATGACAAATCGGGAAAATCGCGGGGTTTTGCCCTGGTCAAAAAGGCTTTCCATGGCATTATCAAAGCAGCGTTGATACATGACAACCTCCACAAGCAGAAATTTATCCTGAACAATATAATGAGGATAAAATAAAGCGAGTATGGCGGTTATACAACTGTATTTAGTAAAGGCAAAACAAGATTATTTCCCTCACCTGCAAGATAATACGTTTAATTCTCTCAAATGATTTTCTACTCATTTCTTTTGTACGAGCGATCCCACTTTTTTTGCAAGATACCTGGTAACGAAAACAGATTGCTCCGTCGATAAAAAGCCGCCGTCTGTCGCACACTATTTCCAGTCAATTTTCACTTTCCGCCGGGGTGGCCTGATTGTCACTGTCGGTATGCGACTCACAGGAGATGCCATGAAAATAATAACCTGCTTTAAGCTGGTGCCTGAAGAACAGGACATTGTTGTTACGCCCGAGCAAGCGCTGAGCTTTGACAATGCGGACGCCAAAATCAGTCAGTTCGATCTCAACGCCATTGAGGCCGCAACGCAGTTGGCCACCGAGGCAGAGGATGAGATCGCGGCACTGACGGTGGGCGGCTTATTATTGCAAAACTCTAAAGTGCGTAAGGATGTGCTCTCCCGCGGGCCACATGCACTGTATCTGATGCAGGATGCACAACTGGAACACGCGCTGCCAAAAGACACGGCGCAGGCCATTGCCTCCACGGTGGAAAAAATCGGATTCGATCTGCTCCTGTTTGGTGAAGGGTCTGGCGACCTTTATGCACAACAGGTTGGTCTACTGGTCGGTGAGATCCTGCAACTGCCAACCCTTAACGCCGTCAGCAGCCTCCAGCGTCAGGGCGATAAGCTGCTTGTAGAGCGTACGCTGGAAGAGGACGTTGAGGTGATAGAACTGACACTTCCGGCCGTTATCTGCGTGACATCGGATATTAACGTGCCACGCATCCCCTCAATGAAAGCCATTCTTGGCGCCGGGAAAAAGCCCGTACACACATGGCAGGCAAGCGATATCGGCTGGAGTCAGGGCGAGCTGCGAGCAGAACTGGTTGCCATTACCGTACCGCCACAAACGGCGCGTAAGCACATCATTCTGGATAACGATTCGCCGGAAGCCATCGCCGAACTGGCTGAACACCTGAAAAAAGCCCTGAACTGAGCCCAACGGAGAACACAATCATGAGTCAATTAACCCACGTCTGGGTATTTAGCGATAACGTTGAACGCTACGCAGAGTTGATGGCTGGCGCACGTCAGTGGGGTCAACAGGTCTATGCCATTGTTCAGGGTTCTGAGCAGGCGGCGCAGGTTAAGCCGCTCGGTGCTGACGGCATCATCGTACTGGATAAACCCTCCGACCTGCAGCGAATCGAAAATTACGCTGAAACGCTGGCCGCGCAAATCCGGGAAAAAGGCGACGGTCTGCTGCTGATGGCAGCAACCAAGCGCGGCAAATCGCTGGGCGCGCGTCTGAGTATTCAGTTGGATGCTGCCATGGTTAACGATGCAACGGCAGTGAGCGTTGAAGAGAACGCACTGTTTGCCGAGCATCGTATGTATGGCGGCCTGGCGTTTGGCAAAGAAAAACTGAACAGCCCGCTGGCCATTATCACTCTCGCCCCTGGTGTACTGGAGCCGATTGAGGCGGATCACATGCATGACTGCCCGGTGGTTACCGCCGAGTGGGTGGCCCCGCGCCAGGAGATCTTGTGTCAGGAACGTCGCGCCAAATCGCTCAGCAGCGTTGATTTAAGCAAAGCAAAACGCGTGGTAGGCGTCGGTCGCGGCCTGGCGGCACAAGACGACCTGAACATGGTGCGCGAACTGGCCGCCGTACTCGGCGCGGAAGTGGGCTGTTCACGCCCTATCGCCGAAGGGGAAAACTGGATGGAGCGCGAGCGTTACATCGGCGTTTCCGGCGTACTGCTGAAGTCCGAACTGTATCTGACGCTGGGTATTTCCGGACAGATCCAGCATATGGTGGGCGGCAATGGCGCGAAAGTGATTGTCGCCGTGAACAAAGATAAAAACGCGCCAATCTTTAACTATGCCGATTACGGACTGGTGGGCGATATCTACAAAGTGGTCCCTGCCCTGATCGCGCAGTTGCGCTAATTCTCACCTTGACCCACATCTCCCGCTGTGCAAACGGCGGGAAGGGAGCTTTAAGCATGTCGGATGAAAAATTTGATGCCATCGTCGTCGGTGCTGGCGTAGCGGGCACGGTGGCGGCGTACATCATGGCAAAAGCCGGACTCGATGTTCTGGTCGTCGAGCGCGGTAACAGCGCGGGCAGTAAAAATATGACCGGGGGGCGTCTCTACGCCCATGTGATTGAGCGGATTATGCCCGGATTTGGCGAGAAGGCGCCCGTTGAACGCAAAGTCACCCGCGAGAAAATCTCGTTTATGACGGAAGAAAGCGCGATCACGCTGGATTACCATCGCGAACAGCCGGATGTACCGACTCAGGCATCGTACAGCGTGTTGCGCAACCGTCTCGACCCGTGGCTGATGGAGCAAGCCGAAGCGGCTGGCGCACAATTTATCCCTGGCGTGCGCGTGGATGCGCTGATTCGTGAAGGCAACCAGGTCACAGGCGTACAGGCTGGCGACGATATTCTCGAAGCCAACGTGGTGATCCTCGCTGATGGCGTCAATTCAATGTTGGGCCGTTCGCTGGGCATGGTACCTGCTTCATCGGCTCACCATTACGCTGTCGGTGTGAAAGAGTTGATTGGCCTCTCCCCGGAGCAAATCAACGACCGTTTTAATCTGTCCGGAAATGAAGGCGCGGCGTGGTTATTCGCAGGATCACCGTCAAACGGCCTGATGGGCGGCGGGTTCCTTTATACCAATCGCGATTCCGTCTCCCTCGGTCTGGTATGCGGGCTGGGCGACATGGCCCATGCGCAGAAAAGCGTACCGCAGATGCTGGAAGATTTTAAACAGCACCCTGCCGTTCGTCCGTTGATTCAGGGCGGCAAATTGCTGGAGTACTCGGCACATATGGTGCCAGAAGGCGGACTGGCGATGGTGCCGGAGCTGGTAGGCGACGGTGTGATGATTGTCGGTGACGCTGCGGGCTTTTGTCTGAACCTCGGTTTTACGGTACGCGGAATGGATTTAGCCATCGCCTCTGCCGAAGCGGCGGCACACGCCGCGATTGGGGCCAAAGAGCGCAAGGACTTCTCTGCCCGCACGCTTGCGCAATACAAACACGATCTGGAGAAAGGGTGCGTTATGCGTGATATGCAGCATTTCCGTAAGATCCCGGCGCTGATGGAGAATCCGCGCCTGTTCACCCAGTACCCGCGAATGGTGGCGGACATCATGAATGACATATTCACCATTGATGGCAGCCCGAATCAACCGATGCGCAAAATGATCCTGTCACATGCAAAACAGATCGGGCTGATGAATCTGCTCAAAGATGGCATTAAGGGAGTCACGGCGCTATGAGCCAGGAAAATCGCGTTAACGTCGACGTCAAACTGGGCGTCAATAAATTCCATGTTGATGAGGGCCATCCGCACATCATTCTGGCGGCGAACCCGGACAGCAAAGAGTTTCAAAAATTGCTGAATGCCTGCCCTGCCGGACTCTATAAGCAGGATGAGGCAGGTACGATTCACTTTGATTCCGCGGGCTGTCTGGAGTGTGGAACCTGCCGGGTGCTGTGTGGTGAGACGATCCTCGAAAAATGGGAGTACCCCGCAGGCACGTTTGGCGTGGATTTCCGCTACGGCTGAAACGACGGATGGACGCAAATGCCGAAGAGTGACGCCAGGCGTCTTATCCGGCCTGCAATCCCCTACTCCCCCCTTGATAGACCGGGAACCTCCGATGAGTGTCACATTAACGTTTGACGCCGGGCGGCGGGACGCATACCGCAAGCTTGGCTTTTGGGGCGATGCCTCGCTGGGAGACTACTGGCAACATACCGCACGCAGCGTGCCAGACAAAATCGCCGTCGTGGATAACCACGGTACGGAATTCACTTACGCCGCCCTCGACCACGCGGCAAGCTGTCTGGCGAGCTGGATGTTGGCGAACGGCATTCAGCCCGGCGACCGCGTCGCTTTTCAGCTTCCCGGCTGGTGCGAATTTACCGTTATCTATCTCGCCTGTCTGAAAACCGGCGCCGTATCCGTTCCCCTGCTGCCCGCCTGGCGCGAAGCCGAGCTGGTGTGGGTGCTGAACAAATGTCAGGCAAAACTGTTTTTCGCCCCAACCGTGTTTAAACAGACGCGCCCGGTCGATTTGATCTTGCCCCTGCAAAACCAGTTGCCACATCTGCAACACGTTATCGGCGTCGATAAACTGGCACCGGCGACAACCTCGCTCGCCCTCAGCCAGATCGTTGCGGACAACGCGCCACTTGCCCGTCATATTCAGGTTCACGGCGACGAGCTGGCCGCCGTGCTGTTTACCTCTGGCACCGAGGGACTGCCAAAAGGCGTCATGCTCAGCCACAACAATATTCTCGCCAGCGAGCGGGCCTACTGCGCGCGTCTGAATCTGACCTGGCTGGACGTCTTTCTGATGCCAGCGCCGCTGGGACACGCCACCGGTTTTTTACACGGCGTGACGGCACCGTTTCTGATCGGCGCGCGCAGCGTGCTACTGGATATTTTTACCCCAACGGCCTGCCTTGCGCTTCTGGAGCAACAGCGCTGTACCTGCGTCTTAGGGGCGACGCCGTTTGTGTACGACCTGCTCTGTACTGTGGAACGGCAGCCTGCCGATCTCTCTTCGCTGCGTTTCTTTTTGTGCGGAGGAACGACCATTCCGCAGCGCATTGCTCGCGACTGCCAGCAGCGCGGCATTAAACTGCTCAGCGTTTATGGTTCGACGGAAAGCTCGCCGCATGCGGTAGTGAATCTCGACGATCCCCCTTCCCGTATGATGAATACCGATGGCTACGCGGCGGCAGGCGTGGAGATCAGAATTGTTGATGAGGCGCGTAATCCCGTGCCTCCGGGCGTTGAAGGGGAAGAGGCATCGCGCGGACCGAACGTCTTTATGGGCTATCTTGACGAGCCTGAGCTAACCGCTCGGGCGCTGGATAGCGAGGGCTGGTACTACAGTGGCGATCTCTGTCGGATGGACGAGGCGGGCTACATTCAGATAACCGGGCGCAAGAAAGATATTATCGTTCGGGGCGGAGAAAACATCAGCAGTCGCGAAGTGGAAGATATTCTGTTGCAGCACCCCCGCATTCACGATGCCTGTGTGGTTGCTATGCCGGACGAACGTTTAGGCGAGCGTTCCTGTGCCTACATCGTGCTGAAAGCGCCGCATCATTCACTGTCGCTGGAAGAAGTGGTTGCCTTCTTTAGCCGTAAACGGGTAGCGAAATATAAGTATCCAGAGCACATTGTGGTGGTCGAAAAGTTACCCAGAACGGCATCCGGGAAGATCCAAAAGTTCCTGTTACGCCAGGATATTATTCAACGATTAGCGTCGGAATGCCGTGAGGCATAAATTGCCGGATGGCGGCGCATCGCCATCCGGCAGTACCTTACTTCTTCAATTCCGCCAGGCTCAGCCAGGTCTGGACAACGGTATCCGGGTTCAGCGACAGGCTGTCGATCCCCTCTTCCATCAGCCAGGCGGCAAAGTCTTCATGGTCAGACGGACCCTGACCGCAAATCCCGACGTATTTACCCTGTTTCTTCGCGGCGCGAATCGCCATCGACAGCAGCGCTTTCACCGCGTCGTTACGCTCATCAAACAGCTCTGATACCACACCAGAGTCACGATCCAGACCCAGCGCCAACTGTGTCATGTCGTTAGAACCGATCGAGAAGCCGTCAAAGTATTGCAGGAACTGTTCAGCCAGCAGGGCATTGGACGGGATCTCACACATCATGATGATCTTCAGACCATTTTCGCCACGTTTCAGCCCCTGACGCGCCAGCTCTTCCACGACCGCTTTTGCCTGCTCAACGGTACGGACGAACGGGATCATGATTTCGACGTTAGTCAGTCCCATCTCATTACGCACGCGTTTCACCGCGTCGCATTCCAGCGCAAAGCAATCACGGAAGCTGTCCGACACATAGCGACCCGCGCCACGGAAGCCCAGCATCGGGTTCTCTTCCTCTGGCTCGTAGCGTTCACCACCCACCAGGTTTGCGTACTCGTTCGACTTAAAGTCGGACAAACGCACAATCACGCGTTTCGGCCAGAACGCCGCGCCGAGGGTGGCGATCCCTTCCGTCAGGCGACCTACGTAAAATTCACGCGGAGAATCAAAGCCTTTCATCATCTCGCGGATTTCGTTTTGCAGTTTGGCATCTTGATCGTCAAACTCCAGCAGCGCACGCGGGTGGACGCCAATCATACGGTTGATGATAAATTCCAGACGCGCCAGGCCAACGCCTTCGTTTGGCAGACAGGCGAAGTCAAACGCCCGATCCGGGTTACCGACATTCATCATCACCTTCAGCGGCAGATCCGGCATCGTATCGACGCTGGAGCTCTTAACGCTGAAGTCGAGCATGTCGGCGTACACGTAGCCTGTATCGCCTTCTGCGCAGGAAACGGTGACCTTCTCGTCATCCTTCATGCGCTCAGTGGCATCGCCGCAGCCCACCACCGCCGGGATCCCCAGTTCACGCGCGATAATGGCCGCGTGACAGGTACGACCGCCACGGTTAGTGACAATCGCCGCCGCTTTTTTCATGATCGGTTCCCAGTCCGGGTCGGTCATGTCGGTGACCAGCACGTCGCCAGGCTCAATGCGGTTCATCTCGCTGATATCATGAATGACTTTTACCGGGCCTGCCCCGATGCGGTGACCGATAGCACGGCCTTCCGCAATGATTTTGCCCTGCGCGTGCAGCGTGTAACGCTCCATCACCTGGCCGCGAGAACGCACGGTTTCCGGACGAGCCTGGACGATGAACAGTTTGCCGGTATGACCATCTTTCGCCCACTCGATGTCCATCGGACGACCGTAGTGTTTTTCAATCTGTACCGCCTGCTTCGCCAGTTCCTGCACTTCGTCGTTGGTGAGGGAGAAAATATCACGGCTTTCCTGCGGCACATCTTCAATGGTGACCTGTTTGCCGTGTTCCTGGGTCGGCGCATAGACCATGCGGATTTTTTTCGAGCCCATCGTGCGGCGCACAATAGACGGGCGATTGGCCGCCAGCGTCGGTTTATGGACATAGAACTCATCCGGGTTTACCGCGCCCTGCACCACCATCTCGCCCAGCCCCCACGCGGAGGTGATAAACACCACCTGGTCAAAGCCAGATTCAGTATCAATGGAGAACATCACGCCGGACGACGCCAGATCGGAACGCACCATCCGCTGGACACCCGCAGAGAGCGCCACGCCACGGTGGTCATAGCCCTGGTGAACGCGATAGGAGATTGCGCGGTCGTTAAACAACGAGGCAAACACGTGCTTCACGGCGACCAGTACGGCGTCAAAGCCCTGGACGTTGAGGAAGGTTTCCTGCTGCCCGGCAAAAGAGGCATCCGGCATATCTTCCGCAGTAGCAGATGAACGCACGGCGAAAGAAGCATGTTGATCGTCCGCGGAGAGTTGTGCGTAGGCATCGCGGATAGCATTTTCCAGCTCAGGCTGGAAAGGAGTGTCGATAATCCACTGGCGGATCTGCGCGCCGGCCTTCGCTAACGCGTTAACATCGTCAATATCCGTTTGATCCAGCAGTTCATAGATGCGCTGGTTTACACCGCTCTGGTCCAGAAACTGGTTAAACGCATCGGCGGTTGTGGCAAAACCATTCGGTACCGATACACCCATACCGGAAAGGTTAGTAATCATTTCACCCAGGGAGGCATTTTTGCCCCCAACTCTGTCTACATCATTCATGCCGAGTTGGTTATACCAAAGCACCAGCGGTGACGAGCCATTGTTGGACATCGAACAATCCTTTTGTGATAAATGAACGAGTTTAGGAAACGCTTAATTACGTATTTATCTTTGCATATTTAACCCGCTTAAAAAAACGGTGAATCGTTCAAGCAAATATATTTTTTATTTTTTCGGACAGTTTACCCATTTGCGCAAACCCGCGAATGGCGGGCGATCCCCACAAAATGTGTCGGTATAAACATCTGTTCCATAAAATGAAATGCACTTTTCATAAAATATAAAAATACCATTTCATTTTCAAAATAAGCGTTATTTTCTACGCTTCAGAGTAATTTTAATTTATGCTTTCAGAGAATTATGACTGACTTTCAGGGTGTGAAAATGGATAATGCTGTAGATCGTCACGTGTTTTATATTTCCGATGGAACGGCAATTACCGCTGAAGTGTTGGGCCATGCGGTGATGTCACAGTTCCCCGTCACTATCAGCAGTATTACGCTGCCGTTTGTTGAAAATGAGAACCGCGCCCGCGCCGTTAAAGACCAAATCGACGCCATTTATCAACAAACCGGCGTGCGCCCTTTGGTGTTCTATTCGATTGTATTACCGGAGATCCGTTCCATCATTCTGCAAAGCGAAGGCTTCTGTCAGGATATCGTGCAGGCGCTGATCACCCCGCTACAGCACGAGATGAAACTCTACCCCACGCCGATTGCTCACCGGACGCACGGGCTGAATCCGGGTAACCTGAACAAGTACGATGCGCGAATCGCCGCCATTGATTATACCCTTGCCCACGATGACGGCATTTCGTTGCGCAACCTGGACCAGGCGCAGGTGATTTTGTTAGGCGTCTCGCGCTGCGGCAAAACGCCCACCAGCCTCTACCTGGCAATGCAGTTTGGCATCCGCGCGGCAAACTATCCTTTTATTGCCGACGACATGGACAATCTGGTTCTGCCTGCATCGTTAAAACCCCTGCAACATAAGCTGTTTGGTCTGACGATTGACCCTGAACGTCTGGCCGCCATCCGCGAAGAGCGCCGGGAAAACAGTCGCTATGCCTCCCTGCGTCAGTGCCGTATGGAAGTGGCCGAAGTCGAGGCGCTCTACCGTAAGAACCAGATCCCGTGGTTGAACAGTACTAACTATTCAGTTGAAGAGATTGCCACCAAAATCCTCGATATCATGGGATTAAGTCGACGCATGTACTAACAAACTAGTTCATGAGTTCTGTTTTTTTGTTATCATACCGTTCTGCCGCGAGGTGTGACGCACCTCGCACTTGAAATCAGCAGGGATTGGTTTAAGGTTGTGCCCATCACTTCCCGGTACCTCTGCCGTAGAAGCCACAAATTTCTGAGAATTGTCATGAACAGAACCGATGAACTGCGTACCGCGCGTATAGACAGTCTGGTCACGCCCGCTGAACTTGCGCAACGGCATCCTGTGTCGCCCGCCGTCGCCAGCCACGTCACCGACTCCCGACGCCGGATAGAAAGAATATTGAATGGTGAAGACCGCCGCTTGCTGGTTATTGTAGGTCCGTGCTCCATTCACGATCTCGATGCCGCACTGGAGTATGCCACGCGTTTACAGGCGCTGCGCACGCAGCATCAGGCGCGCCTGGAAATCGTCATGCGCACCTATTTTGAAAAACCACGTACCGTTGTCGGCTGGAAGGGACTCATTTCCGACCCGGATCTCAACGGCAGCTATCGCGTGAATCACGGCATTGAACTGGCGCGTAAACTGCTGTTGCAGGTCAATGAGCTGGGCATCCCAACCGCGACGGAATTTCTCGATATGGTGACCGGTCAATTTATTGCCGACCTGATCAGTTGGGGCGCCATTGGCGCGCGGACCACCGAAAGCCAGATCCACCGCGAAATGGCCTCGGCGCTCTCCTGCCCGGTCGGCTTTAAAAACGGGACCGACGGAAATACCCGTATCGCCGTTGACGCGATCCGCGCTTCCCGCGCCAGCCATATGTTCCTCTCACCCGATAAAACCGGTCAGATGACCATTTATCAGACCAGCGGCAACCCTTATGGCCATATCATTATGCGCGGTGGCAAAAAGCCGAACTACCATGCTGAAGATATTGCTGCAGCTTGTGATACGCTGCATGAATTTGATTTACCAGAACATCTGGTCGTCGATTTCAGCCACGGCAACTGCCAGAAGCAGCATCGCCGTCAACTGGATGTCTGTGATGATATTTGCCAGCAAATCCGTAACGGATCGACAGCCATCGCCGGCATTATGGCGGAAAGCTTCCTGCGTGAAGGTACGCAGAAAATTATCAGCGGGCAGCCGCTGGTTTATGGTCAGTCGATAACCGATCCTTGCCTTAATTGGGAAGACACTGAACTGCTGCTGAGCAAACTGGCCTCGGCGGTGGACAGCCGCTTCTGAACGTCCGCCCATCCGTACAGGGTGGGCATATTCTCCCCCCTTTTCGCAAACTACCACATTTAATACTTGTTGTTATCGTGTACTTTATTGATAATAAAAATCATTGTTACATTAATTATTATTAATAAATCGTGATACCCGTATGGATAACATTGAGTCCACCCGCCTTAAGGAACGAGAAAACGCGGCTCTCCCACCTGCGCCCATCCGCAAGATCAGCAGTCAGAAACTGTTAGGTGATGACGGTAAAGTGATTATCGATCACAACGGTCAGGAATACCTGCTGCGTCAAACGCAGGCAGGTAAACTCTTGCTGACCAAATAGCGCTTCAGCTTGAACAGCTGACTTCCAGGCGTTTGCCCCAGTCCGGCGGACGCTGGCTGTAGTCATCATCGCGATCGCGGAAAGGCTCGCGCAATATGGCATGTAAGCGATGCAGTTCACTCATATCGCCTTTCTCCGCCGCCGCAATCGCCCGCTGCGCCAGCCAGTTACGCAGCACCACCGCAGGATTGGCGCTCAGCATTAGCGACTGACGCGCAGCATCATCGACTGCATCGCGCTGCAAACGCGTTCTGTAACGTGTGAACCAGTCATCAAAGGCGGCGCGATCGATAAATTCGTCGCGCAGTGGAGAGGCGGCATTCTGCTGCTCTGTCATGCTTAGCATGCGGAAAGTACGGGTATAGTCACTGTGCTCGCGGGCCATCAGGCTGAACAATTCGTTCAACAGATCGTTGTCATCTTTTTGTTCGGTCATGAACCCCAGTTTCTGCCGCATCCGCTGACCGTAGCGCGTCAGTAGCGCCACCTGGTACCCGTCGAGGGCATCATTGAGCGCCTCAACGGTGATGAAGGGCGACAGACTTTGCGCAAGGCGCTGAAGATTCCACAAACCTACCGCCGGTTGATTGTCAAAGCTGTAGCGCCCCTGGTGGTCAGAATGGTTGCAAATGAAGCCCGGTTCATAGTCGTCCAGGAACCCAAACGGACCGTAGTCCATCGTCAGCCCGAGGATCGACATGTTATCGGTGTTCATCACCCCGTGCGCGAAACCCACGGTTTGCCAGTCGGCGATCAGTGACGCGGTCCGCGCGACCACGTCGCGAAACCAGAGAATGTACTTATCGGCGTCTTGCTGGAGATGCGGCCAGTAATGACGAATGGCGAAATCCGCCAGTTGCTGAACTTTTTCCGGCTCGCGACGGTAATAGAAATGCTCAAAATGACCGAAGCGCAAGTGGCTTTGCGCCAGTCGCATCAGCATCGCCCCCGCCTCCACCGTTTCGCGGTAAACTGGTGTTTCACTGGTGACAATCGTCAGCGCCCGCGTCGTTGGTATCCCCAGGTAGTGCATCGCTTCACTGGCAAGGCTTTCTCGGATCGTGGAGCGCAATACCGCACGACCATCACCCATGCGCGAATACGGCGTCAAACCCGCGCCTTTCAGGTGCCAGTCCATTGTGCTGCCATCGGCAAGCAACTGCTCACCGAGCAGAATACCGCGCCCGTCACCCAGTTGACCCGCCCAGACGCCGAACTGATGACCGCTATAGACCTGCGCCAGCGGAGACATCCCCGGCAACAGCGCCTCGCCGCCCCAGACACCCGCCGGGCTGTCAGGATGAAAAAGGGAATCGGGGATGCCCAGTTGTTCGGCAAGCGCATCGTTGTGCCAAATCAGTCGCGAGTGATTCAGCGGTGTTGGCGACAGTGCGGTAAATGTTGCTGGCAGTTCATCGCGCCAGCGGGCTGTGAAAGACAGGGTCATAGGGCCTCCTGCCTGTAGTGTAGACGGTTAATTCCGTCATAAACACCAGCAAACAGAAAGGTTATCCGTGGAGTAATTGGGTGACCTGACTGGCCGAGACGGCAGGCCACAGCCCGCCCTGCATACCGCTAAAACCGAATGGCGTCACGCGGGTCAACATCGCTTCGCTGTCGATACCGGCGATCATCAGCGATTCGCAATAAGGCGACACTTGCGTAAGGATGGCGCGCATGAACGGTTCGAAGGAAAGACGAGTGGCCCGACGATGGACAAAATTCCGGTCCAGGATAATTCGTTTAAATAATCCATCGAATATGGCTTTGTTGGCACTTTCCCCTGCACCGAAATTGGCCAGTACCAGAGGAAAACGTTCAGCCAGCGCATGCAACGTTTTATTCTCTTTGCCTTCAGACAGTTCGGGAAAATTCTCATTAATCATGAGTTCGAGAAACGAAAACCGTTTAACGGCAGAAACGCACTCACTATTGGTTAATAATAACGGTACAACTGCCGGGGTTATATAAATCCAGGCGACAAGTTTATGTTGAATAAAAAAATGTTGGCACGTTTCGATCAGCGCCAGCTTTTCGATAAATAACTGGCACTGTTCTTCGGGAGAAAGTCGCGGAAGCACCAGTTCAGTTGGGATACGAACGTCACCGTCTTCACTGACAAAGTTTGCGATAACGCTTAAACCGATAAGTTTTCGTTGTACATTCCTGGCGGGCTGAAAATAGAGTTCAGAATGATACACATTATCCAGTGAAACATTCATCACGGCAGTCCCACATACAGGGAGTGATTCGGCAACCTATTACACAGGATGTCGTCATCCATCTTTTTTAATGCCAGAAGGAAAATGTTCATGTTGTCCTTTTCACCCGGAGCCCCGGTTCCTTAGTATTCAGCTTATCCTGATTATAAACGCTTATCCAGCATTGTTCTTTTTTCGACAATAAAAGCGAGGGACATCCTCAATCGAAATAACGCCCTACGACTAAATGCGTCTCGCCTGCCAAAAGTTTTTCCGCCAGTAGACATTATCCAGCGACGAACGCATCACACCACGACTGGTTGATGCATGAATAAACTGACCGTTAGTATCATAAATACCCACATGTAAACCGCTCTCTCCCGACCCGGTTTTGAAAAACACCAGATCGCCAGGCAACAAGTCGTCCTTATCGATTTCCGTCCCCAGTTTTGCCTGTTGACGGGTTTCGCGCGGCAGCTGCAAAGAGAACTGATCGCGCATGGTCATCAGCACAAAACCGGAACAATCCACACCACCGCGACTCATGCCGCCGTAACGATAGGGCGTCCCGCGCCAGGTCTGGAGTTGATCATTTAAGCCGGCAATCACGGTAATGGAATCAGAGAGCCGGGCATTGGGCGGCGGCGCTCGGTGGCTACTACATCCGGCCAACAACAGTGCTGTGCAAAAAAGAAACCAGAAACGCATTCAGGCGAATCCTCTGTATTTTTATTCTTCACCCCTTATAGCGGGTATTTACGCGGGTTTTCAAGAAACCATTTCGTTTAAGTGGTTGATATAATCATTCTGTGACCTTCGATGTCAAGACGCCGGAAGTGCAGACCATACGCCTGCGCTAAATGCGCTGGCGTCAGCACTTCATCACGTGGACCGCTGGCGAGCAGTTTCCCCTGTTTGAGCAACCACGCCCGGTGCGCGTGGCGCAAGGTATGATTCAGGTCGTGACTGCTCATCACGATGGCAATCCCCTGCTGGCACAGGCGGTGCAGAATGCGATCCAGCGCATTTTGCTGCGCGACATCAAGGCTGTTCATGGGCTCATCGAGGAGCAATAGCTGCCCCTGTGGGTTGGTCTCTGGCGCGATTTGCAGGATCACCGCGGCAAGACGGACGCGCTGCCATTCCCCACCTGAGAGCTCCTTCGCATTGCGTTCAAGTTTGTCCGCCAGCCCCAGCGACTCGGCCACCGCCATCAACTGGTCTGTGCGCGTTTTGTCTGGCTGATGTAGCGTCAGGAAGTGCCATACCGGCATCGCGAAGGGCGGATTTTGCTGCTGCGCCAGATAAGCACGATGGCGGGCAAGTTTAGCGGCGGGCCACAATGCCAGCTCAGTCCCCGCCAGAGCGATCGTTCCCGCCCCACTGGTTAACCCTGCCATCCGCGCCAGCAGCGTGCTCTTTCCGGCGCCGTTCGGCCCCACAAGATGCAGGATCTCCCCTGCCCGAATCTCGCCGGACAGAGGCCCTAACCGGGTCGATTCCGCCACATCCTGTAACTGCATCACTGAAGACATTATTTAGCCAACGCGAGTTTGATGCTTTCCATCACAATCGGATCTTCCGGCGTCATATCCGGAGAGAAACGCTGTATCACTTTGCCATCACGGCCTACAAGAAACTTCTCAAAGTTCCACAGGATATCGTCAGGATAGAGCGGCGCACGCCCTTTGCTGGCCATTCGCTCATAGAAACCACTCTCTTCAGGGGCTACAGCCGTCGGTGCCGCCTCAATCAGCTTCTGGTACAGCGGATGACGCCCCTCCCCGTTTACCTCAATCTTGCTGAACATCGGGAAGGTCACGCCCCAGGTCATCGCGCACCAGGTTTTGATCTCGTCATCACTGCCAGGTTCCTGCCCAAGGAACTGATTGCAGGGAAAGCCCAGCACAATAAAGCCACGGTCGGCCCACGCTTTCTGAATATTTTCCAGTTGCTCATACTGTGGGGTAAGTCCGCATTTTGAAGCTACGTTAACAATCAGCAGAACATTACCTGTGTATTTCTCAAGCGTGGTCACTTCGCCATCAATCGTTGTCACTACCGTGTTCAGAATCGAGTCTTGCATAGCCTCTCCAGGATCGTGAGTGATTCAAATACCAGCTTCTAATCATAGACTGTCTTGTCGTACCTAACGTCCGGCTTTGAGTAACAGCCAGATAAAAACCGGTGCGCCGAGCGTCGCGGTGACCACGCCAATCGGCAATTCGGCGGAGGCCAGCGCCAGGCGAGCGACCACATCGGCCAGCAGCAGCGCAATGGCCCCCGCCAGCGCACAGGCAGGTAACAGCACGCGATGGTCCGTTAAGCCGCACAGGCGTAAAATATGGGGGATGACCAGGCCAATAAAACCAATGGCCCCGGCCAGCGCCACGCTGACACCGACCATCCATCCGGTGGCAACCACCAACAGATTTCGCCAGAACCACAAGGGGAGTCCCAGTTGTCGGGCAGAGGTTTCCCCCAACGCCAGCATGTTCATCGCCTGCGACTGGCAGCAGATCCACACCAGCACCGGAATCAGGGCCAGCATCAGCCAGGACTGCTCCCAGTTAACGCCACCGAATCCCCCCATCATCCAGTACATCAACTGACGCAGATCGAATGAGGTAGAAAAATAGATGGCCCAGGTCATCAGCGCACTACAGATAATCCCCAGCGCCACGCCGGCAAGCAGCAGGCGGCTGGTCGAAAGATGACGACGGGCAAAACGCAGGAGGATCAACGTGATAACCAGCGCACCGGCAATCGCGCACAGTCCAAGCGCCCAGTGCGGCAGTATGCCCTTCCCCAGCAGCACGGCGGCGATCAGCCCCACGCCCGCACCGTTGGAGACACCGAGCAACCCCGGCTCCGCAAGCGGGTTTTCAAACAGCGCCTGCATCACTGCGCCGGACAAAGCCAGCGCCGCGCCCACCAGCAGAACCGCAAGCGCGCGCGGAAGGCGAATTTGCCAGACAAAGAGTTCACCACGCGGCGTCAGCCAGTCAGCGGGCGATATCCACTGCTCTCCGGCGCACAGGCTCAACCACAGTGTCAGTAACATCAGTACCGACAGACTCAGGATCCAGCGCACATGTTGTCGCTGTTGTTGACGGGCAAAAGTCAGCATGATTTCCGTTCAACTGAAAAGGATGTCATTGATTCTACGGTGCGATACCCCCGCAGAAAAGAAAAAAGGCCGCAAAAGCGGCCTTTTTGGTTAGATCTGATTACTCATCTTTGGGCGAAGCGTTTTCGACTCGGCTCTTTAACTTCTGTCCGGGTCTGAAGGTCACCACGCGCCGTGCTGTAATGGGAATATCTTCGCCCGTTTTCGGGTTACGTCCCGGACGTTGATTCTTATCACGCAGATCGAAGTTACCAAAACCAGAGAGTTTTACCTGCTCACCGTTTTCCAGAGCACGACGGATCTCTTCGAAAAACAGTTCGACCAGTTCTTTGGCATCCCGCTTGCTAAGCCCAAGCTTATCAAACAGATATTCTGACATTTCAGCTTTTGTAAGCGCCATAGGTTCAATCCCTCAATGATGCCTGGAATCGCTCTTTTAATGCCTCTACACATTTGGCGACGGTAGCGGCAATCTCCTCTTCTTCGAGTGTACGGCTGGTATCCTGAAGGATCAGGCTAATGGCGAGGCTCTTATACCCCTCCGCAACACCCTTACCACGGTACACGTCAAATAAGTTTACGCCAACTACCTGATTTACGCCAACTTTCTTACACTCGGATAAAATATCAGCAGCGGGAACGTTTTCGGCGACGACCACAGCGATGTCGCGACGGTTCGCCGGGAAGCGTGAAATCTCGCGCGCCTGAGGCACCACGCGGTCTGCGAGCTTGTTCCACTCCAGTTCGAACACCAGAGTACGGCCATTGAGATCCAGCTTACGTTCCAGCTCAGGATGAACAACACCAATGAAACCAATGCGTTCACCTTTCAGATAAATCGCGGCTGACTGTCCCGGATGCAGTGCCGGATTGGCTTCTGCTCTGAACTGAATGTCACCGAGTTTACCGGTCAGATCCAACACCGCTTCCAGATCGCCCTTCAAATCATAGAAATCAACGGTCTCTTTTGCCAGATCCCAGTGCTCATCATAGCGGTTACCGCAAATAACCCCCGCCAGCATCAGATCCTGACGAATGCCCAGATTGGCCTGGGTATCCGGTACAAAACGCAGCCCACTTTCAAAAATACGTACGCGGTTCTGTTGACGATTCTGGTTATAGACCACCGTTGCCAGTAACCCCGTCCACAACGACAGACGCATTGCCGACATTTCACTGGAGATCGGGCTTGGCAGCAGCAGCGCCTCTTCACCCGGATGGAGCAACTGCTGCACTTTCGGGTCAACAAAGCTGTAAGTAATGACTTCCTGGTAGCCTTTGTCATTCAATAGCGTTTTCACACGCTTCAGCGACAAATTCGCTTCACGGTGCGTCCCCATAATCAGACCCGCCTGGATCGGTTCATCAGGGATGTTGTCGTAGCCATACACGCGGGCGACTTCTTCAACCAGGTCTTCTTCAATTTCCATGTCGAAGCGCCAACTTGGCGCAACGGCTTGCCACTCGCCTTGACCTTCGGTCACTTCACAGCCCAAACGGCGCAGGATATCGCTGACCTGTGCATCGGCAATGTGATGGCCAATCAGACGATCCAGCTTGCTGCGACGCAGCGTAATGGTCGCGCGCTTCGGCAGCGTGGTTTCATCCGTCACATCAATGATCGGACCAGCTTCGCCGCCGCAGATGTCAATCAGCAAACGGGTAGCACGTTCCATCGCTTTGTACTGCAGAGCCGGATCCACACCGCGCTCATAACGGTGAGACGCATCGGTATGCAGACCATGACGACGTGCGCGACCGGTAATTGACAGTGGGCTGAAGAAAGCGCATTCCAGCAGCACATTTTGCGTTTCATCATTCACGCCAGAATGCTCACCACCGAAGATACCGCCCATCGCCAGCGCTTTATGATGATCGGCAATCACCAACGTATCAGCGTTAAGCTTTGCTTCTGTGCCATCAAGCAGTACCAGCGTTTCGCCCTCTTTCGCCATGCGCACGACAATCCCGCCTTCAATGCGGTCTTTATCAAAGGCGTGCATCGGCTGACCCAGCTCAAGCAATACATAGTTGGTCACGTCAACCACGGCATCAATGGAGCGGATACCGCAACGGCGCAGTTTTTCTTTCATCCACAGCGGGGTTGGCGCTTTCACATTGATGCCTTTGACGACGCGCCCCAGATAGCGCGGGCAGGCGTCGGTGGCGTCTACGGTAATCGGCAGGACATCAGTGATGGTTGCCGCTACCGGCGTGATTTCCGGCTCAACCAGCGGCGCTTTGTTCAGCACAGCCACGTCACGGGCGACACCGATGATGCCTAAGCAGTCAGCACGGTTAGGGGTCACGCTGATCTCAATGGTGTTGTCATCAAGCTTCAGGTATTCGCGGATGTCGGTACCGATCGGCGCATCGGCCGGCAGTTCAATAATGCCGCTGTGATCGTCTGAAATCCCCAGCTCGGAGAAGGAGCACAGCATGCCTTCAGACGGCTCGCCACGCAGCTTAGCGGCTTTAATTTTGAAATCGCCCGGCAGAACGGCACCGATGGTGGCAACCGCCACTTTCAGCCCCTGACGGCAGTTTGGCGCGCCGCAGACGATGTCCAGCAGACGCTCACCACCGACATTCACTTTCGTCACGCGCAGTTTGTCCGCATTCGGATGCTGGCCGCATTCAACCACTTCACCCACAACCACACCGTTAAAGACGCCGGCAACAGGCTCAACGCCATCAACTTCCAGGCCTGCCATCGTGATTTGATTCGACAGCGCGTCGCTATCGATAGCCGGGTTAACCCACTCGCGTAACCACAGTTCACTGAATTTCATTGTTTTATCCTGCCTTTATTTAAACTGTTTGAGGAAACGCAGATCGTTTTCGAAGAACGCACGCAGGTCAGTCACACCGTAACGCAACATGGTCAGACGCTCCATCCCCATCCCAAATGCGAAACCTGAGTAGATTTCCGGGTCGATACCAACGTTACGCAGAACGTTCGGATGCACCATGCCGCAGCCCAGCACTTCCAGCCATTTACCGTTTTTCCCCATCACGTCCACTTCGGCGGACGGCTCAGTAAACGGGAAATAGGAAGGGCGGAAACGAATCTGCAAATCTTCTTCAAAGAAGTTACGCAGGAAGTCATGCAGCGTCCCTTTCAGATTGGTAAAGCTGATGTTGGTATCCACAATCAGGCCTTCCATCTGGTGGAACATCGGGGTGTGCGTCTGATCGTAGTCGTTACGATACACGCGACCCGGCGCGATAATGCGAATCGGCGGCTGCTGATCTTTCATGGTACGGATCTGTACGCCGGATGTCTGGGTACGCAGCAGGCGCGTGGCATCAAACCAGAAGGTGTCGTGATCGGCGCGAGCCGGGTGGTGACCAGGAATATTCAGCGCATCGAAGTTGTGGTAGTCATCTTCGATTTCCGGGCCGGTCGCCACGGTAAAGCCAAGCTCGCCAAAGAAGCTTTCAATGCGATCGATGGTACGGGTGACCGGATGCAGACCGCCATTTTCAATGCGACGCCCCGGCAGAGAAACGTCGATGGTTTCCGCTGCCAGACGCGCATTCAGCGCGGCGTTTTCCAGATCTGCCTTACGCGCGTTGAGTGCCTGCTGTACCTGCTCTTTCGCTTCGTTAATCACCGCACCGGCGGCAGGACGTTCTTCAGCTGGCAGCTCGCGCAGCGTCGTCATCTGAAGGGTCAGGTGCCCTTTTTTGCCCAAATATTCGACGCGCACATTGTCTAACGCGGCAACATCTGACGCCTGGTTAATGGCCGCCTTCGCACTGGCTACCAGTTCTGCGAGATGTGACATGGTTTTCCTCATTGTGTCGGTGAAGACACCGGTTCGTTGAACGTAATCTCTCGATTTCGGGCACAAAAAAAGCCTCCATCAGGAGGCTTTTTTGCGCTGTTTTTCGTTTCTTCTTTCACGCGCTAGCCTCCTGAAGTCAGGTGCTAAAGTAAAAAAAGAAGCGGAAAATAGCAGCATTCATGCTTGCGTTACCTTGTGTGGTAAAAACCGGAGAACCTTTATTGAAAAGGGTTACGGATCAATTGTCAACTTATTGACGGAACAACAAATAAAAGAGAGGGAGCCAGGCTCCCTCTTTTCACTGGCTTATGCCAGAGCTGCTTTCGCTTTTTCGACCAGAGCGGTGAACGCTACTTTGTCGAATACGGCGATGTCAGCCAGGATCTTACGGTCGATTTCAACAGAGGCTTTTTTCAGGCCGTTGATGAATTTGCTGTAAGAAATACCGTTCTGACGTGCTGCTGCGTTGATACGCGCAATCCACAGTTGACGGAACTGACGCTTACGTTGACGACGGTCACGGTAAGCATACTGACCTGCTTTGATGACGGCCTGGAAGGCAACGCGGTATACGCGAGAACGCGCACCGTAGTAACCTTTGGCTTGTTTCAAAATTTTCTTGTGACGTGCGCGTGCAATTACACCACGTTTTACGCGAGCCATAGTGCTCTCCTGTATCTATTCTGATTTGCCCCCCTTTCACCACAGTGAAATCGGTTGGGCATTAAAAATTTAAAAAAACGTTAACGGCTTATGCGTACGGCAGGCACGCGATAACCAGACCCAGATCGCCTTTAGAAACAAGGCCTTTTGGACGCAGGTGACGTTTACGCTTAGTTGATTTTTTGGTCAGAATATGACGCAGGTTTGCGTGCTTACGCTTAAATCCACCACCACCGGTTTTTTTGAAGCGCTTAGCAGCACCGCGTACGGTCTTAATTTTTGGCATTTTAATAACTTCCACTTCGCATTGTTAATAAATGAAACCCAGGCGAGCAAAACCTGTGAAGCCCAAAGGCTTCACAGGAAATACTACTTGAAGGCCTACTGTTTCTTCTTGGGAGCGAGCACCATGATCATCTGGCGGCCTTCGATCTTCGTTGGGAAGGATTCGACTACTGCCAGTTCACTCAGATCGTCACGAACGCGCGTCAGCACTTCCATACCAATCTGTTGGTGGGCCATCTCACGACCGCGGAAACGCAGTGTGATCTTGGCCTTATCGCCATCTTCCAGAAAGCGAATCAGGCTGCGGAGTTTTACCTGATAATCGCCATCGTCGGTACCAGGACGGAATTTAATTTCCTTAACCTGGATAACTTTTTGCTTTTTCTTCTGTTCCTTAGAAGACTTACTCTTTTCATAAAGGAACTTGCCGTAGTCCATGATACGACAAACTGGCGGTTCGGCGTTAGGGCTGATTTCAACTAAATCTACTCCAGCCTCTTCAGCTTTTTCGATTGCTTCTCTCAGACTCACAATACCCAGCTGCTCGCCTTCCAGACCTGTTAAGCGAACTTCCTGGGCGCGAATCTCGCCATTGATACGATTCGGACGTGCCGTTTGAACTCGTTTTCCGCCTTTAATACCTTATTCCTCCAGTTGTTGAAGACTGCGGCTGCGAATCTCTTGTTGCAGCTTCTCAATCACTTCACTTACGTCAAGGCTGCCCAGGTCTTTCCCGCGGCGAGTGCGAACGGCAACTTTGCCTGCTTCCACTTCTTTATCACCACAGACCAACATATAAGGGACACGACGTAAAGTGTGCTCGCGGATTTTAAAGCCTATCTTCTCATTTCTCAAGTCTGCTTTTACACGAATGCCCGCATTTTGAAGTTTCTGCGTCAATTCGTTAACGTATTCAGACTGTGAATCAGTAATGTTCATCACCACTACCTGAACCGGCGCAAGCCAGGTCGGGAAGAAGCCAGCGAACTCTTCAGTCAGGATACCGATAAAACGTTCCATAGACCCAAGAATTGCGCGGTGAATCATTACCGGTACCTGACGCTCATTGTTTTCGCCCACATAGGAGGCGCTCAGACGAGACGGCAGGGAGAAGTCCAGCTGTACTGTACCGCACTGCCATGCGCGATCGAGGCAGTCATACAGGGTAAATTCAATTTTCGGACCGTAGAAGGCGCCTTCACCCAGTTGATATTCAAATGGGATATTGTTTTCTTCCAGCGCAACGGCCAGGTCCGCCTCAGCACGATCCCACATTTCGTCGCTACCGATACGTTTTTCGGGGCGAGTGGAGAGTTTGACAACGATTTTCTCGAAGCCAAATGTGCTGTACATATCGTAGACCATACGGATGCAGGCGTTAACTTCATCGCGGATTTGCTCTTCAGTACAGAAGATATGCGCATCATCCTGGGTGAAGCCGCGTACACGCATCAGACCATGCAACGCGCCTGACGGCTCGTTACGGTGGCAGCTACCAAACTCTGCCATACGCAGCGGCAGGTCGCGGTAGGATTTCAGGCCCTGATTAAAGATCTGTACGTGACCCGGACAGTTCATCGGCTTGATGCAGTATTCACGGTTCTCTGAAGAGGTGGTGAACATCGCATCTTTGTAGTTGTCCCAGTGCCCGGTTTTTTCCCACAGCACGCGGTCCATCATGAACGGCCCTTTCACTTCCTGATACTGATACTCTTTGAGCTTGGAACGCACAAAGACTTCCAGTTCGCGGAAAATTGTCCAGCCGTCGTTATGCCAGAACACCATACCCGGCGCTTCTTCCTGCATGTGATACAGGTCAAGCTGCTTACCAATTTTACGGTGGTCACGTTTTGCCGCTTCTTCCAGACGTTGCAGATAAGCGCTGAGGGCCTTTTTATCTGCCCAGGCCGTTCCGTAGATACGCTGCAACATCTTATTGTCGCTGTCGCCACGCCAGTACGCGCCTGCGGTTTTCATCAGTTTAAAGTGATGGCAGAAGCGCATATTCGGCACGTGCGGACCGCGGCACATGTCGACATATTCTTCATGATGATACAAACCAGGTTTGTCATCATGGGCAATGTTTTCATCAAGAATGGAGACTTTATAGATCTCGCCACGCTTCACGAAGGTTTCACGCGCTTCGTGCCAGCTGACTTTCTTCTTAATGACGTCGTAATTTTTCTCAGCGAGCTCGTGCATCCGCTTCTCGAGCGCATCGATATCTTCCTGGGTCAACGTACGGTCAAGGTCTACGTCATAGTAGAAGCCGTTGTCGACAACCGGACCGATAGCCATTTTGGTATTCGGCCAAAGTTGTTTGATCGCATGACCTAACAGGTGCGCGCAGGAGTGACGAATAATCTCCAGCCCTTCTTCATCTTTTGCGGTGATGATAGAGAGCGTCGCATCATTTTCGATCAGGTCAGAAGCATCAACCAGCTCGCCATTAACACGGCCAGCAAGGGTGGCTTTCGCCAGACCTGGACCAATGTCCAGCGCAACATCCATAGGGCTTACAGCGTGGTCGTAATGGCGTTGACTGCCATCAGGAAGAGTAATAACAGGCATGTTATGTCCTTATTTGCAGTGGTGACCCATACGCAAGATCACATACAAAGAGAAAATTTATTTGTTTACAGTTAGTTGTGCAGCCATCTAACCAACAATTGCTAAATTGGCGCACAATCTGGTACACATCCGCTTTCGCTACGCAAGCGCGGCAATGTGGTCGAACGATGGTAACACTAAAAAAAGGGAGAATGCACCCTTCTGTTTTATATTGGGCCGGATCATGACGTCAGCAAGCGTTTTTCGCCTCCTCCTCTCACCTGCCCTGAAGGATTGTCCTGGAGACAGAATGAATATCCATTCACTGACTGGCTGACAGTTTTGTTACACTAGGATTAACCGTCTGAAATCGACAGGATATAAATGATGCCATCAAATCGCTTCGCCAAAAAACACTGGAAAATGGTGGTCGTCCTGATCGTCATCTGTGGCGCAATGTTATTGCTACGCTGGGCGGCAATGATTTGGGGATAGCCGTGAAACGCTGCGCCGTCGTGATTCAGGCAGCGTGCACATTCTGGACAAAAGCGCTGACGGGTAAATCGACGTCAGACACCGTAATAAAAAAGCCAGACTGGCGAACAGTCTGGCCTCAGTTTACATCCGGTAGCCCAGAGAGACGGTAGTACGTCTGTCCGTATGCTCCGGTGCCGTTTCCGGCGGTTCGGAGTTCCACGTCACGTTGTACGCCACCTTCAAACCAAAGTGCTCATTGATTGCCACATTCAGCGCCGTCTCGGAGTTCAGCGTCGTATCTTCAGCACCGAACACCGACACGCCTTGCGTAAATTTGGTGTTGTCTGAAATCTGCCAGGCATACGCGCCAGAGGCATAGCCCAGCGGCTGCGTTTCCGTCGTGCCATCCGTATGTTCGTCGTACCGTACGCCCGGACCGAATTCAAAACGGAAACTGTGTACGGGACCGTTAAGGAACTGGCGACCATAACCGGCAGTGAACACGTCGCGCTCACGGTAGCCGTTATAACGGTCCGTCAGCCAACTCGCCTGGCCAAAAAGATAGTCATAATCGGTCACGTTGTAACGACTACGACCGCCAACCGCATATTTCTCTGAAGAGCGTTCATCATTGGAAGAAGTGTTGCTCGCGTTCCCCCACAGTGACCAGGCCGTTGTTTGGCCGTACCAGGTCATGGTCGTGTCCGCGGTCAAAGAAGAACTTTTCGTGTTGCCTGACTGCGCAAGATAACCGGCATTAAGATTGCCTTCGAAGGGTTTCTTCGCACTTGAGGGGTCATCCATGACAGTAAAAACGGAATCATCGGCAGTTGCATACATCGACGCAAACATGCCCCCCGCCAGCAGAACGGCAGCGGGAACTGTCTTTAAAAGCTTCATTTATAAAGAGTCCGTACAACAAAAAAAGAGACCATTACGGTCCCGGAAACTTTCAGAGGGATCAATGACAAACGCCCCAGGAAAGGTAACAAATTATAAAAAGGCTCGAATAACATAGCAATGAATTCTTATTTCATTTTTTGAATAAGAGAGCTCTCAAAACAATTAAATATTTATATATCCTTACGGTAAATTAAATAAATAAACTTTAATTAATCATATTGTTAATGACTTCACTTTAGGGCTATTCGGTGCCAGACTGAACATAGCCTAACAGGAGGTAACGATGGTACGTATCTATACGTTGACGCTTGCGCCCTCTCTCGATAGCGCAACGATCACTCCGCAAATCTATCCCGAAGGGAAACTCCGCTGTACTGCCCCGGTATTTGAGCCTGGCGGCGGTGGCATAAATGTCGCTCGCGCCATCGCCCATCTGGGCGGAACGGCAACCGCTATTTTCCCCGTCGGGGGGGCAACCGGTGAACACCTGGTGACCCTGCTCGCTGACGAAAACGTTCCGGTCGCAACCATTGATGCAAAAGACTGGACGCGTCAGAACCTGCACGTTCATGTCGAATCCAGCGGAGAACAGTATCGCTTTGTGATGCCCGGCGCGGCTCTGAATGACGATGAGTTTCGCCAGATAGAAGAGCAGGTTCTGGAGATCGAGTCCGGTGCCATTCTGGTGATCAGCGGTAGTCTGCCGCCAGGCGTTAACGTTGAAAAACTCAGCCAGTTAATTACCGCCGCGCAGAAACAGGGGATCCGTTGCATCATTGACAGCTCCGGCGAGGCGCTGACGGCCGCGTTAGCGATTGGCAATATCGAACTGGTTAAACCCAATCAGAAAGAACTCAGTGCCCTGGTTAATCGCGAACTGACGCAACCTGATGACGTGCGCAACGCGGCACAGGAAATTGTCCGCAGCGGCAAGGCACAGCGCGTCGTCGTCTCGCTCGGTCCTCAGGGCGCACTGGGCGTGGACAGTAAAACCTGCGTACAGGTTGTGCCGCCGCCGGTTAAAAGCCAGAGCACCGTGGGTGCGGGCGACAGTATGGTGGGGGCAATGACACTCAAACTGGCTGAAGGCGCCTCGCTTGACGATATGGTGCGCTTCGGCGTGGCGGCCGGTAGCGCCGCGACCCTCAACCAGGGAACACGCCTGTGTTCCCATGACGATACACAAAAAATCTACGCTTACCTTAGCCAGCCATAATGAATCCCCCTCTCTTCGAGGGGGAATTTTGCGTAAACCTGTCGGCTTACGCGTTCACCGTCTATGCTACAAACTCATGAGCTTACAAAGGGGTGTCAAATGGCCAGTGGGGAAATCACCCGATATGTTGTTACTATCACGTTCCACGAGGACTCCTTAACGGAAATAAATGAACTGAATAATCATCTTACCCGTGCCGGTTTTCTACTCACCCTTACGGATGATGACGGTAATGTGCATGAACTGGGAACCAATACCTTTGGGTTGATTAGCGCCCAGAGTCCGGACGAGGTCAAAGCTCTGGCCGCGGGACTGGCTGAAAGTGCGTTAGATAAAATGCCGGAGGTCAGCGTGGTGACCTGGGACGAGTGGGATCTCAGCGGACAATAAATGCCATTACCATGAAAACACGTCCACGGTGTGCGTTAGTTCGTGTTTTTTTACCGCATCTTTGCGCTAACCTTATGATCTGGCAGACAACATGGGGAGAGACATCATGTGGCAGGCTATCAGTCGCCTTTTAAGCGAGCAACTCGGTGAAGGCGAAATCGAACTGCGTAACGAACTGCCTGGCGGAGAAATTCATGCCGCGTGGCATTTACGCTATGCGGGACGCGATTTCTTCGTTAAATGTGATGAGCGAGAACTGCTTCCAGGCTTCACGGCAGAAGCCGACCAATTAGAACTGTTATCACGCAGCCATACGGTGACGGTCCCCAAAGTGTGGGCGGTGGGTGCGGATCGTGATTACAGCTTTCTGGTGATGGATTATCTCCCTCCCCGCCCCCTGGATGCGCACAGTGCATTTATTCTGGGGCAGCAGCTTGCCCACCTGCATGAATGGAGCGATCAGCCGCAGTTTGGGCTGGACTTCGATAACGCGCTCTCGACCACGCCGCAACCCAATGCCTGGCAGCGCCGCTGGTCTACCTTCTTCGCCGAACAGCGCATTGGCTGGCAACTCGAACTGGCGGCGGAAAAAGGGATTGCCTTTGGTAATATCGACGCCATCGTCGAGCACGTGCAACAGCGTCTCGCCTCCCACCAGCCACAACCTTCTTTATTACATGGCGATCTGTGGTCCGGGAACTGCGCGCTCGGGCCAGACGGTCCGTATCTGTTTGACCCAGCCTGTTACTGGGGAGACAGAGAGTGTGACCTGGCGATGTTGCCGCTGCATACTGAACAGCCGCCGCAAATTTATGATGGTTATCAGTCAGTGTCGCCGCTGCCGTTAGATTTTCTCGACCGGCAACCGGTATATCAACTGTATACCTTGCTCAACCGGGCAAGACTGTTTGGCGGCCAGCACCTGGTGATTGCGCAGAAGGCAATGGACAGACTACTCGCGGCGTAATCATGGTTGACATCAATTGGCCGCCGGATGGCGGCCTTTCAGGCCGCTAACAAAGAAGGAAAAAACGTGGTTTTTCCTTTTTTGTGGTTATCAGCCGAAAATCAATGAATTGATTTTCCTCGTTTATAATCAGGCGCTCTCGGCTTGTCCGGTAACGGAACGAGGTTTGTCATCACTCTCAAAGACCGCCGGATGGCGGCCTTTTTGTTCAGACAAATCCCAGCAGGGAAAAAAACACATAGCCGGCAATGATGATAATCACCGGCAGGATGTAGAGCGGGAAAAACTGCAGAAAAATCGTGTGATGCGGCACCACGATCCGTGACTCGATCTGCTCGCGTGACAACCCTTCGCTGCCCTTGGCTTTCTCCAGAATCAACTGGTCTTCAACGCCTTCACGTAAAAACCGCGCCTGGCGGCTCATGCGCGCGCCGGAATCCTGCATCGCCAGCCCGATAAAAATCAGCGCAAAAATCAGCCAGAACAGAATGTTCAGGCTATTCTGGAAATCCGGCGTCGGCGAGTTGTACCAGAAGAGGTTCAGAAACGGGGTATTCACTCGCATCATGTCGATCATGACGTGGGCAAAATCGAGCATCACTGCGTTAATCCCTTCCTGCTTTTCGCTGTGCGCGTACATAAATTTCAGGGCTGAAATCAGCGTGGAGAGAAGCGCCGGGATAAATATCACCCATCCTAAGATCCTTTTTAACACTGCAATGCGTCCAGCTTGTTGATACGTCATGAGTTCCCCTTGATGAAGACGCGTCGTTTTGGCTTAAGTCTACCTGCTGATAACCCTTTTCGCCCGATCTTTAAAAACGTTATGATAGCGGCTAACGCTGAATACCCTACATTTAATGCTCAACAGGAGAGGTTGTAATGTCAACCCCGCGTCAAATTCTTGCGGCCATATTCGATATGGATGGATTGCTGATTGATTCCGAGCCGCTGTGGGATCGGGCTGAACTGGACGTGCTGTCCAGCATCGGCGTCGATATCACTCGTCGTCACGAACTCCCGGATACGCTGGGACTGCGCATCGATATGGTTGTCGATCTCTGGTTTGCTCAGCAGCCGTGGAACGGGCCGAGCCGCCAGGAGGTCACCGATCGCGTCATTACCCGTGCCATCACGCTGGTTGAAGAGACGCGTCCGCTATTACCGGGCGTCAAAGAAGCGGTCGCGTTGTGTAAAGCGCAAGGTTTGAAAGTCGGACTGGCGTCAGCATCCCCTCTGCATATGCTGGAAAAAGTACTGGCGATGTTCGACCTGCGGGAGAGCTTTGACGCTATCGCTTCAGCGGAGAAACTACCCTACAGCAAACCACATCCCCAGGTTTACATCGACTGCGCGGCGAAACTGGGCGTTGACCCGTTATGTTGTGTAGCGCTGGAAGATTCCGTCAACGGTATGGTGGCATCGAAAGCCGCGCGGATGCGCTCCATCGTCGTACCGGACAAAGAGGTGCGACACGATCCGCGCTATATCCTCGCTGACGTCAGGCTCAACACACTCACGGAACTGACCATCGCCGATTTACTTGGCTAACCGGGATCGGGCAATGGCCACATTGCCCGTCTTGCCAAGAGTCAAAATTAAAACGACGTTTCATTTTTATTGTATTCTTTCGGTTCCTCTCCTATCCTTCTTTCAGGCACATAACAGATAAAAACGGATAGCCGAGGTCATTATGATTCTGGATGCATTTCGTCTCACAGGTAAAGTCGCCATTGTCACCGGTTGTGATACCGGGCTCGGGCAAGGGATGACGGTTGCGCTGGCGCAAGCCGGTTGCGATATCATCGGCGTGAACCGCAAAGTCCCTCATGACACCGCCGCCAAAGTTGAAGCGCTGGGTCGCCGCTTTTTCGCCATACAGGCCGATCTAAGCCAACAGGAAGTCATCGCGGACGTTATCGCCCAGGCGGTAGAGAAATTCGGTCGCATCGACATTCTGGTGAATAACGCCGGGACCATTCGTCGCGAAGACGCACTCAGTTTTACTGAAAAGGACTGGGACGACGTGATGAACCTGAATCTCAAGTCGCTCTTCTTTCTCTCCCAGGCCGTTGCACGCCAGTTCATCGCCCAGGGCCAGGGCGGAAAAATCATCAACATCGCGTCAATGCTGTCGTTTCAGGGCGGTATTCGCGTCCCGTCCTATACGGCCTCAAAGAGCGGTGTTCTGGGCATTACCCGACTGTTAGCGAATGAGTGGGCGCAGCATCAGATTAACGTCAACGCTATCGCCCCCGGTTACATGGCAACCAACAACACCCAACAACTGCGGGAAGATGCTGAACGCAATAAAGAGATTGTCGATCGTATCCCGGCGGGCCGCTGGGGAACGCCAGACGATCTGCAGGGTCCGGTCGTTTTCCTCGCCTCGAAGGCAGCAGATTACATCAACGGTTATACGCTGGCCGTCGATGGCGGTTGGTTAGCGCGTTAAACGCGCATTATTGACAAAGAGTTACAACGTCACCACTTCCGCCCACTGTATAAAAATCCTATACTGTACGAATTCACAGTTTATCAGGTTTTATCATGACGGCGGAAGGTCACCTCCTCTTTTCCATTGCCTGCGCGGTGTTTGCTAAAAACGCGGAACTCACGCCCGTACTCGCACAGGGTGACTGGTGGCATATTGTTCCTTCCGCTATTCTGACCTGTCTGTTACCGGACATTGATCACCCAAAGTCATTTCTCGGTCAGCGACTAAAATGGATTTCGAAACCGATCGCCCGTGCGTTCGGCCATCGCGGATTCACTCACAGTCTGCTGGCCGTCTTTGCGCTGCTGGCGACCTTCTACCTGAAAGTGCCGGAGAGCTGGGTTATCCCCGCCGATGCCTTGCAGGGTATGGTGATAGGCTATCTGAGCCATATCGCCGCCGATATGCTGACGCCAGCGGGCGTCCCCCTGCTCTGGCCCTGTCGCTGGCGCTTTCGCCTGCCGATTCTGGTCCCGCAGAAAGGTAATCAACTGGAGCGATTTCTCTGCATGGCGCTGTTTGCCTGGGCGGTATGGATGCCCCAGACCTTGCCCCAGAACAGTGCAGTTCGCTGGTCATCCGATATGATTAATACACTGCAATGGCAGTTCAATCGCTTTATAAAGCATCAAATCGACCAGTAAAGCAGCGAAATTATCGTTTTTGGCATAAACAATTCCATTTGAATATAAGAGCCAGGTCACAGTTCTGCTAACCTTGCGGCAACAGGATCGCTGTGACACAGCGGGACGAATAATAAAATCAGGAGAACGGGGATGAATTTTCCATTAATCGCGAACATTGTGGTGTTCGTCATTCTGCTGTTTGTGCTGGCGCAAGCCCGTCATAAACAGTGGAGTCTGGCAAAGAAAGTGCTGGTCGGTCTGGTCATGGGTGTGGTCTTTGGCCTTGCGCTGCACACCATCTATGGCTCTGACAGCCAGGTGCTGAAAGATTCCGTCCAGTGGTTCAACATTGTTGGTAACGGCTATGTGCAACTGCTGCAAATGATCGTCATGCCGCTGGTATTTGCCTCGATTCTGAGCGCGGTCGCCCGTCTGCATAACGCCTCACAGTTGGGGAAAATCAGCTTTCTGACCATCGGGACCCTGCTGTTTACCACATTGATTGCCGCACTGGTCGGTGTGCTGGTGACCAATCTGTTTGGCCTGACCGCTGAAGGTCTGGTTCAGGGCGGTGCCGAAACGGCGCGACTGAATGCCATTGAAACCAACTATGTCGGTAAAGTGGCCGATCTCAGTGTCCCGCAGTTGGTGCTCTCCTTTGTACCGAAAAACCCGTTTGCCGATCTGACCGGCGCGAACCCGACGTCCATTATTAGCGTGGTCATTTTTGCCGCCTTCCTCGGCGTCGCCGCGCTGAAACTGCTCAAAGATGACGCGCCGAAAGGTGAACGTGTGCTGACCGCAATCGACACCCTGCAAAGCTGGGTGATGAAACTGGTCCGCCTGGTCATGCAGTTAACGCCTTACGGCGTTCTGGCGCTGATGACTAAAGTGGTAGCGGGTTCTAACCTGCAGGACATCATTAAGCTGGGTAGCTTCGTCATTGCCTCGTATCTCGGTCTCGGCATTATGTTCGTTGTCCACGGTGTACTGCTGGGTGTTAACGGCGTGAGCCCGCTCAAGTACTTCCGCAAAGTGTGGCCGGTTCTGACCTTCGCGTTTACCAGCCGTTCCAGCGCCGCCTCTATCCCGCTGAACGTGGAAGCGCAAACCCGTCGTCTGGGCGTGCCGGAATCTATCGCGAGCTTTGCCGCCTCCTTTGGTGCAACGATTGGTCAAAATGGCTGTGCTGGTTTGTATCCGGCCATGCTGGCCGTTATGGTGGCGCCGACGGTCGGTATTAACCCGCTGGATCCTCTCTGGATTGCGACGCTGGTCGGCATTGTGACCGTCAGCTCTGCCGGGGTAGCCGGTGTCGGTGGCGGCGCCACGTTCGCCGCGCTGATCGTACTGCCTGCGATGGGGCTGCCTGTCACGCTGGTGGCGCTGCTCATCTCCGTTGAGCCGCTGATTGACATGGGCCGTACCGCGCTGAACGTCAGCGGGTCAATGACCGCCGGTACGCTGACCAGCCAGTGGCTGAAGCAAACCGATAAAACCATTCTGGACAGTGAAGACGACGCCGAACTGGCGCATCACTAAACGTCCCCAAAACAGAAAACCGCCCTTCGAGGCGGTTTTTTTATGCCGGAATTAATCCGCTATTTCGTTTTCCTGACGAATCTGATTTGCCCAGCGCTGGGCAGATTCCGCCTCGCTGAACGCCGGCGAGCGCTGGAACGACTCCCCCATTAAGACAAACGCGACATACTTCCCGCGCAAGATCCACACGTCACGAAACGCGTCCATTTTTATTGCATGTTCGGGCGGTGCAGGTTCAACACGCGGAACATAACTAATAACCGGGCGATTTTGTTGGCGAAGAGGTTTCATCATTAATTGCTTCACTAAGACAAATTCAAAAATCAGAAAAGAACTATCTTAGCCGATTTTACCCCCGCCCGTCCTGCTCCTGGCGTGCGCTTTCTCCTGTCAACCAACGCTGGCATCCGCGTTCTGCTCGGCGGGATCACACGAGTGGACTATAGTTAGAGGGTTTTTGACAAAAAAACATCGACCCTTTCAGCAATGAAAAATGGAGACGAGTTCAATGTCGCATAATGAGAAAAATCCCCATCCACATCAATCACCGGTGCACGATCCGCGCGAAGCAAAACCGGGTCTGGACTCTCTGGCTCCTGATAATGAGTCGTATCGCCCTGTTCCTGAACCGACGCCTCCAGGCGCGCAACCTACCGCGCCCGGCAGTCTGAAAGCCCCGGATACCGGCAATAAAAAGCTGAGCGATCTGGAAACGGTACGCAAGGGCAGCGAGAATTTTGCCCTCACTACTAACCAGGGCGTACGCATTGCTGATGACCAGAATTCATTGCGTGCAGGCAGTCGTGGACCTACGCTGCTTGAAGATTTCATCCTGCGCGAAAAAATCACCCATTTTGACCACGAGCGCATTCCCGAGAGGATCGTCCATGCACGCGGCTCGGCAGCTCACGGCTATTTCCAGCCCTACAAAAATCTGAGCGACATCACCAAAGCCGACTTTCTCTCTGACCCGGATAAAATCACCCCGGTCTTCGTACGTTTTTCCACTGTTCAGGGCGGCGCAGGCTCGGCGGATACGGTGCGTGATATCCGTGGTTTTGCCACCAAGTTTTATACCGAAGAAGGCATTTTTGATCTGGTTGGCAATAATACCCCTGTCTTTTTTATTCAGGACGCGCATAAATTTCCTGACTTTGTGCATGCGGTAAAACCGGAGCCGCACTGGGCGATACCGCAGGGACAAAGTGCGCATGACACCTTCTGGGATTACGTGTCGTTACAGCCAGAAACCCTGCATAACGTCATGTGGGCGATGTCCGATCGCGGCATTCCGCGCAGTTATCGCACCATGGAAGGCTTTGGCATTCACACTTTTCGGCTGATCAACGCCGAGGGTAAGGCCACCTTCGTTCGTTTCCACTGGAAACCTCTGGCAGGTAAAGCCTCACTGGTATGGGATGAAGCGCAGAAGCTGACCGGTCGCGACCCGGACTTCCATCGCCGGGAACTGTGGGAAGCCATTGAAGCCGGTGATTTCCCGGAATATGAACTGGGACTGCAATTGATCCCGGAAGAGGACGAGTTGAAATTCGACTTTGACTTACTGGATCCGACCAAACTGATCCCCGAAGCGCTGGTTCCGGTGCAGCGCGTCGGTAAAATGGTACTCAACCGCAACCCCGATAATTTCTTCGCCGAAAACGAACAGGTCGCCTTTCATCCCGGCCATATCGTTCCCGGCATTGATTTCACGAACGATCCGCTGTTGCAGGGGCGTTTGTTCTCCTATACCGATACGCAGATTAGTCGTCTTGGCGGACCTAACTTCCACGAAATCCCAATCAACCGCCCGACCTGCCCGTATCACAACTTCCAGCGTGACGGCATGCACCGCCAGGATATTGATACCAACCCGGCCAACTATGAACCCAACTCCATCAATGACAACTGGCCGCGTGAAACGCCGCCGGGACCGAAACGCGGCGGCTTTGAGTCATATCAGGAACGCATCGAAGGTAACAAAATCCGTGAACGTAGCCCCTCGTTTGGCGAATATTACGCCCATCCGCGTCTGTTCTGGTCAAGCCAGACGCCCGTGGAACAGTTGCATATCATCGATGCCTTCAGCTTTGAACTGAGTAAGGTTGTTCGTAGCTGGATCCGTGAACGGGTGGTCGACCAACTGGCGCATATCGACATTAACCTCGCGCAGGCGGTCGGGAAGAATCTGGGGATCGCGTTAAGCGATGAACAGACACAAATTGCACCGCCGCCAGAGGTGAACGGACTGAAGAAAGATCCTTCACTCAGTTTGTATGCTGTGCCGGACGGAGATATCAAAGGCCGCGTCGTCGGGATTTTGCTCAACGGAAAAGTGAAATCCGCCGATCTGCTTTCAATACTCCAGGCGCTTAAGGCGAAAGGCGTCCACGCGAAACTGCTCTACTCCCGCATGGGCGAGGTGGTCGCAGATGATGGTTCAACGCTGACCATCGCCGCCACTTTTGCCGGAGCACCGTCTCTCACCGTGGATGCAGTCATTGTGCCGTGCGGTGACATCGCCGATATTGAGGACAACGGCGACGCGCAGTACTACCTGCTGGAAGCCTATAAGCATCTCAAACCTATTGCACTCGCCGGTGAAGCACGACGCTTTAAAGCGCGACTTCATATCGACAGTCAGGGAGAGGAAGGCGTTGTTGAAGGCGCTGATGCGGATAGCCGTTTTATGGATGAGCTGTTTACATTGATGGCAGCTCATCGCGTCTGGTCGCGCACGGCTAAAATCCCGACCGTACCAGCCTGAGGCAACTCGCGGGCAAAAAAAAGCGGCGCACCACGCGCCGCAAACTCAGGAGTCAGACATCAAGAAAACTGCCCAGACGGTAGCCACGTTCTGCAATCGCATACTTGAGCGAGGCCGACGTCAGCACGTCCAGTTCAGTCAAGCGGGGGTAACAATAGGCGCTCTGACGGATAATATTGTCAATAAACGCCGGGTGACACATCACTTCCAGTGAGGATTCTCCACGTTTTGCTGAAGCATCGAGAGCCTGCAGGAACAACGCTTCCGAAATCGCATCTCCGTAAAACTCACTGCTGAACCCTTGCGAGCTACGCAGCGTCGCCGGAAGATCGCCTGCCTGGAACACCGGCTGACGATCAATGCGCAGCGCAAGATTACGCTCTGCGGCAAATCGCGCGACAAGGGGGAAGATCTGCGGGAACATATGCACATGGTGATGGCTATCCAGGTGCGTCGGCTCCCGTCCGAACAGGTCGATGAAACGCTGGTACTGACTGGCAAGCTCACGGGCGATTGCATCCAACGGCAGCGTATCTTCCTCTGCCATCTGCCAGATCCATTTTCCCAGACGCCCTTCACGGGTTAATCCCGGCATCTCGGTCAGCGGTTTTCCCAGCGTCAGAACAAAGTGCATCCCTACCGCCAGCGTCGGCAGATCGCGGCTTAAGGCGACCGCATGCTCAATGGCATCACCGTTCACCAGCGCCGTGGTCGAGGTCACCACACCGTGGCGACAGGCCTCCACGATGCCGTAGTTTTGCCCTTTGCTCAGACCAAAATCATCCGCGTTTACAATCAATAAGCGTTCCATAGCCGACCTCTTTAGTGTTGTGCGTCTTTAAGCTTCGCAATGCACCCGGCAAAGTTTGGCAGCCACTTTTCGTGCGCCAGAATCAGTTCACGCGCCAGCCCTTCTGCGTCGTGGTCTGAGTGCACCAGCGGGCTCAGGTTCAGCGCCAGCAACACATCGTTAAACTCACCACTCAGCGCCGCGTTACTGGCAGCGACTTCAAAACCTTTGATGGTATAGATCAATCCCAACACTTTCTCGTCAAAATGGGTGATACGCGGCGTCGGCGTTGCCCCATTGCGACCCAGCGTACAGGTCATCTCTACCGCCCAGTCGGCCGGAATGTTATCGACGTGGCCGTGATGCGGAATGTTGACGTAATGCTCGGTTTGCTTGTCATTAAAAATGGCATTGATGACTTCACAGGCGGCGTCAGAGTAGTACGCGCCACCGCGCTGCTCCAGCTCCTTCGGCTTGACGTTCAGCTCCGGGTTCTTATACAGATCGAACAGCTGTTTCTCGACCTTCTGTACCACCTGAGCCCGCGCGCCCCCCTTGTAGTATTCGCCTATCTCGATCGCCAGCATCTCTTTTTGCTTGAAGTAGTACAACAAATACGAGCATGGCAGCAGATTCAGAGAGCGAATCAGCCCTTCGCTGAACGGCAGATCGAAAATGTTTTTCACCGTGGAGGCTTTAAGTTGGCCCGAGGCTACGCCATCCAGCAGTTCGGCAAAGCGTGACTGCCCGTTGACGATCACGTCTTTAATGAACACCATGTGGTTGAGACCAAACAGGTCGATCGACAGGTCATCACTCTCTTTCAGTGCCAGCACATCGTGGATGAACATCTTCATCCCGACCGGAATGTTGCACACGCCAATAAAGCGTTTGAAGTTCGTATGACGATAGACCGCTTCGGTCACCATGCCTGCCGGGTTAGTAAAGTTGATCACCCAGGCATTCGGGCACAGTTCTTCCACATCGTTAATAATGTCGAAAATCACCGGGATCGTGCGCAGCCCTTTGAACAGACCACCGGCACCGTTGGTTTCCTGGCCCAGGTAGCCGTGACTCAACGGAATACGCTCATCCAGTTCACGCGCTTTCAACTGTCCTACGCGCAACTGCGTGGTTACGAAATCGGCATCTTTCAGTGCTTCGCGGCGATCCAGAGTTTTAAACACCTTCATCGGCACGCCTGCTTTTTCGATCATACGCTGGCAAAGTTGATAAATAATATCCAGTTTCTCTTCACCGCCTTCGACGTCAACCAGCCACAATTCGGAAACCGGCAGCTCGTGGTAGCGTTTAATAAATCCTTCCAGCAATTCCGGGGTATAGCTGCTGCCACCACCAATGGTGACGACTTTTAATTTCTGGCTCATCGTTTCTCCCTTCAGTGCTTAACACTGGCGTGAATGATGCTCTGCCCTTCTGTCAGATATGACGCAGACGTCCCGCGTCACTAATGGGCAAGCGTAAACCTGGTTGTTGAGTAAAATAATTACTGATTATATTGCGTGAGTTTTTTTCTGTAGCTATTAGGCGTAAATGACGTCATTTTTTTAAACGTCTTAATAAACAGACTTGGACTACTGTATCCCGCTTCATACGCAATATCTGTTACGGAGTAGTTAGTCATCTCCAGCTGTTTCTTGGCAAAGTTAATGCGAATTTCATTAATTAATTGCATCGGCGTTTTGCTGTAATAACGCTGGGTCGCTCGCGTCAGGTATTCCTGAGATTTTGCCGACAGGGAAACCATATTTTCCAGCGCGTTTTCACCAAACTGCGCTTTATCATGCATGGTTTCCACGGTGGCTTTCAGCCACTGCGGAATATCATCCAGAACCTGTTCTTCACGATAATGGCGCAGGCGGTTGATAATGTAGAAGGTGACCACTTCGACAAACTCTTCCAGCCCGGTATCACGAAAGTTGAGCGAGGCAATAACCGTTTCGACATAGGTTAAAAATGCGCTGTTGGTGCGATAGACCTGCGATGCCACGAAACAGAACGGCATGAGCGGGCTGTAGTGCTGTTCAAAAAAACGTTTACTGATGCCAACGTTGAGAATGCGCGTCGAGCCGAACTCGTAGAAGCTCTGATGGTGCGAACCGAGCGGAACAAACACAAAGTCACCCCGTTCCAGCAGCACGCGTTTACCGTTGATCTCCTGGTAATAGCGCCCCGTGAGCACCAGTGTAAACTCATAGTAATCGTGCTGATGCAGACCACAGGCGCTCTCTGTCTTGTTGTAGATAAAGACATGGAAATTTTTACCGTTAAACAACTGTTGTTCACGGGCAATGGTGATTTCCGGTGCGGTCGCCTGATGTTGCATCATCAACTCCTTACTATTTCAGCTTCTCGTGAAGCTCAATCAACTCTGCCACCAGTTCGCGTGCCAGCATTGACGTCATCAGGTGATCCTGTGCGTGAACCAGAACCAGACTGACTTTCATTTTACCTTCGCCCTGATCGCCTTCAATCAGTTTCGTCTGCACCAGATGGGCTTCGTTCAACGCCATGCGCGACTGCTCCATCATCGTTTTCGCGGCGTCGAAGTCGCCCTGCTTCGCCTGTTTTAAGGCCGCGTAGGCCAGGCTGCGCGCCTGTCCGGAGTTGATGATAAGCCCCATCACCACTTCTTCGAGCTCTTCGGCTTCGGTTTGGGTATCAGTAATATTCTCGAGATCCATCATAAATCATTCCTCTTTGACGGCCCGGCATGCGTTGCCACATGCCGGGTTAAACTTAGAATTTCAGTGCGTTAGCGATATCTTCTTCGCTCTCTTCTTTGTCGATTGCGTTTTGCGCTTTGTTCGCAACCACCACGAACGGCAGGTAAATCAGCGTCGCAATCCCTAAGTTGAACAAGGCGACCAGCAGAGCCGCAACGCTCCCGTTGGTGTTAAAGAACGCCCCCAGCCCGGTTGGCATGGTCCACGGTGCGATGTTCGTAATTGGTGGGATGATCCCCAGGTAATACGCTATCAGCGTGATCGCGGCCAGAATCGGCTGAACCAGAATGAACGGGATGAACATCACCGGATTCATGATGATCGGCAGACCAAACAGAATCGGTTCGTTAATCTGGAAGATACCTGATGGCAGAGCCAGTTTCGCCACCTGACGGTAATCCGCGCGGCGAGAGGCGATAAAGATAGCCAGGATCAGACCCAGCGTTGCACCACTACCGCCGAGGAAGATAAAGGAGTCGAGCATCGGCTTCGCCCAGACGTGGAACGTCTTACCGGCAGCCAGCGCGGCATCCACTGAACCGTACTGCTGATAGATAGCGATGTTTTCCAGCGCCCATGGGGTCATGATACCGCTGTCGAGCGCCGTCAGCGCCAGGGAACCGTGGATACCGAAGAACCACAGCAGCGGAACAAAGAGTACATACGCCCAGCCTACCACACTGCCCAGCGAAGCCAGCGGTGTCGAGATGGTGTCCATAATAATCTGGTGGAAGTTAGTTCCCCAGGTCGTCAGCGCCCAGGCGATGATCCCCATAATAGAGAGGATAATAAAGCCTGGAATCAATGCTGAGAATGAACGAGAGACAGATGCCGGTACGCTATCGGGTAATTTAATGACCCAGTTGCGATGGACAATAAAGGTAAACATTTCGGCGACCACCAGACCGATAATAATACCGGAAATGATATTCGCGCCGCCCAGCCAGTTCGCCCCAACCGCATAGGCTTCACCCACGCTATAAGGCGTGACGGTCATAAAGGCCGCGACCGATAACAGGCCGGCCGCCAGGGCGTCGACTTTACGCTCTTCCGCCAGCGCCATACCGATAAAGAATGGCGCCATCAGTGACATAATACCCAGCGTACCGTTATAGACGTTTCCGCCGATGCCCTTCAGACTATTGAGATTTTCAATGGTTGACGCATCCAGCCGAATACCGAGGGAATAAAAAAACGACCCCTCCCCAAAGCTCAGGAAAACGTTATTGATTAATACAAACATAGCCCCCGCGAGGGTTAATGGCATTAAACGAATAAAACCGTTTTTGATTGCATTAACGTGTGGCTGCTTTCCTATTTTGACAGCAAAAGGAAGGAGTACCTTTTCAAGTGAAGCAATGACGTTACTCATAGAAAAATACCCTTAAAAACCGCAATTAATTATTGCGGTATATGTAAATGAAATAACTCTTTGACGGGAAAATTTAAAATATTAATTTGCAGCGGCTTTTTTAATTGCTGCAACTGCAGCCTTAAGCACGCCTAAACCATCGACTTTGCCATACAGCAGCGAGTCAATCACTTCTACAGGTTTGTTCGGTAACAAACGCTGAATTTCGGGCAACATATAACCAATTTGTGGACCTAATAATACAACGTCAGCATTGGGTCCTTTTTCTCCGGCAAGGGTTTCCGGGAATGCTTCAATAATAACCGGGACTTCATACTTTTCTGCCTGCGCGCGCATCTTTGACACTAACAAAGAGGTAGACATACCCGCAGAGCAAAACAGATAAATGTGTTTCTTTTCCATTCAGACCTTCCTCATGTGCGATTATCTGTCAACCAGCCACGCCGCAAGTCTCTACCTGCTTCTATGCTCTGGATAACCTGCGTAACCGAAAACTTATTTCTGTGTCTGAAATGAGTATACGGCATCGCACCTGCTGATGGTATTTCCTTGACCAACTAAATTGTCTCTCATTGACCTGGCGTTATGACCCCCTTCACACTTCGGGTAAATAATTCGCATCAATAAATAAGATCATCTTCGTTACAAAAAAACCGGCCAGGGGCCGGTTCGTTGACTTGTACAGGCAGTAGACAGTTATTGTGACTTCGCTGCCTGCGGGTCGGTATCGTATTCAGCGCAGCTCTGGTAGCCTGAGTTGATCACATGACCGGTATCATCCAGCGCCACGAAATAGGTCTCTGCTTTACCATCACGTTGACCCAGGATGTAGGTCTGGCAGGTACCACGAGCATGGATCATGCTCACCTCAGACGACGGTTTTCCGGCAATCTGTGCAACCTGCGCGCGGCTCATGCCTTTTTTCACATCTTTGACCACAGGCTGGACAAATTGGTCTTTGGTACGGTCGTACGCCGTACACCCTGCCAGCATCGTTAATACAGCTGCTGCACTGAAAATTCCTGCAATAGTCCTGTTCATTTTCCGTCCTCTTGTTTATCAGCGTGTTATATAAGCCTGGAATACATTTTGACATTTTTCAAGCTAACGCTTAGCACGCGAATATTTTGCCAGATTCCGTTCAGACGGCAGGATGTCGTTTTAAGCGCCACTCAGCCTGCGTTCACTTGTCGTTTTCACAGCAAAGGGTTAGCTTTAACACAGTCTGATTTTATTCTTTATACATTGGGGAGGGGGTAAATGACTCTGCAACACGAGATCATCAAAGCGCTTGGTGCAAAACCGCACATTAATCCAGAAGAGGAAATTCGCCGCAGCGTGGATTTCCTGAAGGCATATCTGCAACGTTATCCCTTCCTGAAAAGTCTGGTGCTGGGCATCAGCGGAGGACAAGACTCGACTCTGGCAGGCAAACTTTGCCAGACCGCCATTAGCGAGTTGCGTGCTGAGACCGGTAACGACGCACTGCAGTTTATCGCCGTTCGCCTGCCTTATGGCGTTCAGGCTGATGAGCAGGATTGTCAGGACGCCATCGACTTTATCCAGCCGGACCGCGTGCTGACCGTCAATATCAAAGGTGCGGTACTGGCGAGCGAACAGGCTTTGCGTGAAGCCGGTATTGAACTGAGCGATTTCGTTCGTGGCAATGAAAAAGCCCGTGAGCGCATGAAAGCACAGTACAGTATCGCGGGCATGACCAGCGGCGTGGTGGTGGGTACCGATCATGCGGCGGAAGCCATTACCGGTTTCTTCACCAAATACGGAGACGGCGGTACGGATATTAACCCGCTGTTTCGCCTCAACAAGCGCCAGGGGAAACAACTACTGGCGGCATTAGGTTGCCCGGAGCACCTTTATAAGAAAACACCCACCGCGGATCTCGAAGACGATCGCCCTTCTCTGCCGGATGAAGCCGCGCTGGGCGTGACCTATGAGAATATTGATGACTATCTGGAAGGAAAAGCGGTGGATGCCGCTATCGCGAAAATCATTGAAGGCTGGTATCTGAAGACAGAGCATAAACGCCGTCCGCCGATTACCGTGTTTGATGACTTCTGGAAACAGTAAGCATGAACCGGCCGGATGGCAACGTCATCCGGCTTTCGCGCCGCAGTCGCCCACGCCCTCTCTTTTTTCATCGTAATAGCACTGCTATACTGGATGCATAACCAGCATCCGGAGTTTACCGTGGCACGGCGTCAATCAGTTCCTCGTCTTGAGTTTGAAGCAGCAGCAGTTTACGAATATCCTGAACATCTGCGCCCTTTCCTGGAGTCGCTCCCGAGCGTGCCTGGTGTTTACCTGTTTCACAGCGAAAGCGACACCCTGCCACTTTACATTGGTAAAAGTGTCAATATCCGCAGTCGGGTACTGTCGCATTTACGCACACCGGAAGAAGCCGCCATGCTGCGCCAGTCCAGGCGTATCTCCTGGATCGGTACCGCCGGTGAAATCGGCGCACTATTACTCGAGGCACGGCTGATTAAAGAGCAACAGCCGCTATTTAATAAACGCCTGCGCCGCAACCGCCAACTCTGCGCATTAACGCTCCGGGATGGAAAAGTGGATGTCGTCTATTCGCGTGACGTTGATTTCTCCCACGCTCCGGATCTGTTCGGTCTTTTTGCCAACCGCCGCGCCGCGCTTGCCGCCTTACAGTCACTCGCTGACGAACAAAAATTGTGTTACGGGCGACTGGGTCTTGAACCCCTGAGCCGTGGCCGAGCCTGCTTTCGCGCTGCGCTAAAACGCTGCGCTGGCGTCTGCTGTAATAAAGAATCGCCACAGGAGCACGACGCCCGTTTGCAGGCATCGCTGGAAAAACTGCGCGTTATCTGCTGGCCGTGGAAAAACGCCATTGCGCTCAAAGAGAGTCGTGCGCAAATGACCCAGTATCACGTCATTAACAACTGGCTGTGGCTGGGAGCGGTCGATACGCTGGAGGATGCGGCGACGCTGGTCCAGACGCCAGCCGGTTTTGATCATGACGGTTACAAGATTCTCTGTAAGCCGCTCGTTGCCGGAACCTGTGAAATTATTGAACTGAATCCGGGGAATACCCCTGCAGCCAGGTGATCTCGCTGAATAACAGTTTCCCTTCTGCTTTCAACAGCCGTAGCGTATGTTTTCCGTCGTGCCAGCAGGCGCCCTGATCGGCAGTCAGGAGTTTATCGCCCAGTTGCCAGGCTCCGCTAATAACAAACACCACGCCGCCGCGTGAGCCAAACGTGGTAAAGGTTCGGTCGGCCACCCGCACTTTCGCCTGGCAGGAGTCACGCCGGGTCATGATATTAAAATCCATCGACATCTGTCCTTCCGTCAGTCTGGCCTTCACCACACGCTCGCCGGCAAAGGTAAACGGCTGGTGCTGCTTAAGGGTATGGCTGAAGGCGCCCTGACTTTCCAGCGTCACTTCGCTGCCTTCCAGCAGGGTAATCACCCGCTCGATACCAGGAAAGAGCGAAAACTCGCCATTACCGGCGATAGAAGCAATGCTGGCACGCCAGTGAAAATCGCGGGTCGCCGGAGGAAAACAGCAAATTTCACGCGTTTCACCAGCACCGTTGCGCCAGAGACTGACCGGCATCTTGCGGATATCAAAGTATTCCATCATCGCTCCTGATAAACATTATGCGGCATAATAAAGCACAACGTCGTTATCGGCAGCCATGATGATTTTCCATAGGGTATGAAAAAGAAAAAACCGCCGATCCTGTCCATCGCCTCAGTGGAGAGGATGGACAAGACCGGCGGTCTTCGAATAAGTCTGCTCAGCGATTACTCAGCAGGTACAGGCATTTTACCGTCACGCGCCGGACGTTCTGTCAGACGCTTCTCAAAATTGGCATTAAACTGTTTTTTCTGTTCCGGGGTCAGAATGTTGTAGATCTTATTCTGCGTTTCCATGTGTGCCAGCATGTTCGCTTTGCGCTGTTCTTCCATCTTCGTAATCTGCGCTTCTGCTTTCGCTTTATCGAAGGTATCGCTGGCAATGATGTCGTGCATTGCGCGGCGTTCTTCAACCGGCGGACGCTTCATCTGGTCACGCTTATCTTTCATGATGTCGCGAATCTGTTGTTTCTGAGCATCGGTCAGATTCAGGTCTTTAAACATCATGTCATGATGTGGGCCGAATTTACCTTTATGCTGCATCATCGGTTTGGCGTCTGCCGGTGCCGCGGTGGTGGTATCCGCTGCGTGAGCCAGGTTCGCAGCGCCCAGTGCCAGAGTTGAAGCCACAAACAGTGCAGTTAATTTACGCATAATCTTTATCCTTCCTTTCAGTTATTTTACGGCTTTCTTGTCACTTATGAAGAAGTACAGTGCCGTGTTGACGAGATTAACTTTAACGGCTTAATCGTCAATTAGTCAGAGCATCAGTAAAACAATGAAAGTGTAAAAAACATTTTTTCGCCAATTGTGGAGAAAAAAAGAAATTATTGCGAAGAGTTGAAAGAAAAAATGACAACAGCATGATTTTGCAGGGAATATGAAGAACTATACCTGAGCGCTGATGATAAATAAAGCAGCTCTCCAGGAATAGTCCGGATTAATTTCCTGGCGCACGATAAATTAACACCCACAGGCCCTCGCCTGCGGGAAACAGGTTAGCGCAATTTCTCCAGCATCAGGCCCGCACGTAATCCCGGCGCCACGCCAGGGTTGGGAAAAAGAACGTATTCCACGTCATGAGTGACGACAAAGCGCTCGTCGCCCTCTTCCGCCAGCAGCGTTCCGGCGGTAAAGGGAGTGAAGTTGAGCGTCTGGCTGTCCATGTGCAGTACAAATGCGTCGCTGCGTCGGGTGATCTGCGACACCACCTGATAGCGGACTGGCGGAGTGCCGTCTGCCTGGTCAATTTGCCCCGACAGTAAACAGGTCAGCGCGGCAGACGTCGGCGCAAACTGGCGGAGATCGTTGTGACCGAATGGCAAGGCTTTGCCAAGCTCCAGGGTACAGGCGAGCGCACCGAAGTGTTGAGCACTAAAGTGGGTAAACGTGCCTCCCGGCGTTTGATGAAACACCAGCGCTTCCAGTCCTGCGGCACCCAGCCAGCCAAGAAACGTCTCATCCCAGGGGATGGGACGCTGTGGCAACACGCCGAAGCGCAAATGGTAAGAACCACGGATGGCGGTATGTAAATCGAGATGCCAGCGCACCGACTCCGTGCCCGTCGCATAAAAATTTTCCAGACACTGTTCCAGTTGACGTGCGCGCTGCGTCTCACCGCTTTCGGCACACTGTTGCCAGCGCCCGCCAAACATCCGGTTCATATCGCTGTGGCAGTAGCGCTTCCCGGCAGCCAGCGCCTGTGGGTTGCCGAGGATCACCAACAGCCGCCAGCGTAGCGTTATCTCCCCCTTAGACAACGCCAACAGCAGCGTATTGAGCATCTCCACCGGCGCGGTTTCGTTGCCATGAATACCGGCGGAGATCACCAGCGCACGGTCGGTCACCGTGACGGGGGTGAGTTCGAGAATACCGGCGTCAACCCAATGCCAGCGAAATCCCGCGCCTTCGCCTTCCCGAACCTCCGGCATCGTTCCCGCCAGCGTGGCGGCGAGGAAATCATCCATGCCCGCCTCCCGATTGCTGGAACGGATAGACAGAACCAAGCTGCAACAGTTGAGTCAGTGAATCCAGCGCTTCGCGCCCTTCACGCAGCAGTTGCGGGTCGGCGAGATCCGCGGCGGTCAGGCGATCGCGATAGTAGCGATCCACCCAGTCGTTGAGCGTCGTAAACAGAACGTCATTCATTATTACCGCCGGATTGACCGCCTGGTATTCTTCTGCGGTCAACACCACTCGCAGCCGCAGGCAGGCTGGCCCACCGCCGTTTGACATGCTCTCACGCAGGTCAAACACCCGCATGTCGCGGATCGGGTTATCGGCTTCCAGCAGGTTCGTCAGATAGCGCCATACGCCCGCGTGTTCGCGGCACTCCTGTGGCAGGACCAGCATCATCGAACCGTCATCGCGGCTCAACAATTGACTGTTAAACAGATACGTCGCGACCGCATCCGGCACCGACACGTCAGCTGCTGGCACCACAACAGGGGTAAAGCCGGGCACCCGGGCGCGCAGTTGATTCATAACCTCATTTTGTCTCGCAAAGGACTGTTCATGACAGAACAGCACCTCCCGGTTCGCGACCGCAATTACATCGTTATGAAACACACCAAGGTCGATGACCTCCGGATGCTGCTGAGCAAAAATACACTGCTGTGGATTCACCTGATTCAGGCGAGCTACCGCCTCGCTGGCTTCACGGGTTTGACGCGCCGGATAGCGGGAAGGTCGCGTATTGCTGCCCTCTTCACGCCCGTAGACAAACAGCTGCGTTCCCGGCTCACCATACTCCCCGCCGAGGCGATTATGGTTAGCCGCCCCTTCATCGCCGAGCATCGCCACCTGCGGCAGCGCGGAATGCACGGCGAAATAACGTTCATCGCGGAAGATCGCCCGCAGCAACGCCTCCGTGGTGGGCGCCTCGAGTGAACGGTGGAATTTATTATTGAGGTTCGCGACCGTCAGGTGCACTTTGCCATCCAGCGTATCCGCCGACGGCGCCACCGTCGCCGCGTTGGCTACCCACATCGGCGATGCGGAGCTGACGCTGGAGAGCCAGTGCGGCGCCTGACGCGCCACTTTCTCAATCACCTGCTCATCGCTACCGCTAAATCCCAGCTGGCGTAATGCAGGAATAAACGGCCGTTCGTGCGGCGGGATCACCGCCTGCGGATATCCCGCATCCGCCAGCGCCTTCATTTTAAGCAGTCCCTGTTTCGCCGCCAGACGGGGATTTGAAACCTGATGACGATGCCGGGTGGACGCCTCGTTGCCGAACGACAGCCCGGCATAATGATGCGTCAGCCCTACCAGCCCATCGAAATTGACCTCACGTGCTTTCATACGGACTCCTCACGCGAAAAATCGAGGCCGGGGCTCAGCGTGGCTGGCAACGTCAGCGCCGGGGATTCCAGACTGGCCATCGGCCAGGCGCAATAATCGGCGGCATACCACGCGCTGGCGCGATGGTTTCCGGAAGCGCCTACGCCACCAAACGGCGCGGTGCTGGCAGCGCCGGTGAGCGGCTTGTTCCAGTTGACGATCCCCGCGCGTGCTTCCAACAGTAACTGGTCGAACTGCGCACGATCGGGCGAAACCAGTCCACATGACAAACCAAAGCGGGTGTTATTGGCCATCGCGATCGCCTCGTCGAAACGCTCATAGCGCCAGACGCCAAGCAGCGGACCGAAGACCTCTTCATCGGGCAGATTTGCCACGCCCGTCAGCTCAATAATGCCAGGTGACAGCAGTGAGGTACCGGCCTGTAACAAACGCGGCGCCAGCAGCGTCTGTCCGCCGAGAGATTCAAGCTGTTGCCAGGTATCAAACACATGACGCGCCGCCTGTTCGGTGATCAGACCGCCGATAAACGGCTGTGGCTCATCGTCCCAGCGACCTGGCTGGATACGCTGGCTGACGGCCACCAGCCGGGCGAGAAATGCGTCACCCTGCGCGCCTTTTTTTACCAGCAGGCGACGTGCGCAGGTACAGCGCTGTCCCGCCGTCACAAACGCGGACTGAATAGTCAGGTGCACCGCCGCATCGATATCCTCTGGATCCTCAATAATCAGCGGGTTGTTGCCGCCCATTTCGAGAGCAAGGATTTTTTCCGGTTGTCCGGCAAGCTGGCGATGCAGTTGATAGCCCGTATTCGCACTGCCGGTAAACAGCAGTCCGTCGAGAGCATCCAGCGCGCTCAGCGCCTGTCCTGTTTCCCGACCGCCCTGCAACAGATTCAGCACGCCATTCGGTAGACCGGCCTGTTCCCAGAGCCGCATCACCGCTTCTCCGGTCCACGGCGTCAGTTCGCTGGGCTTAAAGAGGATGGTGTTACCCGCCAGCAGTGCCGGCACAATGTGTCCGTTCGGCAGATGTCCCGGAAAGTTATAAGGGCCAAATACCGCCAGCACGCCATGCGGGCGGTGACGAAGCGTCGCCGCGCCGTCGGGCAACTCACTCTGATGCTCGCCGGTGCGGGCGTGATAGGCCTTGATGGAAATCGAGATTTTGTTGATCATCGCCGTCACTTCCGTCGCCGCTTCCCAGCGTGGCTTGCCGGTTTCACGGGCGATAATGGCGGTCAGATCCGCTTTATTGCTCTCCAGCAGCCCGGCGAATTTTTCCGCAATCGCCTGCCGCTCGCTGAAGGGGCGTCTGGCCCAGGCCGGAAACGCGGTGCGGGCAGCACGAGCCGCCTGCATCACCTGCGCGGCATCGGCATCGTGACCTTCCCAGAGCACGTTGCCCTGCACAGGATCCTTCTTCACCCGACGTTCACCCTGACCGGTCACCCAGTCACCGTTAATCCATAAAGTCATACCGTTTTCTCCTCTGCGCAGAGACGGACAAAACGAACCCGATCGCCTGCGTGACATTTCAGGGCATCCAGCTGCGCGGCGGTCAGTACCAGCCTTTCTGTATGAGGATCGGCGCGCACCAACATGACGCGGAAGTGGTGGTAGTTTTCATTCGCCACCAGGCAGGCCGGGAAATCACCGGTTGCGGGCTGCCCTTCGACGACCTCTATCAGCCGACTTTTGCGGATCGCCCGCACCCGGTCGATATCACACTCCAGCGTCGGGCCACCGTCGAAAATGTCGATGTAGTTACGATAGCGAAACCCTTCTTTCTCCAGCACCGCGCGCGCCGGAGCGGTTTGCGGGTGCACTTCGCCAATGACTGCCTGCGCCTCGTCAGAGAGGAAGTGGGTATAAATCGGATGCTTGGGCATCAGTTCGGCGATAAACGCTTTCTGCCCGGTACCGCAGAGAAAATCAGCTCGCGTAAACTCCATCGAGAAAAAGCGTTTCCCCAGGCTTTGCCAGAACGGGGAATAGCCGTGCTCGTCGATCACGCCGCGCATTTCCGCGACCACTTTTTCATTAAAATGGTCGCGAAACGCGGCCATAAACATGAAGCGCGATTTCGACAGCAAATAGCCGTTGCCCTCTTTGCGCCAGTCGGGATCGAGGAACAGCGTGCACAGCTCACTGCTGCCGGTGTGATCGTTACTGAGAAACAGCGTCGGCAGCGCGTTATAAACGTTCAGCTCTTTTGAAGCATGCACCAGCGTCCCTACGCGATAGTTATACCAGGGGTCGTTAAGCCCCACGGCGACTTCAATCGCGCAAATCCCCGCCACAGTGCCGGTTTCCAGATCCTCCAGCACAAAGACATAGCCTTGTTCACTTTTCGGCAATTCGCCCCGCCAGGTTTTCAGGGAGCGATCAATACGCGCCGCCAGCGTGGCTTCATTCGCGGGTAATGAGGTCAGCCCACCACCGGTTTTACTGGCCAGTTGCATCAGCGCGCTAATATCAGCATGCTCAATGGGACGGATCACCATCATGATGAACCTCCGGCTTTAATCTGTTCGCAGGCCAGCGCAAAACGGTCGAGCCCGCTGGCGACCTCTTCCTGCGTGACGTTCAATGCCGGTGCAAAACGCACCACGTTGCCCCCGGCAATCAGCACCATTACGCCCGCGTTCGCCGCTTCCTGGGAAATCTGTTTGGCTTTTCCGGCGAACGTATCATTCAGCACGCAGCCAATCAGCAGTCCCAGACCGCGGATTTCACTGAACAGTCCGGTGTGCAGGTTAATGGCGTTCAGACGCTCCACAAACCAGTCATGGCGCTGTTTCACCCCGTTCAGCATCGCAGGCGTATTGATGATATCGAGTAATTTCCCGGCAACGGCAGTCGCCAGCGGATTACCGCCATAGGTTGTGCCGTGTGTCCCGACGGTCATCACGCTGGCACATTTTTCACTGGCCAACAGCGCGCCAATCGGGAACCCGCCGCCCAGCGCTTTGGCGGTAGTCAACAGATCCGGCGTCACGCCATAGTGCATGTAAGCGTACAGTTCGCCGGTGCGCCCCACGCCAGTCTGTACTTCATCAAAAATCAGCAACGCATTATGTCGATCGCACAGCTCGCGAAGCCCTTGCAGGAAGGCCTGGGTTGCAGGTACAACGCCCCCTTCCCCCTGCACCGGTTCGACGATGACCGCACAGGTGGTATCGTCAATCAGCGTGCTGGCAGAGTTAATGTCGTTGTAGACGGCGTGGCGGATATCCGGCGGCAGCGGCGCGAAATCCTGCGAATAGGCCGGTTGTCCTCCGGCGCTGACCGTGAACAGCGTACGACCGTGGAAGGCGTTCTTGAACGCGACAATGCCGCTCTTATTGCTGCCGTAGTGGTCGTGCGCATATTTGCGCGCCAGTTTCAGCGCCGCCTCGTTGGCCTCAGCCCCGGAGTTGCAAAAGAAGATGCGATCGGCAAAGGTGGCGTCGATTAGCTTTTTCGCCAGTCGTAACGCTGGCTCGTTGGTGTAGCCGTTGCCGGTGTGCCAGAATTTGCTCGCCTGCACATTCAGCGCTTCACGCAGTTCCGGATGCGCGTGTCCCAGGGCATTGACCGCAATGCCTCCCGCGAAGTCGATATACTCTTTACCCTGCTGATCCCACAAGCGTGAACCTTCGCCACGGACCGGAATAAAAGGCACCGGTGCATAAACGGGCATCATCCATTCATCAAAATTTTCACGCGTAATTGACTGAGACATAGCGACCTCATCGGTAAATAAATAGTTATTTATATGTTAATAAAAAGTAGTGTTTGCGCTGTAAATGTAGATTGCAGTCTTCGTGCCAGCCAGTGGAAAAAATGCATAAACGGGTGTGTGGAACGGAAAATCAACGAGTTATAGCCCAGCGATATTCACTATATGTGCATAGAAAGTGAATATGTTTGCGTGAAAGAGGAATAAATAGAGGAAAAACCGCAATATTATGCACAGTCCAGATATAATTCTGGAAATGTGATCATCTACGAAATTTACAGGAAATTACTGCGCCATTTTGACGCAATCCGCCCTAAAACAGGGCAAGCATTGCCCCATTGTTAACACCACTCACACCCATTGCCGGAATCTCACCATTATGGGCAGTCAGTTTGCGGAAATTCTGCTACCATCCATGCACTATTCATCCTGTAAAATGGCAGCGACTATGAAATTTGTCTCTTTTAATATCAACGGCCTGCGCGCCAGACCACATCAACTGACAGCCATTGTCGAAAAACACCAACCCGATGTCATTGGCCTGCAGGAGACAAAAGTTCACGACGACATGTTCCCGCTCGAAGATGTCGCAAAACTCGGCTACAACGTTTTCTACCACGGGCAAAAAGGTCACTATGGCGTGGCGCTGCTGACCAAAGAGACCCCCATCGCCGTGCGCCGGGGTTTTCCCGATGATGGCGAAGAGGCGCAGCGCCGCATCATCATGGCGGAAATCCCCTCTCCGCTGGGCAACCTGACGGTAATCAACGGCTACTTCCCGCAGGGTGAAAGCCGCGACCATCCGATTAAATTCCCGGCCAAAGCGCAGTTTTATCAGAACTTACAAAACTATCTCGACAACCAACTGAAGCGCGACAATCCGGTGCTGATCATGGGGGATATGAATATCAGTCCGTCCGATCGGGATATCGGCATTGGCGAAGAGAACCGCAAGCGCTGGCTGCGCACTGGCAAATGTTCGTTCCTGCCGGAAGAGCGTGAATGGATGGACCGCCTGCTGAACTGGGGCCTGGTTGACACCTTCCGCCACGCGCACCCGGAAACCACCGACAAATTCTCGTGGTTTGATTACCGTTCGAAAGGGTTTGATGATAACCGCGGTCTGCGTATCGATTTGCTGCTGGCAAGCCAGCCGCTGGCGGACCGTTGTCTGGAAACCGGTATCGACTATGAAATTCGCAGCATGGAAAAACCGTCTGATCATGCGCCGGTATGGGCGAAATTTAAGGTCTGATGCTCAACCGTGAACGCCAGAAAAATAGGGCTTGCGGGCGCACTGATCCTCTGTCTTGCCGGGGTGCTCTGGGTGTTGCCCCCCGGCCTGCTCACGCTGGAGACGCTTAAGCGCGAACATTCACTGTTGGCGGACTGGCAACGCCTGTCCCCTTTTCTCAGTGCAAGCCTCTATTTTCTGCTCTATACCGTCGTCGCGGCGCTGTCGATTCCTGGCGCGGCGCTGCTGACGCTGCTTGGCGGCGCGCTGTTTGGCCTCTGGCAAGGCACGTTGCTGGTCTCTTTTGCCTCAACGCTGGGCGCCACGCTCGCCATGCTCACCAGTCGTTACCTGCTGCGTGACTGGGTAGCGCGGCGGTTTTCCCGGCATATGGCCACGGTGAATCACGGGATGGCGCGGGACGGCGTCTTTTATCTTTTTGCGCTACGCCTGATACCCTTGTTTCCATTTGTTGTCGTCAACCTGCTTGCAGGTCTCACCACCGTTGGCGTGCGCCGCTACTGGTGGGTCAGCCAGTTGGGGATGCTGCCTGCCACCGTGGTTTATCTGAATGCCGGACGCCAGTTAAGCCAGTTAACATCAATACGTGACATTATTTCTCCCGCTATGCTGACCGCTTTTGCTCTGTTAGGGCTATTACCACTGGCCTCCCGTTGGCTGGTCACACATTTTTTTCAGGAGTAATTATGCGCTGGGGATTACTACTCGCGAGTCTGTTGCTGGCCGCTCCGGGACACGCCGAACAACGCTGGCAGCAGATCCAGAATGAGGCCAGAGGCCAGACTGTCTGGTTCAACGCCTGGGGCGGTGACAGCGCCGTTAACCAGTATCTTGACTGGGTCAGTGGCGAGATGAAAACCCACTATGCGGTCAATCTTAAAATCGTGCGTCTCGCCGATGCCGCTGATGCCGTGAAGCGCATCCAGACGGAAGCCGCCGCCGGGCGAAAGACCGGTGGTTCTGTCGACCTGTTGTGGGTTAACGGCGAAAATTTTCGCACATTGAAAGAGGCTGGATTGCTGCAAACCCAGTGGGCGGAAACGCTGCCCAACTGGCGCTATGTTGATACGCAAAAACCGGTACGTGAAGATTTTTCAATTCCCACTGACGGGGCTGAGTCTCCGTGGGGGGGCGCGCAGTTGACGTTTATTGCAGATCGCGACGTGACGCCGCAGCCGCCTCAAAGTCCGCAGGCGCTGTTGGCATTTGCCCGGGCACATCCAGGCACCGTCAGTTACCCGCGACCGCCGGACTTTACCGGCACGGCGTTTCTGGAACAGTTATTAATCTCGCTGACTGACAATCCGCACGCGCTCACCGTCGCGCCAGACGCCGCCACCTTTGCCGATGTAACCGCGCCGCTGTGGCGCTATCTCGACGCGCTGCATCCGAGTCTGTGGCGAGAAGGGAAAGATTTCCCGCCATCTCCGGCGCGGATGGACGCGCTACTTAAGAGCGGGACATTGCGCCTGTCGTTGACCTTTAACCCGGCGCACGCTCAGCAAAAGATCACCCGCGGTGAATTGCCAAAACACAGCTACAGCTTTGGTTTTACCGCGGGGATGATTGGCAACGTGCACTTTGTCGCCATTCCGGTTAACGCCCGTGCCAGCGCCGGAGCGAAACTGGTCGCCAACTTCCTGCTCTCTCCTGACGCACAGCTGCGTAAGGCCGATCCAACAGTCTGGGGCGATCCGTCGGTGCTGGATGCGAAAAAACTGCCCGCCGCACAACAGGCCGCGCTGGAAGCGCGCATTCCGGACGGGCTACCCGCCGTGCTGCCTGAACCTCATGCGGCCTGGGTTAACGCACTGGAGCAAGAATGGCTGCGCCGCTACGGATCGCGCTAATGTTTCTCGCCTGGCTGGGCATGGCGGCGATTTATGCGCCAATACTGCCTGCCGGTATGTTGCTGATCGCGCCCGCGCTGTCACTGACGAACTGGCAGGCTCTTTTTACCGATCCGCAGTTACCGCAGGCGTTGCTGGCGACCGTGGTGTCGGTATTCATCGCCGCCGCTGGCGCGCTGTTTATTGCGTTAACAATCGTGGTGGCGCTCTGGCCCGGCTTACGCTGGCGACGGTTGAGTACCCGCCTGCCGTGGTTGCTGGCGATTCCCCATGTCGCGTTTGCCAGCGCCGCGCTACTGCTTTTCGCTGAAGGCGGACTGCTCTGGCACGCCCTGCCGTTTCTCTCGCCTGCGATTGATCGCTACGGCATCGGGCTGGGCGTGACGCTGGCCGTGAAAGAGAGCGCTTTCGTGCTGTGGATTTTATCCATTTTACTGAGTGAGAAACGCCTCGCTCAGCAGATCATCGTCCTGGATTCGCTGGGCTACAACCGCCGACAGACGCTCTGCTGGTTGATCTTACCCACTATCGCCCCCGCACTGGGAGCCGTAATGCTGGCCGTGGTAGCGTGGACGATTTCGGCGGTGGATGTTGCCATCATCCTCGGCCCCGGCAATCCGCCGACGCTGGCGGTCCTCTCCTGGCAATGGCTTAGTCAGGGAGACAGCGAACAGCAGATCAAAGGCGCGCTGGCTAGCCTGCTCTTGCTGGCGCTGCTCGCCCTCTTTGCACTCGCGGGTTATCAGCTCTGGCGTAGCTGGCGACGCACGCTTCCTGACGTCAGTGGCGTACGTCAACACCGCGTTTCGCCCCTAACGGGGAAAACGCTGTCATTGTCGCTGCCCGCGACGGGAGTGCTCTGCACGGTATTACTGGCCTTTCTGGCGCAGCAATCTACGCTCAATCTCGACGCGTTAACCCACAGTGTAACAATCGGAGTGGCCGCCAGCGTGCTGGGACTGGTCATTTTGCTGCTATGGCTGGAATGGGGACCGCAGCGCGGACATCGTTGGGTCTGGCTGCCAATCCTTCTTCCGGCGCTGCCGCTGGTGATGGGCCAATACGCGCTGGCGTTGCATCTTGAACTGGACGGTCAGTTTGCCTCGCTCATCTGGGGACATCTGCTGTGGGTGGTGCCGTGGATGTTGTTTGTCCTGAAACCGGCCTGGCAACGCATCGACCCTCGTCTGCTGCTGATTGCCCGGACGCTGGGCTGGTCACCGATGAAAATCTTTTGCTGCGTAAAATGTCCGCAGATTTTGCGTCCTGTACTCGTGACGCTGGCCGTCGGTTTCTCCGTCAGCATCGCGCAGTATATGCCGACCCTGTGGCTGGGCGCAGGCCGTTTCCCGACGCTGACGACGGAAGCGGTGGCCCTCAGCAGCGGCGGCAGTACCGGTATTCTGGCCGCGCAGGCGCTCTGGCAATTGCTGTTACCGCTGGTCGTGTTTACGCTAATGGCCGGACTCTCGTTATGGGTCGGCCACCGCCGACAAGGATTGCGCTAATGCTCACCGTTCGCCATCTTTCCCTGTTTCTCCATCAGACCCCGCTGTTTGGCCCGTTAACTTTCGAAGTGGCAAAAGGTGACATTGTCACATTAATGGGTCCCTCCGGCTGCGGCAAGTCTTCGCTGCTGGCCTGGATGGTGGGTGCGTTGACGCCACCGCTGCATGTCCGCGGTGAACTGTGGCTGGGTGAGCAGCGTCTGGATGCGCTCCCCACCGCCCGTCGGCAGATCGGTATTTTATTTCAGGATGCCCTGCTGTTTGATCACTTTACGGTGGGACAAAACCTGCTATTAGCGCTTCCTGCCAGTCTGAAAGGCACAGCGCGGCAGGATGCGGTTCAGCACGCGCTTGACCGTGCGGGCATGGCGGGATTGTCTTCTCGCGATCCCGCCACGCTATCCGGTGGTCAGCGCGCACGGGTTGCGCTGCTTCGCGCCCTGCTGGCGCAGCCTAAAGCGTTGCTGCTGGATGAGCCGTTCAGCCGTCTTGATGCTGATCGTCGGGCAGACTTTCGTCAGTGGGTCTTTGATGAAGTGCGTCGGCTGGACATTCCCGTTGTTCAGGTCACCCATGACGCGCAGGATATTCCGCCGGGCGGTCACGTTTTGCCGTTATCTTCCGCCTTGTGAAACTGCTTACATGCTGCGTTAACGCAAAGTTTTTCCGCTACCGCGAGCACAGAATGGCACTTTCTTATCTCAACGTCGGGCAATTCGATGAAACGTGTTTCTCAAATGACCGCGCTGGCTCTGGCTTTAGGGCTCGCTTGCGCTTCCACCTGGGCTGCTGATATGGCGCAGGTACTTAACTTCCAACAACTGGCGCAAAAACAGGGTACGGCTATCGATACCCGTCCCTCCGCGTTTTATAATGGCTGGCCACAGTCACTAAACGGTCCGTCCGGACACGAACCTTCCGCCCTCAACCTCTCTGCCCGCTGGCTTGATACCATGAGCGACGAACAGCTCGCGACCTGGATCCAACAGCATCAACTGAAGGCCGACGCCCCTGTCGCGCTGTACGGCAACGACAGCGACGTGCAGGCGGTGAAAAACCGGCTGAAAAAGGCAGGACTGCAACAGGTTGCCACGCTGAGCGACGCGTTGCAGGATCCGGCGCGTCTGCAACGACTGCCGCATTTCGAGCAACTGGTTTATCCGCAGTGGCTGCATGACCTGCAACAGGGTAAAGCGGTCACCGCGAAACCGGCCGGCGACTGGAAAGTGATAGAAGCCGCCTGGGGTGCGCCGAAGTTTTATCTGCTCAGCCATATTCCAGGCGCGGATTACATCGACACCAACGAGGTGGAAAGTGAACCGCTGTGGAACAAAGTGCCTGATGACAGTCTGAAAGCGATGCTGGCGAAACACGGTATCCGTCATGACACGACGGTGATCCTGTACGGACGCGATGTTTACGCGGCCGCGCGGGTGGCGCAGATCATGCTGTATGCCGGAGTGAAAGACGTGCGTCTGCTCGATGGCGGCTGGCAGACCTGGTCCGACGCCGGGCTGCCGGTCGAGCGCGGCACGCCTGCGAAAGTTAAACCGGAGCCCGATTTTGGCGTGACCATTCCGGCGCAACCCCAGCTGATGCTTAATATGGAACAGGCGCGCGGACTGTTGCACCGTCAGGATGCGTCGCTGGTCAGTATTCGCTCCTGGCCAGAATTTATCGGCACCACCAGCGGCTACAGCTATATCAAGCCAAAAGGTGAAATTGCTGGGGCGCGCTGGGGACATGCCGGTAGCGACTCGACGCATATGGAAGATTTCCATAACCCGGACGGCACCATGCGCAGCGCAGATGACATCGCCAGCATGTGGAAGCAGTGGCACATTCTGCCGGATCAGCACGTCGCCTTTTACTGTGGCACCGGCTGGCGCGCGTCAGAGACGTTTATGTACGCCCGGGCGATGGGCTGGAAAAACGTCTCGGTTTATGACGGCGGATGGTACGAATGGAGCAAAGACCCGAAAAACCCGGTCTCCGCAGGTGAGCGCGGCCCGGACAGCAGTCTGTAATGGATTGCCGGATGGCGGCGCTTGCGCGCCATCCGGCGTTCACTGTTGTAACCCCTTCAGCGTCAGATAACCATTCCAGACGCGGGTCAACGTCGTCATCCAGCACAGTGTGCCGAAGATCCACGCCAGCACGGCAAACTTCTCCGGGAAAAGACACGCCAGTACAAACACCAGGATCGTTTCCGTTCCCTCGGTCAATCCCCCCAGATAATAAAACGATTTATGCGCATAGCCGGGGTTGTCGATATTGTGCTTCGCGGCCAGCGCGGCAAAGGCGAGAAAACTGCTGCCGGTGCCGATAAACGCAAACAACAGCCAGCTCCCTGCCAGCGCATTCTGCTGTGGGTCGGCCAGAATGAAGCCGAACGGCACCAGCGCGTAAAACAGAAAATCGAGAGAGATATCAAGAAAACCGCCCGCATCGGTCAATCCTCTGCGTCGCGCCAGCGCGCCGTCAAGCCCGTCCAGCAGACGATTCAGGACAATCGCCACCAGCGCCGCCAGATACCAGCCCAGCGCCAGAAACGGCAACGCCAGTACGCCGAGGCCAAACCCAACCAGCGTCAGACCGTCCGGGGAAACCCCCGGCCTGTCGAGCCCGCCTGCGCAACGGTGAAGCAGCGGTTTAAGCCGTGGATGCAGATGCCGGTCAAGCACGCGGCGCTCCTTTGAGACTGTCGCACAGTCCCTGCGAAGGGATATCCAGCGCGGCATTAAAACGCGCCGAGAGGTTCTGAAAAGCCAACAACGCGGTCATCTCGCTAATAACGTCATCGCTGAAATGCTGCTTCATTTGTGCTTTCAGGGCATCATCTACCCGCGGTGGCGTGGCGGTCACCGCGTCAGCATAAGCCAGCGCAACGCGCTCTTCTGGTGTAAAAAGCGACGATGCCTGCCAGTCCGCCACGGCCAGCACTTTGTCCATCGCGCCGCTACGCTCTGCCAGTCGCAGGCTGTTGGCATCCACGCAGAATGCGCAGTGGCAGACCTGCGACACGCGCGTCATCAATAATGCCCGCATCACCGGCGTCAGACGCGCACGTTTACGCTCAAGAAACCCGACAAACAGCGCCACCAGCCAGAACAAAAACGGCATCCGCCCCCACCAGCGCGTCGGATGTAATACCTCTCCGTAGTGTTTTCTTTGCGTCATCACGAGAGGATTGAGACTGGCGGGGAGACGGGTCAACGGCGTTACCCACGGTTGCGGATCGTTCAAGGCAGACTCCTGGGACTTCAGGTCAATCAAAGATGACGATAGTATGTCACTTTCTGCTGTTGAACATTGACGAATATGATGAAAACCCTCGACGTTGTTGCCGCGATTATTGAACGTGATGGCAAAATTTTGCTCGCCCAGCGCCCGCCGCAGGCGGATCAGGCAGGTTTATGGGAATTTGCCGGTGGCAAAGTGGAAGCGGGCGAAACGCAGCCGCAGGCGCTGGTCCGCGAACTGCGCGAAGAGTTAGGCATTGAGGCCACGGTGGGGCGCTATATTGCCAGCCACCAGCGTGAAGTCTCCGGGCGGTTGATTCATCTGCATGCCTGGCATGTCCCGGCGTTCAGCGGAGAAATGATGGCGCATGAGCATCAGCAACTGGTGTGGTGCGAGCCGCACGTCGCGCTGGACTATTCGCTCGCCCCCGCTGATATTCCGCTACTTAACGCCTTTATGGTTTTACGCGACGCCAGACCAGCGGATTCGTACTGAGCGTTTTCTCGTCGCGCTGGCACTGCAACAGCACGCCATCGGCTTTAATTACCGCCCCTTCTGAATAATTCTGATCCTGATAAATGCAGCACTGATTACAGGGCTGCGCGCGCTGTCCACCGGAACTGAAGACCTCCGGCGGCACGTTCACCTGCACATCCGGGCGAAGGTTTTGGTTCGCCAGGCTGGATAAAGAGAGTGTCATCAACGCTGCCGCCATCGCGATAAAACGCATAGGGTTTCCTTACTATTTCGGGTCTGTTCTTAGTATAACGGTAACCCGCGCGGGAAACTTTACTCTCTTCTGTCATCGTTTTTCGTTATGACAGCCGTCTGGTTATTAATTTGTCTGGCACCGGCATTTTTTTCTTGCTATCCGTCACATTCCTGATGGTATAGTCAAAAACTGCAAACACATATCCACAAAAAACACAATTACAACCACATTTAAATATAAGAGGTTTTTATATCTATGGATCAGACATGCTCTCTGGAATCATTCCTCAACCATGTACAAAAGCGCGACCCGAATCAAACCGAGTTCGCGCAAGCCGTCCGTGAAGTTATGACCACCCTGTGGCCATTCATTGAGCAAAACCCGCGCTATCGTGAAATGTCGTTGCTGGAACGGTTGGTTGAGCCAGAGCGTGTGATTCAGTTCCGTGTCGTGTGGCTGGACGATCGTAATCAGGTCCAGGTTAACCGCGCCTGGCGCGTGCAGTTCAATTCGGCAATAGGCCCGTACAAAGGCGGGATGCGCTTCCACCCTTCCGTTAACCTGTCGATCCTGAAGTTCCTCGGCTTTGAGCAAACCTTTAAAAACGCACTGACCACCCTGCCGATGGGCGGTGGTAAAGGCGGTAGCGATTTTGATCCGAAAGGCAAAAGTGAAGGCGAAGTGATGCGTTTCTGTCAGGCGCTGATGACGGAACTGTACCGTCATTTGGGTCCGGATACTGACGTTCCTGCCGGTGATATCGGCGTGGGTGGCCGTGAAGTGGGCTTTATGGCCGGGATGATGCGTAAGCTCTCCAACAACAGCGCCTGCGTGTTTACCGGCAAAGGGCTCTCCTTCGGCGGCAGTCTGATCCGTCCGGAAGCAACCGGTTACGGTCTGGTCTACTTCACCGAAGCGATGCTCAAGCGTCATGGTCTGGGCTTTGAAGGGATGCGCGTAGCGGTTTCCGGTTCCGGTAACGTGGCGCAGTTCGCCATTGAAAAAGCGATGGAATTTGGCGCTCGCGTGGTGACGGCCTCCGACTCCAGCGGCACCGTCGTGGATGAAAGCGGCTTTACGAAAGAGAAACTGGCGCGTCTGTGCGAAATTAAAGCCAGCCGTGACGGCCGCGTGGCGGACTACGCCCGTGAGTTTGGCCTGACCTATATGGAAGGCAAACAGCCGTGGTCAGTGCCGGTCGATATCGCACTGCCGTGTGCCACACAGAACGAGCTCGACGTCGAAGCGGCTCGCGTGCTGATTGCTAACGGCGTGAAAGCGGTGGCGGAAGGGGCAAACATGCCAACCACCATCGAAGCGACCGATCTGTTCCTCGAAGCCGGCGTGCTGTTTGCACCGGGCAAAGCGGCGAACGCCGGTGGCGTTGCCACCTCCGGCCTGGAAATGGCACAGAACGCGGCGCGTCTGAGCTGGAAGGCGGAGAAAGTGGATGCCCGTCTGCACCACATCATGCTGGATATTCACCATGCCTGCGTCGAGTACGGCGGTGAAAGCAAACAGACCAACTATGTCCGTGGGGCGAACATCTCTGCCTTCGTGAAGATTGCCGACGCCATGTTTGGTCAGGGTGTGATTTAAGTCCCCCCCAAACCGAATTACAGGCCCGCCTCTGCTGATGGCGGGCTTTTTTTCGCCGCACGTTTACGAGGCGCGCTCTTCTTCTTCTCTCCACCATCACCACCAGGCGCGACAATGCCACGGAAGCGACGCACCGGCGTACTGCGCGCCTGATCGATCAATTGATACAGCGTGCCCACCAGCGGCTGCATGAAATCCTGATAGCGGCACTGCTTTTCGCTGATTTGCGTCAGAATTGACTCCCAGTGGGCAGTCATGTCCGGACGGGTCGCCATCTCCGGCAGCGAGTGGAACAGCGCTTTCCCGGCATCGGTTGAGTGGATATAGCGCCCTTTTTTGACCAGAAAACCGCGCTTAAACAGCAGTTCGATGATCCCGGCGCGGGTGGCCTCGGTGCCCAGCCCGTCCGTTGCACGGAGGATCTTTTTCAGATCTTTATCCTGCACGAAGCGCGCAATCCCTGTCATCGCCGACAGCAGCGTGGCATCGGTAAAATGGCGTGGCGGCTGGGTCTGACGTTCAACCACTTCGCCCTTTTCACACAGCAGTTCATCGTCTTTCGCCACCACCGGCAGCGGCGTGCCGTCGTTCTCTTCATCCCGCTCTTTACTGCCCAGCAGCGTTCGCCAGCCCGCTTCGGCAAGGAATCGGGCCTTAGCGACGAATTTACCCTTCGCGATATCCAGTTCAATCACGCATTTACGGAATACCGCATCCGGGCAAAATTGCATCAGGTATTGACGGGCTACCAGGTTATACACCTTCGCTTCATTGTCCGTCAGCGTGATACTGTTGCTGCGCGCAGTAGGAATAATGGCGTGGTGAGCATCAACCTTTTTATCATCCCAGCAGCGATTACGGGTATCGGGATTTACCGCCGGTTGCGGCAGCAGATCCGGCGCATGCACGCCGATGGCGTTCATTACCGCATGCCGTCCAGCGAAGTGCTCTTCCGGCAGATAGCGACAGTCAGAACGCGGATAGGTAATCAGCTTGTGGGTTTCATACAGCTTCTGGCAGATGTCGAGCACGTTCTGCGCGCTCAGGCCAAAGCGTTTCGCCGCTTCAATCTGTAAAGCTGACAGCGAGAACGGCAACGGCGCAGATTCTGATTCCCGTTTATCGTTATAGCTGGTGACTATCGCCGGTTGGCCGTTGATGCGGTTGACCACATGCTCCGCCAGCGGACGGTGTAACAATCGTCCCTCTTCGTCCTGATACGGTTCGCACGCTTCGCTCGGCTGCCAGATCGCGGTGAAGCGTTCCTCTGCAGGGGTCACGATATGTGCTTTCACTTCAAAAAAATCTTTGGCAACGAAGTTTTCGATCTCTTCATCGCGTCGGACAACCAGCCCGAGTACCGGCGTTTGTACGCGCCCGACGGAGAGCACCCCCTGATAACCGGCGTTACGCCCGAGAATGGTATACGCACGGGTCATGTTGATGCCGTACAGCCAGTCCGCGCGGGCACGGGCCAGCGCCGACACGCATAACGGCACAAATTCGCTGTTTGAGCGCAGACGTTCAATCGCACGTTCAACGGCCTGTGGGTTGAGATCGTTAATCAGACAGCGCTGCACCTGCTGACGCTTTTCCGGCGCCAGTTGCAGGTAATCCAGCACCTCGTCCACCAGCAGTTGCCCCTCGCGATCCGGGTCTCCCGCATGGATTACCTCACTGGCCTCATGCAGAAAACGCTTAATCACGTTGAGCTGTTTGGTCACGGAAGGACGCGGCTGCAATTGCCACTTTTCCGGCACGATCGGCAGATCGGCCAGGTTCCAGCGCGCATAACGACTGTCATAGACATCAGGCTGCGCCTGTTCCAGCAGGTGACCAATACACCAGGTCACCACCTGGCCGTTACCGCATTCAATAAAGCCATCGCCCTTACGGTGCGGTTTAGGCAACACATCAGCAATGGCGCGCGCCAGACTCGGCTTTTCGGCAATAAACAACAGCATTGGGTTAACGGATCTCAACCATGGCGCGACCGCCACGGGCTTCAACCAGTTCACCGATCGCCGTCAGGTCAATGCCAAACTCGGCGGCGGTGGCTTTCACTTCTTCTTCGGCCTCTGGCGTTACCGCCAGCAGCAGACCGCCGGAGGTTTGCGGATCGCACAGCAGGGAGCGCACCGCCTGCGGCATTTCCCCCATCAGGTGGCCGTAGCTGGCAAAGTTACGCTCGGTGCCACCCGGCACAGCCCCCAGGCGGATGTACTCTTCGACGCCCGGCAGTTTAGGGATGTCCTGATAGCGGATCTGCGCCTGGACGCCTGCACCCTGGCACATCTCGCTGAGGTGGCCCAGCAGACCAAAGCCGGTGACATCGGTCATCGCTTTCACGCCGTCAATGTTGGCAAATGACGCTCCGGCAATGTTCATGCGACACATGACTTCCGTCGCCAGCCCCTGATGTTCAGGTTTTAGCAGCGACTTTTTCTCTGCGGTAGTCAACACGCCAATGCCTAGCGGTTTTGTCAGGAACAGTTTGCAACCGGCCTCGGCGGTGCTGTTTTTCTTCACCCGCTCAGTGGGAACAATGCCGGTGACGGCCAGACCGAAGATCGGCTCCGGCGCGTCAATCGAGTGGCCGCCCGCCAGCGCAATGCCTGCCTGACGACAGGCAAAGCGTCCGCCTTCAGTCACCTCGCGGGCGATTTCCGGCGACAGCTTGCTGATAGGCCAGCCCAGGATCGCGATTGCCATAATCGGTTTGCCGCCCATCGCGAAAATATCGCTGATGGCGTTGGTCGCCGCAATGCGGCCAAAATCAAACGGATTATCGACAATCGGCATAAAGAAGTCGGTGGTACTGATGACGCTGGTACCATTGCCCAGATCGTACACCGCCGCGTCGTCACGGGTTTCATTTCCCACAAGCAGGTTCGGGTCGACAAACTTCGCCTGCTCGCTGTGCAGGATGGTTTCCAGCACTTTCGGGGAAATTTTACAACCGCAACCCGCTCCGTGGCTGTACTGTGTTAAACGAATAGCATGCTCGCTCATGGACATCTCCTGTCATTGCAATCGGGCTATGGTAGCGCTCATTCCATGACGTGATAAGAGAGAGTGTCCGAATTCCGGCGTCTTTGCTCAGAATCCAGACAGTTTTGCCTGATTAACTAAAATTTCGTCACGAAAGGTGCGGTATCCGGCACGCTAATGGTGGTGGAGGCTTTCAGTTGCGGTGTGCCGAGATAAAGAAATCCGACAATTTTATCCTGTGGGCGACAGTCAAACGCGTCGCGCACCACCGGACTGTCGGTTAAGGCTCCGCTACGCCAGATCCCGCCGAAGCCCTGTGCGATAGCCGCCATTTGCATCGCCATCACCGCGCAGCCTGCAGACATCTCCTGCTCCCAGACCGGGACCTTATGATTTTCATCGCATTTTGCGACCACGGTGATGATAAGAGGCGCGCGAAACGGTGCGCTACGCGCTTTTTCTATCCCTTTTTCATCACTTCCGGCGGCAATCGCCCCCTTTTCCAGCACCGCGCTGAAGCGTTCGCGCCCCTCGCCTTCGATAACGAAGAAGTGCCACGGTTGCAGGGTCTTATGATCCGGCGCGCGCATGCCCGCACGGAGAATATTTTGCAGTTGCTCACCGGCAGGTGCAGGCTCGGCCAGGCGAGAAGCGCTACGGCGGTTAACAAGTAATTCAAGTGCATCCATTTGGTTAACTCCTGTCAGGGTGAATATTCACAAAATTAACACGAGAGCAGATTTTGTTACAGCGCCGACAGTGATTCCTGCTGACAAGAGACGGCAGGGTCATTAGGATAGCCACATCTCATACACCTGACTCAGGTGTAGTATTGGTAACGGTAGGGAGAATACATGCGAACCCTGTGGCGATTCATTGCCGGTTTTTTTAAATGGACGTGGCGACTGCTTAATTTTGTCCGCGAGATGGTGCTTAACCTGTTCTTTATCTTCCTTGTCCTGGTGGGTGTCGGGATCTGGATGCAGGTCAGCAGCAATAACACCAGCGATAAAGTCGGTCGCGGTGCCCTGATGTTAGATATTTCCGGGGTGATCGTCGATAAGCCGTCCAGTACCAGTCGTCTTGGCGCTCTTAGCCGTCAACTGCTCGGTGCCAGTTCCGACCGCTTACAGGAAAACTCCCTGTTCGATATCGTCAATACCATTCGTCAGGCCAAAGACGATCGCAATATCACCGGTATTGTGATGGACCTGAAGAACTTCGCCGGTGCCGATCAGCCGTCAATGCAGTATATCGGTAAAGCGCTGCGTGAATTCCGCGACAGTGGTAAGCCAGTCTATGCCGTTGGCGATAATTTTAGTCAGGGTCAGTATTACCTTGCCAGCTTCGCCAATAAAATCTGGCTTTCGCCGCAGGGTTCCGTTGATATCCACGGTTTTGCCACTAACGGACTGTATTACAAGTCCCTGCTGGATAAGCTGAAAGTGTCGACGCATGTGTTCCGCGTGGGCACATATAAATCTGCCGTCGAGCCGTTTATTCGTGACGACATGTCGCCTGCGGCGCGGGAAGCAGATAGCCGCTGGATTGGCGAACTGTGGCAGAACTACCTGAATACCATTGCCGCCAACCGTCAAATCCCGGCAGAGCAGGTCTTCCCTGGCGCTCAGGGCGTGCTTGATGCGCTGACGAAAGCCGATGGCGATACGGCGAAGTATGCGCTCGACAGCAAACTGGTCGACGCCCTGCTTTCCAGTGCCGAAGTGGAAAAAGCACTGACGAAAGAGTTTGGCTGGAGTAAGGCAGAGAATAACTATCGCGCGATCAGCTACTACGATTACACGCTTAATCCGCCTGCGGATACGGGCAGCGCCATCGGCGTGGTCTTTGCCAACGGAGCCATCATGGATGGTGAAGAAACACCGGGGAATGTCGGCGGAGATACCACCGCCTCGCAGATTCGCGATGCGCGCCTGGATCCGAAAGTGAAAGCCATCGTTCTGCGCGTCAACAGCCCTGGCGGTAGCGTGACGGCGTCGGAAGTGATTCGTTCGGAACTGGCCGCTGCACGTGCTGCCGGTAAACCGGTGGTCGTATCGATGGGCGGAATGGCCGCCTCTGGCGGCTACTGGATCTCTACGCCTGCCAGTTACATTGTGGCTAACCCGAGCACGCTGACCGGTTCGATTGGTATCTTCGGCGTGATTAATACCGTTGAGAACAGCCTTGACTCAATCGGCGTACACACCGACGGCGTTGCCACGTCACCGCTGGCCGATATTTCGCTGACTAAAGCCCTGCCGCCTGAAGCGCAGCAGATGATGCAGTTGAGCATTGAGAATGGCTATAAGCGCTTTATCACCCTGGTGGCGCAGGCACGTAAATCCACACCTGAGCAGATTGATAAAATCGCGCAGGGCCACGTCTGGACGGGTCAGGACGCCAAAGCGAACGGCCTGGTCGACAGCCTGGGTGACTTCGATGATGCGGTGGCTAAAGCGGCTGAACTGGCGAAACTCAAAGAGTGGCATATCGACTATTATCAGGATGAGCCAACCTTCTTTGATATGATCATGGACGGTATGTCAGGTTCTGTCCGCGCCATGCTGCCACAAGCGATTCAGGCGATGCTCCCTGCGCCGCTGGCCTCAGCGGCCAGTACGGTCAAAGCGGAAGGCGATAAGCTCGCCGCGTTCAACGATCCGCAAAACCGTTATGCGTTCTGTCTGACCTGCGCGAACGTGCGTTAATCCTCACGCCCTCTTCCTGCGAAGAGGGCTTTTCTCTGAGCGACAAGATACTAGCATGCAGAAGAAATCGATTTACGTTGCCTATACCGGCGGGACCATTGGTATGCAGCGCTCCGAACAGGGTTACATTCCGGTCTCCGGACACCTTCAGCGCCAGCTGGCGCTGATGCCTGAATTCCATCGTCCTGAAATGCCCGACTTCACCATTCATGAATATGCCCCGCTGATGGATTCGTCAGATATGACGCCGGAAGACTGGCAGCATATCGCCGATGACATCAAAACCCATTACGATGAGTACGATGGTTTTGTGATCCTACATGGTACCGACACCATGGCGTTTACCGCCTCTGCGCTCTCGTTCATGCTGGAGAATTTGGGTAAACCGGTGATTGTGACAGGGTCACAAATCCCGCTGGCGGAGCTGCGTTCTGACGGACAAATCAATCTTCTCAACGCGCTTTACGTCGCGGCAAATTATCCGATCAACGAAGTCACGCTGTTTTTTAACAACCGTCTGTTTCGCGGCAACCGCACGACAAAAGCGCATGCCGACGGTTTTGACGCTTTCGCCTCCCCTAACCTCCAGCCGCTGCTGGAAGCGGGTATCCACATCCGCCGTCTGGGGACGCCGCTGGCTCCCCGTAGTGAAGGCGAGCTGATTGTTCACCCGATCACGCCACAACCCATTGGGGTCGTCACCATTTATCCGGGTATCTCCGCCGATGTGGTGCGCAACTTCCTGCGCCAGCCGGTAAAAGCGCTGATTCTGCGTTCCTACGGCGTCGGCAATGCGCCGCAGAATAAAGAATTTCTGAAAGAACTTAGCGAAGCCAGCGAACGCGGCATCGTGGTTGTGAACCTCACGCAGTGCATGTCGGGGAAAGTGAACATGGGCGGTTATGCCACTGGCAATGCTCTGGCGCATGCTGGCGTCGTTGGCGGTGCTGATATGACCGTAGAAGCAACCCTGACCAAACTGCATTATCTGCTCAGCAAAGGGCTGGATACGGATGCGATTCGCGAGGCGATGACGCAAAACCTGCGTGGCGAACTCACGCCGGACGACTAAGGAGGATCGAATGACACACCGTGCGCTGTTACTGGTCGATTTACAAAACGATTTCTGCGCCGGCGGCGCGCTGGCGGTCCCGGAGGGCGACAGCACCGTTGATATTGCAAACCAGCTGATTGCATGGTGCCAGACCCGCGGTGATGCGGTCCTCGCAAGCCAGGACTGGCACCCTGCGAACCACGGGAGCTTCGCCAGTCAGCATCGGGCAGAACCTTACAGCCAGGGTCAACTCGACGGCTTGCCGCAAACCTTCTGGCCCGATCACTGCGTGCAGAATACGGACGGCGCGGCGTTTCATCCGTTGCTGAACCGCAAGGCAATAGAGGCCGTTTTTCATAAGGGCGAGAATCCGCTGGTCGACAGCTACAGCGCTTTTTTTGATAACGGACGTCGGCAGACAACCGGACTCGACGCGTGGCTTCGCCAGCATGACGTGAATGAACTGATCGTCATGGGGCTGGCCACCGACTATTGTGTCAGGTTTACGGTGCTGGATGCGCTGCAACTGGGCTATACGGTGAATGTCATTACCGATGGCTGTCGCGGCGTGAACATTCAGCCACAGGACAGTGCCCATGCCTTTATGGAGATGGCAGCAGCAGGCGCTACGTTGTATACCCTCGCTGACTGGGAAGAAACTCAGAGTTAACAGCCTGTTTTGCTGGCCACTGAGTATTACGTTACCCGAGTGGCCATTTTCCCATAAGAAAATTGAAGTAAATTTCACCACCCTTAGCAAAAAGCAGGAAGGCAAAAAAACGCCATAAATGAAAGTTTTCATATTGAATCGCAGTATTAGCGATAGCAACCAGACAGACTGGAGTATAAATCAGAAATAGAAACTCGATAATTAGCTGAATCCGGTTTTCCGTAGGCAAACTGATTTGTTTTTCAAAGTAAAATGTATGAGCTGATAAATGTATCTGGAGTAACAGCATATAAGGTATAACACCAGTTACCCAGCATACGAACCACAATGGACTATGGCCAGTAATCCAACGATAAAGTGCCTGCCTGCTTCTTTTTCTCATACAGTAGTAAACTCTTGTTGGCAGAATGCCTCTTGCACTGCGTATCTGTCGTATCCGCATTTCTGGGTTGTATGGACTCATACGGAAACGCGCTCCGTCCAATGCGAATAATGCCCTGCATGTCCGCATGGGGCATTTTTTTCGTAAGCGGTGGGATGAGGTGTGTCACACGAAACGGGATCGGTTATGATGGCCCCAACCCGTTGCGTCAGCGTTTGACGCATCGTTTCATTTTCAACTGGAGGCATGGGATTGTATGGCTTTTATCCCTAAAAATTACGCCCGTCTGGAAGTAGGTTACCGGGAAAAGGCGCTGAAACTTTTCCCGTGGGTCTGCGGCCGCTGCTCCCGCGAGTTTGTTTACTCAAACCTTCGCGAACTGACGGTGCACCATATCGATCACGATCATTCCAATAACCCGGAAGATGGCAGCAACTGGGAAATGTTGTGCCTGTACTGCCACGATCATGAGCATTCCAAATATACGGAAGCCGACCAGTATGGTTCCACGGTTGTAGCGGGCGAGGATGCGCAAAAGAGCGTCGGCGAAGCCACGTATAACCCTTTCGCAGACCTGAAAGCCATGCTGAATAAAAAATGATCCGCCGCGTTAGCCCGGCAGAGCGACAGAATGCCGGGCTTCCACGGTGCGCTATCAGGATTTGAACGTCGCAATTGGTTCTGGCGTGATGCCGAAATCCACTTTCAGCTGCTGTTTGCTCTTCATCACCATCTGCCCATTGGTGTCGATCGTCATATGTTGCGCATCCGTATTGTGGCGCGCCTGCCAGAGCATCACCAGTTGCAGACTATTATCTTTTTGCTCCGGGGTCAGCGCGACGCCGTCCGGCCATTTTCCCAGTTCAACGGCGGTGGATAAACGCTGATACACTTCCGGCGTCATGCTGTTAATTATCTCATCAAGATTCATGATAAGTCCGCTCCTATGGAATAATTTGCTGAATCGTTTTTTCAACCTTTCGTCTGGGCACCGTTTTCGTCGTCGATGAAGCTCAGAGAAGCTGAATTGACACAGTAACGTTCGCCGGTGGGTTGCGGACCATCGGGGAAGACATGCCCCAGGTGCGCATCGCAGTTTCCACAGCGAATTTCAATGCGTTGCATACCGTGTGAAAAGTCCTTGATGTAACGAATCGACTCTTCACTTACCGGCTCGTAGAAGCTCGGCCAGCCACAGCCGGAATCGTATTTGGACTGGGAGGTAAATAGCGGCGCATCGCAGATCAAACAATGATAGACGCCGTCACGTTTGTTATGCAGTAACTGCCCGGTAAACGGCGGTTCTGTACCGTGATTCTGCGTCACGTAGAACTGCATTTCAGACAGGTTTTTTTTCAGATCTTCTGCAGAAGGTTTGTTCGCCATTTTGCTCACATCTCACTTTTCATGACGCTGACATTGCGCGACAGATTCTAACAAAACATTAACACCTGAGTGCAGACTTTTGTTCTAAACTTGATCCTTGCGAAATGGCAGCTTGTGAATCGTGATGCGAATCACATTTTTATCTCAGTTGCCCTTTAAAATTCGGGGCGCCGCCCCCATGTGGTTTCAAGCCCAATGGAAGAGTGAGGCGAGTCAGCCGTGCAAAGCTTGTACAGAGGATTGATTTGTCGCAATGATTGACACGATTCCGCTTGACGCTGCGTAAGGTTTTTGTAATTTTACAGGCAACCTTTTATTCACTAACAAATAGCTGGTGGAATATATGACTATCAAAGTAGGTATCAACGGTTTTGGCCGTATCGGTCGCATTGTTTTCCGTGCTGCTCAGAAACGTTCTGACATCGAGATCGTTGCAATCAACGACCTGTTAGACGCTGATTACATGGCTTACATGCTGAAATATGACTCCACTCACGGCCGTTTCGACGGTACCGTTGAAGTGAAAGACGGTCATCTGATCGTTAACGGTAAAAAAATCCGTGTTACCGCTGAACGCGATCCGGCTAACCTGAAATGGGACGAAGTTGGTGTTGACGTAGTAGCTGAAGCGACCGGTATCTTCCTGACCGACGAGACTGCTCGTAAGCACATCACTGCTGGCGCGAAAAAAGTCGTACTGACTGGTCCGTCCAAAGATAACACTCCGATGTTTGTTAAAGGCGCTAACTTTGACAAATATGCTGGCCAGGACATCGTTTCCAACGCATCCTGCACCACCAACTGCCTGGCTCCGCTGGCTAAAGTCATCAACGACAACTTCGGCATCATCGAAGGTCTGATGACCACTGTTCACGCAACCACCGCTACTCAGAAAACCGTTGATGGCCCGTCTCACAAAGACTGGCGTGGCGGCCGTGGCGCGGCTCAGAACATCATCCCGTCCTCTACCGGTGCAGCTAAAGCTGTAGGTAAAGTACTGCCAGAACTGAATGGCAAACTGACTGGTATGGCGTTCCGTGTTCCGACTCCGAACGTATCCGTTGTTGACCTGACCGTTCGTCTGGAAAAAGCGGCTTCTTACGAAGACATTAAGAAAGCCATCAAAGCAGCTTCCGAAGGCCCGATGAAAGGCGTTCTGGGTTACACCGAAGACGACGTTGTATCTACCGATTTCAACGGCGAAGTTTGCACTTCCGTGTTCGATGCTAAAGCAGGTATCGCTCTGAACGACAACTTCGTGAAACTGGTTTCCTGGTACGACAACGAAACTGGTTACTCAAACAAAGTTCTGGACCTGATCGCTCACATCTCCAAATAAGTTGAGATGAGAATCTGATCTAAAATGGCGACTTCGGTCGCCTTTTTTTATGGCTTTTCGCTACGGTTGAATCAAGGATTGCATCATGATTAACAAAATTTTCGCTCTCCCTGTCGTTGAACAACTCACCCCTGTCCTCTCCCGTCGTCAGCTTGACGATCTGGAACTGATTGTCGTCGATCACCCACAGGCGAAAGCCTCTTTCGCTTTACAGGGGGCGCACCTGCTCTCCTGGAAACCAGCTGGCGAGGAAGAAGTTCTGTGGCTGAGCAACAACACTCCGTTTAAAAATGGCATCGCGCTGCGCGGCGGCGTGCCGATTTGCTGGCCGTGGTTTGGTCCGGCGGCACAGCAAGGACTGCCTTCTCACGGCTTTGCCCGTAACCTGCCGTGGACGCTGAAAGCACATAATGAAGACGACAACGGCGCAGTGCTGACGTTTGAACTGCAAAGCACTGAAGAGACACTGAAACTGTGGCCACATGATTTCACCCTGCTGGCGCGCTTTAAAGTAGGCAAAACCTGTGAGATTGAGCTTGAAGCGCACGGTGAATTTGAAACGACCTCTGCACTGCATACCTATTTCAACGTTGGCGATATCGCGACGGTGAAAGTCAGCGGCCTGGGCGATCGTTTCATCGATAAAGTGAATGATGCGAAAGAAGACGTCCTGACTGATGGCGTACAGGCGTTTCCGGATCGTACTGACCGTGTCTATCTGAACCCGGAAGCCTGCAGCGTGATTCACGATGCCGCACTGAACCGTAACATCGACGTTGTACATCATCACCACCTCAACGTGGTCGGCTGGAACCCTGGCCCGGCGCTGTCTGTGAGCATGGGCGATATGCCGGATGATGGCTATAAAACCTTTGTGTGCGTAGAAACGGCGTATGCCACCGCCGCACAGAAGGCCACCGAAGAAAAACCTTCTCGCCTGGCGCAAACCATTCGCGTTGCGAAGCGCTAAGCATGATTGTGGTTGAGATGTCACAGGCCTGACAGGTCGTCATCTGGCATTGTTTGCCGGATGGCGATGCCAGCGCATCTTATCCGGCCAACGAGTCAAAACCTCATCAGACCATATCCAGCGCCGTTTTGCCTCTCGGCGCGGGATACGCCTTATCCAGTGCGGCGAGTTCCTGAGCGGAAAGCGTGATGCTCAGCGCCGCCGCATTTTGCTGTACATGCTCCACACTTGCCGCTTTTGGAATCGCCATCACTCCGTGATGACTGATGACCCACGCCAGCAGGATCTGCGCAACTGATGCATTGTGCGCATGCGCAATCTCATTGACCACCGGATGATTCAATAAACCGCTGCGTAAACGTCCGGCCTGCGCCAACGGGCTGTAAGCCATTACGGGAAGCTGATGTTGCTGACACCACGGTAATAAATCGTATTCAATGCCGCGTGAAGCCAGATGATACAGCACCTGATTGGTCGCACACTGCCTGCCGCCCGGAATCTGCCACAGCGCCTGCATATCGTCGACGTCAAGATTGGACACTCCCCAGCGACGAATTTTACCCTGAGCCATCAGAGTTTCCATCGCCTTGACCGTCTCGGCGAAGGAGAAATTGCCTGACCAGTGCAATAAATAGAGATCCAGATAGTCGGTTTTCAGACGACGCAGACTGGCCTCACAGGCGGCAATCGCTTTTTGCCCACCCGCGTTCCATGGGTAAACCTTCGACACCAGGAACACGTGTTCACGCAGTCCGTTGAGCGCCTCACCGACCACCTCTTCCGCTCCGCCATCGGCATACATTTCAGCGGTATCGATGAGCGTTAGCCCCAGATCCACGCCCGCACGAAGTGCAGACACTTCCGCCCGGCGGTAACCGGCATTTTCACCCATGTACCATGTCCCCTGCCCGATCGCAGGTAGAACAACGCCACCAGCGAAGACAACCTGTTTATCTGTCATCACGTTCTCCTTAGTTGTGCACCACCGTAATGCAAAACAGGGCGCAAGTGCCCTGTTTTGATGCACAGATTGCACTCTCAGGGCTCAGTTAAAACTTAGGCATATTCACACTTCCAGGGAAGCGCAATTTATGTTGGACAATATTTTTCAGGAGCATCCCCATAATACCACCCGGCACAAAATGACTAACCCTGCTAATTAATAAAGGTGTCTATTGGTTATTCCACATGTTTACTATGGATAATACTTTATGGGATGGAATACCAGGAATGCTGGAAACTGGGCAAAAAACCACGCCGAACCGGGTCCAACCAATAACTGCGCAACATACGTGCGTAGAGCAATTCAGGCGGGCGGAGTTATTGTGACCAATACACATAATGCTAAAGATTACGGCTCAATGCTGGAGGCAGTTGGCTTTAGAAAAATTGCACCGACACACCCCTCAGGCTGGTGACGTTGGCGTTATCCAGCCATAAAAAGGCGGACATGCCGCTGGCCACATGGCGATATTCGATGGTCAGGACTGGTACTCTGACTTCAAACAAAGGGACTTCTGGGGAGGACCTGGCTATCGCTCATCGAAACCGCCTTATCAAATGTACAGGAAAAAGTAATGCGCCTCTTTTTTGTCGTATCCATGGTGTATTTACTCGCGTCCTGCGTTTCAGGAGGCGATGATGCCGAAAAACGCGTAGCTGATTTTTATCGCTACTATTTACCTGTTTTTGCCAATAGCCCCGGCAAAATAAAGCCAGATCCTGAGAAAATGCATGATTACGTCTCCCGCGAAACGTTAATTCAACTTGATGTTATTTCACATATTTATGAACAAGAAATCATCGACACTGACTATTATACGTACGCGCAGGACTATTCGGTCGACTGGATCCCTTTATTGAAGGTGGGCAAAGCACAAGACGTTGACGGTAGTAAATACGTTACGGTTTGGCTTGGATGCGAAAACGACAGAATCTATCAGATAGGCGTCTATCTGAAGAAAGAAGACAGGAGATGGAAAATCTACAGAGTCAAAAACATCACCGATGGCTATGAGCACTTTATATTTGACAGGCAGTCTATTGAAAAAGCAAAGCAACATGCCAAAGAGGTCGAATGACTCTGTGACAAAAAAGCCCGCGCTGCGGGCTTTTATCGATTGCACTGTGATAACGCACAATCAGAACTTATAGGTGATTCCGGTAGAAATCAGACCAGTCCAGGATTTATCCACCATCGGGCTGTCGGTAATTTCATCAGACAGACGGGTGTAGCGTGCGGTACCGTAAACGCTCCAGTCACCGAGGAAGTTGTAGTTCGCGCTCAGTTCCAGGTACGGATTCCAGCTATCGTCCGGGTTGTAACCCCGCATACCACTGCGTGAGGATTCTTTACGTGACACGCCGTAGTAGTAGTCGTTCTGATTTTCACTGTTCCACTCCACACCGATACCCGGCGTCAGGGTCAGGCCGCCGTTGGTATAGCGGTACAGCCAGGCCAGATCCCAGACGATGCCGTTACTGTTGTCCAGCGTATCCCCGGCGAGCGTGGTACGCAGGAAACCATATTCGGTATGGTGAGAGTATGATAAGCCCGCCATCATGGTGCTCTTACGCTTATCAAGACGACGCATCTGACGATCGTCGCTGTCACCCGGTTTGAAATACATCGGGGACCAGTAAGCGGTGATCGACAATTTGTCGGCGGCGTCGTTCCACAGGTAGTACCCACCACCCAGACCACGGAACCAGAAGTTATCGCCTTCGTAATTAATCACCGGAACCGGATAAACATCCGCGTCGTAATCTTTATATGGGTGTTCAACCACACCAACGCCAGCGCCAAGCGTCAGGTTGCTTTCAGCATGCACCACGGTAGCAGACGATGCGATTAACACGCCAAGTGCCAGAAGTTTGAGTTTGGTCACAATCCATCTTTCCTTTTTCAAATGTTCAGCGGCAAAAGTGTAACCGCCAATACGTTACAACCCAACCATTTTACAAATTAATGAAAGAATGTAACCGTCTAATTTTGCAGGCTGAGATGACACTTGGCTTACAGTGCGGTGAAAACGGTGTGATCTTCCACTGCATTATTTACATTTGCTATGCACTTTTTGCGGATGAGTTATTGATATGCCATTGAAAATCATTTGCGGGTGCATGCAAGTTTTGCAAATGCCATCTACGCTTTAGTTTAGAAGTTGTATCGCCGGGCACGTTGGTCTCACGCGGTGAAAGCTGGCATGAGAGTTGCTGTTTTTTTGATACGAGACAGTAAATGACGTCGTTCAGTCTACCTCTTCCGGGAGCCTCTACTATTCATATGAACGGCTCTTAACCTGTGCTAAAAAACGAAAGGACGGCATATCATGAATATATTCGATCACTATCGCCAGCGTTATGAAGCTGCCAAGGACGAAGAGTTCACACTGCAGGAGTTTCTTACCACTTGTCGGCAAGATCGCAGTGCTTATGCCAACGCGGCAGAACGGCTATTGATGGCTATTGGTGAACCCGTCATGGTCGACACTGCCCAGGAACCCCGACTTTCTCGCCTCTTCTCGAACCGGGTCATTGCACGTTACCCGGCATTTGAAGAGTTTTACGGCATGGAAGACGCGATCGAACAGATTGTCTCTTATCTGAAACACGCGGCTCAGGGGCTGGAAGAGAAGAAACAGATCCTGTATCTGTTGGGGCCTGTAGGGGGCGGGAAGTCATCGCTTGCCGAACGACTGAAATCGTTGATGCAGCGTGTCCCGATTTATGTGCTGAGCGCCAACGGTGAACGCAGCCCGGTGAACGATCATCCGTTGTGCCTGTTTAATCCGCAGGAAGATACCCAGATTCTGGAAAAAGAATACGGTATTCCGCGCCGTTATCTCGGCACCATTATGTCACCGTGGGCGGCCAAACGCCTGCATGAGTTTGGTGGGGATATCACCAAATTCCGCGTGGTGAAAGTGTGGCCGTCGATTCTTGCGCAAATCGCGATTGCCAAAACGGAACCGGGCGATGAGAACAACCAGGACATTTCCGCGCTGGTCGGGAAAGTGGATATTCGTAAACTCGAACATCACGCTCAGAACGATCCGGACGCGTATGGCTATTCCGGCGCATTGTGCCGGGCCAACCAGGGGATCATGGAATTCGTCGAGATGTTCAAAGCACCGATTAAAGTGCTGCATCCGCTGCTGACCGCCACTCAGGAAGGTAACTACAACGGCACTGAGGGGATTTCCGCCCTGCCGTTTAACGGCATCATTCTTGCCCACTCGAACGAATCGGAATGGGTGACGTTCCGTAACAACAAAAACAACGAAGCCTTCCTCGACCGTGTTTACATCGTGAAGGTACCGTACTGCTTACGCATTTCCGAAGAGATCAAAATCTACGAGAAATTGCTAAACCACAGCGAATTGACGCATGCGCCGTGCGCGCCGGGAACGCTGGAAACGCTGGCACGTTTCTCGATTCTCTCCCGCCTGAAAGATCCGGAAAACTCGAGTATCTATTCGAAAATGCGCGTCTATGATGGTGAGAGTCTGAAAGATACCGATCCGAAAGCGAAGTCGTATCAGGAATACCGCGACTACTCCGGCGTCGATGAAGGGATGAACGGTCTGTCGACCCGTTTCGCGTTTAAAATCCTCTCGCGCGTCTTTAACTTTGACCATGTCGAAGTCGCTGCGAACCCGGTTCATCTGTTCTATGTACTGGAACAGCAGATCGAGCGCGAACAGTTCCCGCAGGAGCAAGCTGAGCGTTATCTCGAGTTCCTGAAAGGCTATCTGATCCCGAAATACGCCGAGTTTATTGGTAAAGAGATCCAGACTGCCTATCTCGAATCCTACTCGGAATACGGACAGAATATTTTCGACCGTTATGTCACGTATGCCGACTTCTGGATTCAGGATCAGGAATACCGCGATCCGGATACCGGTCAGCTGTTTGACCGTGAATCGCTGAACGCGGAGCTGGAGAAAATTGAGAAACCGGCGGGGATCAGCAACCCGAAAGATTTCCGTAATGAAATCGTCAACTTTGTGCTGCGTGCGAGAGCGAACAACAGCGGACGAAATCCGAACTGGACCAGCTATGAAAAACTGCGCACGGTCATTGAGAAAAAAATGTTCTCCAATACCGAAGAGCTGCTGCCGGTCATTTCGTTCAATGCCAAAACCTCGACCGATGAGCAGAAGAAACACGACGACTTTGTCGACCGGATGATGGAGAAAGGCTACACCCGTAAACAGGTGCGTTTACTGTGCGAATGGTATCTGCGCGTACGTAAATCGTCTTAACAGCATAAATGACCCGGAAGATTTTCTCCGTTTACCGGGCAAATAGTTCGTTTGTACGCGAAATCATTCAAGGTGTATCAAGGCGGCAAATGAGTGAATCCCCAGGAGCGTACATAAGTACGTGACTGGGGTGAGCGAATGCAGCCAACGCCGGGATAACGTGAAGGATGAAGCGTAAAGTTGGCAAATGCAGTACGGGGGGCATATGACCTGGTTCATTGACCGACGACTTAACGGCAAAAATAAGAGCACGGTTAACCGCCAGCGCTTTTTACGCCGTTATAAAGCACAAATTAAACAGTCGATCTCCGAGGCCATTAACAAGCGTTCGGTGACCGATGTAGACAGCGGTGAATCTGTCTCCATTCCGACGGAAGATATCAGCGAACCGATGTTTCATCAGGGGCGCGGCGGCCTGCGCCATCGCGTTCACCCAGGTAACGACCATTTCGTACAAAATGACCGTATCGAGCGTCCGCAGGGCGGAGGCGGCGGTTCAGGTAGCGGACAGGGCCAGGCCAGTCAGGACGGTGAAGGCCAGGATGAATTCGTCTTTCAGATCTCTAAAGACGAATACCTGGATCTGCTTTTCGAAGACTTAGCGCTGCCTAACCTGAAGCAAAACCAGCAGCGCCAGCTTACTGAGTATAAAACGCACCGGGCGGGTTATACCGCCAACGGCGTTCCGGCTAATATCAGCGTCGTGCGTTCGCTGCAAAATTCTCTCGCCCGGCGCACGGCCATGACGGCCGGCAAACGACGCGAGTTACACGCGCTGGAACAGGATCTCGACACCATCAGCAAAAGCGAACCAGCGCAACTGCTGGAGGAGGAACGATTACGCAAAGAGATTGCTGAGCTGCGGGCCAAGATAGAACGCGTGCCGTTTATCGACACCTTCGACTTGCGCTACAAAAATTACGAGAAGCGTCCCGATCCGTCCAGCCAGGCGGTGATGTTCTGCCTGATGGACGTCTCCGGCTCCATGGATCAGTCGACAAAAGACATGGCCAAACGCTTTTATATTCTGCTCTACCTGTTTTTGAGCCGAACCTATAAGAATGTGGAAGTGGTCTATATTCGTCACCACACCCAGGCAAAAGAGGTCGATGAGCATGAGTTCTTCTACTCTCAGGAAACCGGGGGAACCATTGTTTCCAGCGCCCTGAAGTTGATGGATGACGTTGTGAAAGAACGTTACGATCCTGCGCAGTGGAACATCTACGCCGCACAGGCATCGGATGGGGATAACTGGGCAGATGACTCTCCGCTGTGCCATGAGATTCTGGCGAAGAAACTGCTGCCGGTGGTTCGTTACTACAGTTATATCGAAATTACCCGCCGCGCGCATCAAACCCTGTGGCGCGAATATGAACATCTGCAAGCCACGTTTGATAATTTTGCAATGCAACATATTCGCGATCAGGATGATATTTACCCGGTGTTCCGCGAACTTTTTCATAAACAAGGTGCCACCAGCACCAATTAAACGACAGCCAGCCAGGAAAATAATCTCCTGGCTGGTTCATTTCATGCCTTTTGCACTTCATATCCCCGCTGGCCGGTAGGTTGCACCTGTGACGTATGATAAAATAGATTATCTGACCTGGAGAGTTGTTGTTTATCATGAAATTGCCCCATAAAGCGCTCAGGCTCTTTATTTCCGCAAGCGTTGTCGTTTTGACATCTTCCTTTTTGATCTATGAACTTATTGCCAGCTATAAGTCAATGAATGGCTATATGCGCTATATCATCGAAAAAGCAGACTCCTCATTTCTGTATGATAAATACCAGAATCAGAGCATTGCCGCCCATCTGATGCGCACACTGGCAACACCCGAGAAAACGCTCCCGGCGGATACCCGCCATACCCTTTGCCAGTCGTTTGAAAGTGTTAACTCGGTGTATGGTTTGAATCTGACGCAGCATAATTATCCCGCGCTCCACGGTACGTTACAAACCTCCATTGATGACTGTGCGCGTATCGCGGACGATGTGCTGTTGCTTCCTGCTTTTGATCAGGCCGTGAAGGTTAACCGGGAACAGGTTGATTATGGAAAAGGCCTCGCCACGTCAGAAGAGAAATTTCATTATTATCTGGATTTACAAAATCAATATATTTATTTCTATGATCCGATCAATACGCGGCAGTTTGCCATGCATCACTGGGCTTTTTTACAGAAAGGCTCATTAGGTATTCATCAGGCCGATATTGATGAATTGTTTTCTGGACGTACTGTGCTGTCGAGTATCTATCAGGATGATCGTACCGAACTTAACGTGATGAGTTTTTTAACACCGGTCTATCTGCACGGTAAGTTAAAAGGCATCGTGATGGTGGATATTAATAAGCACAACTTGCAAAATATTGTTTTTACCCACGACCGCCCACTGGTATGGCGTTATCTCAATGCCAGCGTCACCGATACCGACTCGGATAAGACGATTATTATTCATCAAAGCGAGAATAATCTTTTCCCGTACGTCAATTACATCAGCGATCTTCCTGGTGGTCTGCACGTCGAACTGTCACTCGATATCTTGTATTTCATTGTCTCGTCCTGGAAGCTGTTTCTGTTTTACCTTCTGGCAACTGCCCTGCTCCTCAATATGGTCCGGCTGCATTTTCGCCTTTACCATAATGTTACCCGTGAAAATATCAGCGATGCGATGACAGGCCTGTATAACCGTAAAATTTTAACTCCGACGCTTGAGCAGCGATTACAGCGTTTTGTCAGCACCGGAACGCCAGTGACCTTTATCGCTATCGATCTCGATAAGCTGAAGATGATTAACGATACGCAGGGACACCACGAGGGGGATCGGGCGATCACCTTACTGGCAAATGCGATTGAGGCGTCGGTGCGCAAAAGTGATTACGCCATCCGTCTGGGCGGCGATGAATTTTGCATCATTCTGGTGGACGCAGAGCCAGATATGGCGGCTCGTCTGCCGGAACGGATAGCCAACCACCTGCGGACCGTGGCACCTGAGAAGGATATTCGTTTTTCATCAGGCAGCTACAGCATGCAGCCGAACGATTCGCTGCATGATGCCTACACCGCTTCTGACGAGCAACTCTACCTCAACAAGCACCAAAATCGTCAGCGTTCATGATAATCTTTACCGTGTTTTTTCGCGCAAACAGGAGTAAAAAATGAGCGAAATGGAGAAAGGCAGCGAAACCCATCAGCGTTTACTCGATTTATTGTCTCTGGAGGGCGCCCGTTATCGCGTCGTCAGCCATGAGGCCGTCGGGAAATGTGAGGCCGTATCAGAAATTCGGGGGACAGCACTGGGTCAGGGAGCAAAGGCGCTTGTCTGTAAAGTGAAAGGGAATGGGGTAAATCAGCATGTACTGGCTATTTTACCTGCCGACCAACAGGCCGATCTTGGTCAACTGGCGACGTATCTTGGCGGTCTGCGTGCGTCCCTTGCCAGCCCGGCAGAAGTGGACGAACTCACCGGTTGCGTATTTGGCGCGATCCCGCCTTTCAGTTTTCATCCACAGTTAATGCTGGTCGCCGATCCGCTGCTGTTCGAACGTTATCGTGAAATCGCCTTTAACGCCGGTGTGCTCACGAAATCGATTATTCTCAATACTGACGATTATCTGCGTATTGCCCGGCCAGAGTTGGTGGCATTTCACCGCGCATCGTAAGCGTTCAGCTACCACGTTCGAGAATTAAAACAGAAATCACGATAACGGCGGCGATGGCGAAAAAGGATGAACTAATAATGAGCGTTTCAATAAACATCTGATCGTTCATGGCTACACCTAAAAATGAGCGAGACCGGTTCATCTGCTATTGATAGTCCGCAATAATGGCAATTTGATGACAAAATAAAAAATTGCCTGTTTTTCGCCGTCAGGCATTTGCCCGAAATAGCCAGCAGATTCTAAAAAAGTCTGTTCTGCGTGGCGTTTGGGCGTAAAGTAAACAGGCTTAACTTTTTTTGGCAAGGAAACCACGATGTTTGATGTCACTCTGCTGATCCTGCTCGGACTGGCAGCTCTGGGCTTTGTCAGCCATAACACCACTGTCGCCGTTTCAATTCTGGTGCTGATTATTGTCCGCGTTACCCCGCTCAATACCTTTTTCCCGTGGATTGAAAAACAGGGGCTGACCATCGGGATTATTATCCTGACCATCGGCGTCATGGCGCCTATCGCCAGCGGGACACTGCCACCTTCCACCTTGATCCACTCTTTCCTTAACTGGAAATCGCTGGTGGCGATTGTGGTTGGCGTGGTGGTCTCCTGGCTCGGCGGCCGCGGCGTGACGCTGATGGGCAGCCAGCCACAGCTGGTCGCCGGTTTGCTGGTCGGCACCGTGCTTGGCGTGGCCCTGTTTCGCGGTGTACCTGTTGGTCCGCTTATCGCGGCCGGTCTGGTCTCGCTTATTGTGGGAAGGCAGTAGTCAATCCCGCCAGATAACGGCCTGGCGTCTGTCCCAGGCCTTTTTTGAACATGGTGATAAACGCCGTGGTCGAATCATACCCCAACAGTTGCGCCACCTGCTGCACGTTCTGCCCGCCGACCAGGGCCTGTAGTGCCAGAATGAGCTGTAGCTGATGTCGCCAGCGACGAAAGCTGAGCCCTGTCTCTTTCGCCACCAGTCGGGCAAGGTTACGCTCGCTCATCGCAAATACGCTGGCCCACTGCCCCAGCGTTTGCCATTGCGCCGGTTCGCGCGCCATGGTGTCAACCATCCGGCGGATCTTCGGGTGCGCAGAAACCGGCAGCTGCATCTGCTCCTGCGGTTGTTGCGGAAGTTCATCAAATAAGACCTGCGTCAGGCGCTGCGTTTGCGGCTCTGCCCGCTGAGCGTCACTACGCCTCGCCAGCGAGAGGATCAGCTCCCGACAAAGCGGAGAAATTTTTAACGTACAGCAACGTCCCGGTAGTGTGACGGCCTCCGGTTCGATAAAGAGAAAGCAGAGCTCCGCGCCTGCCGTTACGTGATTACTGTGGGGAACGCCGCCGGGGATCCAGACCGCGTACTGCGGCGGCACCATCCACATAGCGCACTCAACATCACAGGTGATAGCCCCATGCAGTGCCATAATCAGTTGCCCTTTACGATGCTGGTGCTGCGCGCTAAACAGCTCATCAGGGCGAGCGCGGATACGAAACGCCACGGCGGCATCGTGGTGCAGATCGGGGTCATATCCGTCGAGTCGCAGGCTGTACATCATTTTGTCCGAATTTAGCGATAAACTGTCATTTTAGCTTGATTCACAACACAAATAAACGCGGTAAGGTACGGCCTCACCTGTTGATATGAGAGAACAATGACTTCTTCACCACCACGCGGCAACCACGGTGCCCTGCTGATTGCCGGTATCCTGATGATTGCCACCACGCTGCGCGTGACGTTTACCGGCGCCGCCCCTTTGCTGGAAGCGATTCGCACGGACTATGGTCTTACGACTGCCCAGACGGGATTATTAACCACCCTGCCGCTGTTGGCGTTTGCGCTGGTTTCTCCGCTTGCCGCTGGCATTGCCCGCCGTATTGGCATGGAACGCAGTCTCTTCGCGGCAATGCTGCTGATTTGCGCCGGGGTTGCCGTGCGCTCACTGCCGGACGCCTCTTTACTGTTTCTTGGCACTGCCATCATCGGCTGCGGTATCGCCCTCGGCAACGTGCTGCTGCCAGGGCTTATCAAACGCGATTTCTCGCAGCACGTCGCCAGACTGACCGGTGCTTATTCCCTGACGATGGGGGCTGCCGCCGCGTTGGGCTCCGCGCTGGTGGTTCCGCTGGCGCTAAGCGGGTTTGGCTGGCGCGGGGCGTTGCTGCTGTTGATGGTGTTTCCGCTACTGGCGTTGCTGATCTGGCTGCCGCAGTGGCGTCATGCCGCCCACGCGAACGTAACCACCTCGCGCACCCTGCACGCACGCGGCATCTGGCGTTCACCGCTGGCCTGGCAGGTGACGTTATTTCTTGGAATTAACTCGCTTATCTATTACGTGATTATCGGCTGGCTGCCAGCAATCTTAATCAGCCACGGCTACAGCGAGGCGCAGGCCGGTTCGCTGCATGGTTTGCTCCAGTTAGCAACCGCCTCTCCCGGTTTACTCATTCCGCTGGTGCTGCACCGTTTTCACGATCAGCGCTGCATCGCCGCACTGGTGTCGTTGATGTGCGCTGTGGGTGCCGCTGGCTTCTGGTTTATGCCGGATCAGGCGGTGCTATGGACGCTGCTGTTTGGATTCGGCTCCGGTGCAACGATGATTCTGGGGCTGACCTTTATCGGCCTGCGCGCCAGTTCTGCGCATCAGGCAGCAGCGCTTTCCGGCATGGCGCAATCCGTCGGTTATCTGTTAGCCGCTTGCGGGCCGCCGCTAATGGGCAGGATCCATGACGCCCAGGGAGACTGGCAGATCCCGCTGCTGACCGTTGCGGCGCTGGCGATAGCGATGGCGATATTCGGTTTCTATGCGGGACGAAATAAAGAGATTACCGCCTGATAAGCTCAGGGCAGACGTGATGTCTGCCCTACTGATTAGCCTCGCGCAGCGCGCAGCATCGCTTGCGCCAGGGGAACCGGTTTCCCCGTAAGAGCGCCACGTTCGGGCTGGAAAAGCGTGGCGACAAAGAACGGATGCGTCACCAATTCCACCGCCCGAATATCCCCGTTATCATCCCAGCCGGTCACCCGCAGATCACCGCTATCCAGTTCAGCCGCAAACGCCTCAGCAATGCCGTAGTTACACTGATAGCCCTCCGAAATCACCGGCTGACCATAGGCTTTAGCAATCAGCGTATTGGGCCGCAGTTCAACATCGTCGGTTTTTTCCACCAGCGAACAGGCAAGTGGCGCAATAACCATCCGGCCCGTTGTGTCAGTTTCCGCATGGGCAGCATCTGACCAGCCCAGCACATTACGCGCATATTCAAGGATGGCGTGTTGAAAACCGCCACAGGTTCCCAGGAAAGGAATGCTGTTTTCGCGGGCATAACGGATGGCCGTCAACGCGCCTTCGGTATTTTTATAGGGGCTGCCAGGCACCACCCAGATGGCGTCATAGCCCACCAGATCTTCTGCACTGGTGATTTCAGTGCTGGACAGCCAGTCGTAATCCGCCAGCAGTTCCAGAACCGCAGCAGCGTCGTCGATGGCCAGAGGAATCGCCTGATGCGCCGTGATGCCAGCGTTGTAATCACCCACCAGCGCAATACGCAGCGTATCTTTTACAGGGGATATTTCCATGGAGAATTCCTTACGTCAGAACAATTGGGGACAACATAAGGAACCTCAGCCTACCGATCTTTTACTGCCATCACAATCCCTTAATTTAGGGATGAACGCGTGCGAAGTGATATAGTGATCGAGAGCAGTATTTCTGCCGGACGAGGCAAATGCGATGAAAAGTAAGGTTTTAGTGAGCGCTTGCCTGATGGGGCTGAAGGTGCGTTATAACGGCAGCGAGAAAGCGCATCCCGCTGCGATACTGGCGCGTTTGCAGGCAGAACAGCGTCTGGTCATCCATTGCCCTGAACTGGCCGCAGGCTTGCCGACACCACGCCCATCGGCGGAAATTGTTCGGGCCGATGGCAACGATGTGATGTACGGGCGCGCATCCATTGTGGAAAAGAACGGTCAAGATGTCACCGGGCACTATCAGCTTGCCGCCTGGCTGGCGCTGCGCACGGCACAGGAGACCGGCTGTGACGTTGCGCTACTCACCGACGGTAGTCCGACATGCGGCAGTCAGTTTATCTACGACGGCAGCTTCAGCGGACAACGTCATCCCGGTATGGGAGTGGCCACCGCGCTGCTACGCCAGCACGGAATCACGGTTTTTTCCGACCAACAGCTCGATGAGTTTTGCGCCTGGATTGAGGAGAATGACAAACATGAATATTCAGTGTAAACGCGTCTACGACCCGGCAGAAGACAGCGACGGCTACCGGGTGCTGGTTGACCGACTGTGGCCACGCGGGATCAAAAAAGCGGATCTCGTGTTCAATGAGTGGGTCAAAGCGCTCGCTCCCTCGACAGAGCTGCGCAAAGCTTTTCACGCAGAAACGATCGATTTTCAGCATTTTACTGAGCAGTACCGCGCGGAACTTGTCACGCAGAAGAAGGAAGGCGAGCGGCTGGCGCAGATTGCCCGCCAGCAGACACTGACGCTGCTGTACGCCGCCAAAAACAGCGAACAAAATCACGCCCTTGTGCTGGCAGACTGGCTACGCGAGTTGTGATTCGCGGGTAACCGTCGATTCAGGCTGAATATCCGGCAACAGAGGCATCAAGTGTTCCGCTCTGACCCAGGCAAAACCCTGCTGCCCGTTTGCCGACACCACCTCCCCCGTCACCAGCCAGAGCGCACGTGGCGTCTCTTTCGGCAGCATGGTGGTAAATCCATTTATGGGATTAATAAATACCTCACCCGGCTGGCAGAGATGGAACAATTCCACCGTCTTGCCGATATTGCCGCGTCCGGCCGATGTTTTCGCACCAATAATCAGCGCCAGGGTGCCCGGCTTTAGCTGGAACATACTTCTCTCGTTGCGCGCTTGCGACTGTGTTTAAGATAATTCTGAGAAATAATAGCCTGCCGAAAGCGTACTTGTCACGTCCTGGCGACTCGCAGAATAAGCGAAAAGCGTGAGGACAAAACCCCTTTTGTCACCCATTAACCCCTGTTATCCTTGCAGCTCTTTGCATAATTCAGACAGGTGATCGCATGAGACTGGGCATACTGTTTCCCGTCGTCATTTTTATTACGGCCGTGGTTTTTTTGGCCTGGTTTTTTATCGGTGGCTATGCCGCACCGGGGGCGTAAATCATGAAAAAAACGACGCTGATTATGATTGTCGTCGCGATAGTCGTGGTGCTGGGTACCGAACTGGGTTGGTGGTAACGCCAGGCCTGAAATGACAAAGGCCACCCTCAGGTCGCCTTTTGTCAGTCAATTATTGCGCCTTAGCTTTTGATTTTTCTGTAAATAAGCAGGACGACGATAGCACCAATAACCGCCACCACAAAGCTGCCGAAATTAAAGCCATCGACTTTCCCAAAACCAAGCAGCGTACTGATCCAGCCGCCCACTACGGCACCGACGATCCCCAGGATGATCGTCATAAAGAATCCACCACCATCCTTACCAGGCATAATCCACTTCGCCAGAATACCTGCAATCAGACCAAAAATAATCCATGAAATAATGCCCATTTTTTCCTCACTTATCGATTTTACAGTAGCGGTTTATTCGCCGTTAAAAAGGATAGCACATCGTCAGGAAATTGAAGTTTGTGATGAACATCACTTAATTGAACGTGCTGATTTCTCCCATGAAAGATGGGGTTGCAAACTTAGATGATAAAGATTATCTTTCTCATCACTGAATAGTTGAGTAAATAACTCGGGTATTCAGTACGACATTGCTCACATTGCTTCCAGTATGTCTTGCCCGCCTCTGTGCGGGCTTTTTTTTGACGTCCGTTCGTCATTTATGTCGAATCCGCTGTCATTTTTCCTGCAGCTTGTGCCTCGTTCCGCGTCAGCCCAGGCTTTGCCACTCTGGCACGTATTGTGCTTATCCCCTGCGTCATGACGACAACCCGAAGCTTCAGCGGCTCCGCTCAGGCTTCGTCACAATTCGCGCTATTTCAGCTTTTAACAGGTCTGTTATTGATGAAAAAAATCACCAGTGTCTGTCCCTACTGTGGGGCCGGGTGCAAGCTCAAGCTTGTTGTTGAAAATAACAAAATCATCCGTGCTGAAGCGGCTGAGGGGGTGACTAACCAGAACCAACTTTGTCTGAAAGGGTACTATGGTTGGGATTTCCTTAACGATACCCGCCTTTTGACCCCCCGCCTCACCCGCCCATTGATCCGCTACCAGAAAGGCGACAAATTTACCCCGGTCACCTGGGATGAAGCCATCCGCTATACCGCCCGACGTTTACTGGAAATCCGCGACAACGCGGGCCCTCGCGCCATTATGACAACCGGTTCTTCTCGCGGTACCGGCAATGAAACCAACTATGTGATGCAGAAATTCGCCCGCGCGGTTCTCAACACCAACAACGTGGACTGCTGCGCCCGCGTGTGTCACGGGCCTTCGGTCGCTGGCCTCCAGGAAACGCTGGGCAATGGTGCAATGAGTAATTCCATCAGCGACATCGAAAACTCAAAATGTCTGCTGATCTTCGGTTATAATTGCGCAGACTCTCACCCAATTGTGGCGCGCCGGGTGATCAAAGCGCGGCAGAATGGCGCGAAGATCATCGTCTGCGATCCCCGCCGTATTGAAACCGCACGCATTGCTGACCAGCATCTGCAACTGAATAACGGGTGCAACATGGCGCTGGTGAATGCGTTTGGTTACGTCCTCATTGACGAACTGCTTTACGACAAGGAGTACGTGAATAAGCACACGCAGGGGCTGGATGCTTACTGGCAAACGGTTAAAGACTATGCGCCGGAAGCAGTCGAGCATTTAACCGGCGTTCCGGCGTCGCAGGTTCGTCAGGCGATGCGGACCTTTGCCGCCGCCCCTTCCGCGACAGTGATGTGGGGAATGGGCGTGACGCAGTTCGGTCAGGCCGTGGACGTGGTGCGTGGATTATCGAGCCTTGCCCTGCTGACCGGTAACCTGGGTCGTCCACACGTCGGCGTCGGCCCGGTTCGCGGGCAGAACAATGTCCAGGGTGCCTGCGACATGGGCGTATTACCGAATCTTTTTCCGGGATATCAGGATGTCACCGATGCGGCCGTCAGAGAGAAGTTCGCCAGAGCCTGGGGCATTGACGCCAGCCGGATGGATGACAAGGTCGGCACACGCATTACCGAAGTCCCGCATCTGGCGCTGGAAGGGAAAATTAAAGCCTACTACATCATGGGGGAAGATCCGCTGCAAACGGAAGCCGATCTGGGGCTGGTGCGTGACGGTTTCGCGGCGCTGGATTTTGTCGTGGTGCAGGATATCTTTATGACCAAAACCGCCGAGATGGCTGACGTCATTTTACCCGCCACCTCCTGGGGCGAGCACGGCGGCGTATTCACCTGCGCCGATCGCGGCTTCCAGCGTTTCGAAAAGGCCGTCGACCCCACTGGCGACGTGAAGCGAGACTGGGAAATTATCAGCCTGCTCGCCAGTGAAATGGGCTATCCCATGCACTATGAAAACAATCAACAGATCTGGGATGAGATGCGTGAACTGTGTCCGCTGTTCTACGGCGTCACCTGGGAAAAGATGGGCGACCTGGGGCATATCCAGTGGCCCTGCCCCGACCTCGACCATCCCGGCACGCCCTATCTGTATGAAAACAGCCGCTTCGACACGCCAGACGGTAAAGGCAAGCTGTTTGCTGCACCGTGGCGCGCACCCGCGGAAGTGCCTGACGAGGCCTATCCGCTGGTTCTGTGTACGGTGCGCGAAGTCGGTCACTACTCCTGTCGTTCCATGACCGGCAACTGTGCCGCCCTGCAGGCGCTTGCCGATGAGCCTGGCTATGTGCAGATCAGCACGCAGGATGCGCAAAAGGCAGGAATTCGCCATCGCGACCTGGTGTGGGTCAGCTTACGTCGGGGAAAAGTGATCAGTCGGGCGGATGTCTCCGGGCGCATCAATCAGGGAGCGGTGTACATGACCTATCAATGGTGGATTGGCGCGTGTAATGAACTCACGCAGGATAACCTCGACCCTATCTCAAAGACGCCGGAAACTAAGTATTGTGCGGTTAATGTCGAGAAGATCGACGATCAGTCGTGGGCTGAACGCTATGCCGCGCAGGCCTATAGTGACATGAAGACGCGCCTTTGCGAGGCGATAGGATAGCGGAACGGACGTAATAACGGGAGCCTGATGGCTCCCGTTCACATACAACCCAGAATCTGGAGTACATGCTTTTGATGATCGCGTCTGCGGCTTCGAACTACTGTATGCGACGCATCAATTTTAGCAAAGCAGGAGACCTTGCTGGCATTGAATGGGGAGAAGGAACGCCGGCAATTTTCCATGAACAGAGGTTATTATCTGAGCGTCTGTACAAAGTACAGGGTTAGATATACAAAAACTACCTGGCCATAAAACGCATCAACAAACCGATCGTTATCACGATGACTGCGGCAAAGGATGGAGCAAAGTAACGTTGTGAAAATTTAAGCATCCCAACGCCACCTTGATTAAGGATAGCGTTGCATCGACCCATTGAACTCACAGCGAAAAACAGACATAGACTTATCCAGACTCCAAAGGGATTCAAATGTAGCCGATGTAGCTTTCTGGGATAATTACACATTAGCGACTGAATCGCCTCGAGTTTTAATCTTCGCACCACCTGAACATTCAGCACGTTTGTTCCAAACGTCACTTCCGTCATGAGAATAATTTTGCTGCCACCTCGATCGCAGTTATATTTCAGGACGTCAATGTATTGGTTCTCGGTTAAAACACGTATCGTATTGCAGTATTCGCAAAGGAGATGTGTTCTAAAATGCTTTCCATTCCCCACCTGAGATAATTATCTGACAACCAGAGGTCGGCATGCGCTGACTGCACCTAGTTTTCGCTACGCATGATTTATTTTCCAGTTCAGGAAAACCAGGAACATAAGGTCGGCAATAATCGACTGACCCAACGCTGAGCATTTAAATAGAGCAGAAAATTGACTTCCCCCCGTTAAATACATCAAATATCGTCTATAGTATGTCCGACAACAATTTCCAGGGTTTTTCTTATCACATCTGCATGTACGATGTCATCCGTGACTTCCAGCGTTTGTATCAGAGATAAAATGATATTTTTGTTATTAATATGCTCACCCTTTATAAGAATATGGCGTATAGCTGCGCCCAAAACCATTGCTTCTTCAGCAAGGGCGTCGCCGGCATGACGAAAATAATCTGAAAGGACGTGATCAGGCAAAGCACTATAAATATCAGGTTGTTGTGTGATTGCTGTGTTCATCATTTTCACCATCATTAAAAGTTAAGCGTTTAGTGAATTTTTCCTTTTCCTGGCTTCAGGGTTGTCCCTGAAAGTGAGCGGACGGTGTCCATTTGACCGCTATGTCTGGATGTCGGTGTTGACGTTGCTTTATCAGCTATCACCGCTTCAATGTAAGAAATAATTAGCGGAAATACCTCTCGACGACGGGCGTCCATTTCAGTTTCCTGCATAACGCGGAGTTGAGTGACCAGGGCCATTGAATTCACCGCCGCTTTACGTTTCAGCAGCGTCAACACTGCCTGGCCGATAAGTTCGTCTGTGAGTTGTTCAATGTCACTTCTGTTCATCATCATTCTCTCTTCTGCCGTGTCGCCAAGGACAGGAACACAGCATCATGTTGATTCACGATTTTAATACGAGGGCTCAGCGCTCAAAAAGCAAACCAATCAGCGCGTTATAATGACCCTCCTCTTCTACACAGGTCGCTTTTTCCAGACGACCAAGTAATTTTGTACACAGTGTCTTGCGATTCAGATTGCGCCCGTCCATTAGAATTTCCACCACAATCTGCCCCAATGTTTCCTGCTGAGTCGGCAAATTGGCCTTACTGAAATACTGTGCAATGGCGTTAGCTGTATCTGAAATGTAACCATTTTGCTGCATGAGTCTCTCCTGTGCGAATCAGTAAAAGGTTAATGCTGCGTTATTCAAAGTTAGAAAAATTGTACACAAAACCTGTACAAATGCATGATTTCATTTTTAACAAAAAGTGCTAATGATTTATTTTCAATAAGTTATAACTTATACATAGGTATTGTTCTGATAGTTATCTGTACACTACTTTGAGGCTCATTTTTTGGTGATGCCATCGCTATCCTCCACTTCCAACCCCACCTGCCACTTTTAAGTAAAACTTTCGTTAATTTAATGTGTTATATCTCCTCCGTTCTGTTAGGGTTAAACATCATTCCTCAATGCCGGAAAATCATGCTCACTACCATTATCTACCGCAGTCATCTCTGTGATGACGTCCCGGTGAAGGCACTCGAAAGTATGGTCGCCGCCGCTAACCTTACAAATGGGCGTGCTGACGTGACAGGCATTTTGCTGTTTAACGGCACACATTTTTTTCAGCTGCTTGAAGGCCCTGATGAAAACGTAAGGGCTATTTATCAGGCGATTTGTGAAGACAAGCGCCACTATAATGTTGTCGAACTGCTGTGCGATCACGGTCCCTCCCGCCGCTTTGGGAAAGTGGGAATGGAGCTTTTTGATTTACGGGAACATGATCGGGAGGAGGTATTACAGACCATTCTCGATAAGGGCACATCCCGATACCAACTTACCTACAACGACCGTGCGCTGCAGTTCTTCCGCACCTTCGTGGAAGCCACTGAAAAAGAGAACTATTTTGAGATCCCTCCCTCTGACACGTGGGATTTTATTGCGACCGAATCCGCTCGCACGATTCCCCTGACGTCAGTCAGTGAGGAGGCCAATTGCAGCTTTGCTTTTCAGCCCATCATCGATCCTTTTGCTCAGGAAATTGTCTCTCTGGAAGCGCTGCTGCGTACCCGTTCGGGTGATTCGCCACAGCGCTATTTTGACAATATTAAGGGCGACGATATTTATCTGGCCGACCTGGAAAGTAAGAAAGTCGCTTTTACACTGGCGACCTCACTGGGTCTGCGCGATCAGGTTTTGTCCGTGAATCTGTTGCCCATGACGTTGGTGAAGGTGCCGGATGCAGCCAGCTATTTGCTCAATGCCATTGCTGACAGTGGTCTTGTTCCGGAACAGATCATCGTTGAGTTCACTGAACGCGAGGTTATCTCCGAGTTTGAAGCCTTTACGGAGACGGTGAGAACCCTGAAATCCTCTGGGATCAGTATCGCCCTCGATCACTTTGGTGCCGGTTTTGGCGGTCTGCGGCTGCTGGCGCAGTTCCAACCCGATCGCATCAAAATTAATCGCGACCTCATTTGCGATGTTCATAAAAGCGGCCCACGACAGGCCATCATCCAGGCCATGATTAAGTGCTGTGCGTCTCTGGAAATTGCGATATCAGCCGTCGGGGTTGAAAAGCCCGAAGAATGGATGTGGCTGGAATCGGCGGGTATTTCTCAGTTCCAGGGGCATCTTTTTGCCGCGCCTTGCTTCTGTGGAATTCCACCGGTTGCATGGCCTGAGAAAAAAACACCGCTGTAATCCTCTTATTTCACCTGCTGTATTCATGGCGGCAGGTGAACCTCGCTACACCATCAGGGGATGCTGTACACGTTTCCTGTCTCATCAGTCTTGTTTACCTGACGTTCATTATTTTTAGCTAGGCTTACTACGAGGCTGTTGTACAATAAACAATAAATTGTACAAACACGGCTGATTCGTTAGTTTGTAAGGAACGATTCGGTCCACGTATGAGGGACACTATGGGATTTTACAGCATAGGCGATGTCGCTGAACGATGCGGTATCAACCCCGTTACCCTGCGCGCCTGGCAACGGCGCTATGGATTGTTAAAGCCCCGGCGCAGCGAAGGCGGCCATCGTCAGTTTGATGAAGACGATATCCAGCGCATTGAAGAGATCAAGCGATGGATTAAAAGCGGTGTGCCGGTAAGCAAGGTCAAAGTGTTGCTGGAACAAAGCACTGTGGCAACCCATAATGACTGGACCACTTTGCAGGAAGAAATGATGGGCGTGCTGCGTTTTGCTCATCCGGACAGGTTACGGGCCAAAATCGGTGCTCTTGCCCGTGAGCATACTTCAGACGATCTTATCGATCACATTTTCGTTCCCGTACGCCAACGCCTTAGCCTCGACCATAATACAGCCCGCATCATGTGCAGCTTGCTTGATGGCGTGCTGATTGAATTTGTGACCGCCTGTATGTCCGAAGCCCGCAAAAAAGCAGGCAAAGATGCGTTGTTGATTGGCTGGGATACCGAAGACCGCGCACGTCTGTGGCTGGAAGCCTGGCGTTTGTCTCAGCAAGGCTGGCACATCGCCGTACTGGCTGAACCGCTGGATTCTCCACGTCCGGAACTCTTTCCTGGACAACAGTTGTTTGTCTGGACCGGCATCGAACCGACCCGCCGCCAGCAGGAATTGCTTCAGCATTGGCACGAGCAGGGTTATTCGCTGGTCTTTCACCATCCCTGATGCCATCACCGTTCGTCCATGATCTCACCCTGAGTGACGCTGTTCATACTCCAATCTCCTTAATGTGGGAGAGATGAGCAGGATTGTTCCTTATGAGCGAAAAACGGCCTAAAGTTGTTGTTTCAAACATGCGAAGATGACCGATCTCCTGCCTGGTTTCAAAAGGACGACAGACTGCCAGTCCTGCGGGGAAATGACTTCAGCTCCAGCGCCCTTGTACATGGGCAATAACGCGTTGATGGGCGTTTGCCGCCGTAGCTTCAGTGATTTGTTTCGCCATTTCAGGAACAGCCCCACCACATACGGAGTACCAGACCTCACAACCGGCATTTAATCCCAGCCCCGCATACGTATTGCCACTGATAGCGATGGTTACGCCAGCGCGCAGATGTTGACGTAACGCATTCACCCGCTCAGTCGCTGCAGCAGGGCTATCCGGGACGCCAGGGATCTTGACCGCGCGAACACCTCAAATGATGAGAGACGACCGTGTAGTTCGCCCGTAAAGGTAAAATGCGTAATGCCATCTCTTTTTACCGTAAGGTTGGGTTTACCGAAGTGGGTGAACATATCTTCCAGGTTGGGCTGATCCGCAAAGAGATATCATTATGAAACGCTCAACTTGTGTTAGCTGAACAAACATTAAGACGCCCGCACCTGGCACAGAACGGACCTAACTATTAACGAGCATCCACCACCAAAACTGAGAAATGCCTAATGGGAACCGGGCAGTGGAGCTGTCATCTGATCGACCAGCCTCCCCCAGACTACCAGGGGGGTTTTGATAACTAGTTTTGATAAAATTTTGATAACCGTTAGCAGACTAACAAAAAACAACGGGAGCGTTACGCTCCCGTTAATAGATTTAACAATTATCGCTATTACATATTCGCGATGATCGCGTCACCAAACTCTGAACATTTCAGCAGTTTAGCGCCTTCCATCAGACGTTCGAAGTCATAGGTCACGGTCTTCGCGGCAATTGCGCCTTCCATACCTTTAACAATCAGGTCTGCGGCTTCGAACCACTGCATGTGGCGTAACATCATCTCAGCGGACAGGATGATAGAGCCCGGGTTCACTTTGTCCTGGCCGGCGTATTTCGGCGCCGTACCGTGCGTTGCTTCAAACAGCGCACACTCGTCACCGATGTTAGCGCCAGGGGCGATACCAATACCACCTACCTGTGCTGCCAGGGCGTCAGAAATGTAGTCACCGTTCAGGTTCATACAGGCAATCACATCGTATTCCGCCGGGCGCAGCAGGATCTGTTGCAGGAACGCATCAGCGATCACATCTTTGACCACGATCTCTTTGCCGGTATTTGGATTCTTGATTTTCATCCACGGGCCGCCATCGATCAGTTCAGCGCCGAATTCGTCACGCGCTAACTGGTAACCCCAGTCTTTGAACGCGCCTTCGGTGAACTTCATGATGTTGCCTTTATGCACCAGGGTCAGAGAGTCACGGTCGTTAGTGATTGCATATTCGATCGCCGCGCGAACCAGACGCTTGGTCCCTTCTTCGGAGCATGGTTTGATACCGATACCGCAGTGTTCAGGGAAGCGAATTTTCTTCACGCCCATCTCTTCACGCAGGAATTTGATCACTTTTTCCGCATCTGCAGAATCCGCTTTCCACTCAATACCGGCGTAAATGTCTTCTGAGTTTTCACGGAAGATAACCATGTCGGTCAGTTCCGGATGTTTAACCGGGCTTGGAGTGCCCTGATAGTAACGAACAGGACGCAGGCAGACGTACAGGTCAAGTTCCTGACGCAGCGCAACGTTCAGAGAGCGAATACCGCCACCGACTGGGGTAGTCAGCGGGCCTTTAATCGCCACGCGGTAGTCACGAATCAGATCCAGGGTTTCAGCTGGCAGCCAGACGTCCTGGCCGTATACCTGGGTAGATTTCTCACCGGTGTAAATTTCCATCCAGGAGATTTTACGCTCGCCTTTATAGGCTTTCTCGACAGCGGCATCGACCACTTTCAGCATGGCAGGGGTTACGTCAACACCGATACCGTCGCCTTCGATAAACGGGATAATCGGATTCTCAGGAACGTTGAGTTTGCCGTTTTGCAGGGTGATCTTCTTACCTTCCGCCGGAACAACTACTTTGCTTTCCATTCACCTCTCCTTCGAGCGCTTCTGGTTTGCTCGTCTGTCATCGCGCTGCATGTGCCTTTGCGTCCTGCTGCACGACTGCGTTAGAGCAATTTTTTGTTAATGTTTTGTAATGAGCATGTCAATACTACCCTAATGTTCGCTGCCATGAAAGACACTCGTTATTAGGCTATAATGCGGCAATTGATAAGATCTGAAAATACCATGCAAAAAACTTCTTTTAGAAATCACCGGGTTGAGCGATTCAGCCAACGACAAGTCACTAAGACCCGGAAAGAAAACCAGCCAAAACGCGTGGTTTTGTTCAATAAACCTTACGATGTTTTGCCACAATTTACCGACGAGGCCGGACGCCGCACGTTAAAAGATTTTATTCCTGTGCAGGGCGTATATGCCGCAGGTCGTCTCGACAGAGACAGCGAAGGGTTGCTGGTGCTCACCAATGACGGCGCATTGCAGGCGCGTTTGACACAACCCGGCAAGCGCACCGGGAAAATTTACTATGTACAGGTGGAAGGCGAACCGACAGCGGAAGCGCTGGAAGCGTTGCGCAATGGCGTGACGCTGAACGATGGTCCTACCCTGCCCGCAGGAGTTGAGATCGTCGAGGAACCTGAATGGCTGTGGCCGCGCAATCCGCCGATTCGCGAACGTAAAAGCATCCCCACCGCCTGGCTGAAAGTGACCTTATATGAAGGACGTAACCGCCAGGTGCGGAGAATGACCGCGCATGTTGGCTTCCCCACGCTGCGCCTGATCCGCTATGCGATGGGTGATTACACCCTGGGAAACCTGAGCAACGGTGAATGGCGGGATGTCACTGATCAAAAGAAAGGATAAATCATGTTCAAACCGCACGTCACGGTCGCCTGCATCGTCCATGCAGAGGATAAGTTTTTAATCGTTGAAGAGACCATCAACGGTAAAGCGCTGTGGAACCAGCCCGCCGGACATCTGGAAGCCGACGAAACGTTAGTCCAGGCCGCCACGCGTGAACTGTGGGAAGAGACCGGCATCCAGGCGCAGCCTCAGCACTTCATTCGCATGCATCAGTGGATTGCGCCGGACAATACGCCGTTTTTGCGTTTCCTGTTTTCGATTGAACTTGCCAATATGTGCGACACCGAACCCCATGACAGCGATATCGACTGCTGCCGGTGGGTGAGCGCCGACACCATCCTTACCGCCCCAAACCTGCGTTCTCCGCTGGTTGCCGAAAGTGTTCGTTGCTATCAAAACGGCGTGCGTTACCCACTGGAGACGATCGGCGCATTTAACTGGCCGTTTACAGAGGGTGTCAACTAAAAGGGGTGCGTGATAGAATACGCCGCCTTGAAGTTCAATGTCGTGAGTATTCCAATGTCAGAAAGCCCAAAAAAAGTGATCGTCGGCATGTCCGGCGGTGTCGATTCCTCCGTTTCCGCCTGGCTGTTGCAACAACAGGGTTATCAGGTAGAAGGCCTGTTCATGAAGAACTGGGAAGAGGACGACGGTGAGGAATATTGCACTGCGGCCGCCGATCTGGCTGACGCTCAGGCCGTTTGCGACAAGCTCGGCATTGAACTGCATACCGTAAACTTTGCCGCAGAATACTGGGATAACGTCTTTGAGCTCTTTCTTGAAGAGTACAAAGCTGGCCGTACGCCGAATCCGGATATTCTGTGCAATAAAGAGATCAAATTTAAAGCCTTCCTGGAGTTCGCCGCAGAAGATCTGGGCGCTGATTATATCGCTACCGGGCATTATGTCCGCCGGGCGGATGTCGACGGCAAAAGTCGCCTGCTTCGCGGCTTAGATAGCAATAAAGATCAGAGCTACTTCCTCTACACGCTGGGCCATGAGCAGATCGCACAAAGTCTGTTCCCGGTCGGCGAACTGGAAAAACCGCAGGTGCGCAAAATTGCCGAAGACCTGGGACTGGTTACCGCGAAGAAAAAAGATTCTACCGGCATTTGTTTCATCGGCGAACGTAAGTTCCGCGAATTTCTGGGCCGTTATCTGCCAGCGCAGCCGGGTAAAATCATTACCGTGGACGGCGAAGAGATTGGTCAGCATCAGGGGCTGATGTACCACACGTTGGGTCAGCGTAAAGGTCTGGGCATCGGTGGCACCAAAGAAGGCACGGAAGATCCGTGGTACGTGGTGGATAAAGACGTTGAGAACAACATTCTGGTGGTCGCTCAGGGTCATGAGCATCCGCGTCTGATGTCCGTCGGCCTGATTGCGCAGCAACTACACTGGGTTGATCGCCTGCCGTTCACTGGCACAATGCGTTGCACAGTGAAAACCCGCTACCGCCAGACTGATATTCCGTGCACCGTCAAAGCGCTGGACGCCGAACGCGTAGAAGTGATGTTTGACGAGCCGGTTGCCGCCGTCACGCCGGGCCAGTCAGCGGTCTTCTATAACGGCGAAGTGTGCCTCGGCGGCGGTATTATCGAGCAGCAACTGCCCCTGCCGGTATAATTATTCTTAACAGACTGATACAAGGAAGCAGTGACCGTGGCAAAGAATTATTATGACATCACCCTCGCACTGGCTGGGATCTGCCAGTCTGCACGCCTGGTGCAACAACTGGCGCACCAGGGACATTGTGATGCCGATGCGCTCCACGTCTCACTGAACAGCGTTATCGATATGAACCCCAGCTCAACGCTGGGCGTGTTCGGCGGCAGCGAGGCGAATCTGCGTCTCGGCCTGGAAACCCTGCTCGGCGTACTGAATGCCAGCAGCCGTCAGGGGCTGAACGCGGAATTGACCCGCTACACGCTGAGTCTGATGGTACTCGAGCGTAAACTCACTGCCGCCAAAGGTGCTCTGGATACACTGGGCGAGCGGATCAACGGCCTGCAACGCCAGCTCGATCACTTTGATCTGCAATCCGAAACGCTGATGAGCGCGATGGCCGGAATTTATGTCGATGTCATCAGCCCGCTCGGTCCGCGCATTCAGGTGACCGGTTCCCCTGCTGTATTGCAGAGCCCGCAGGTACAGGCCAAGGTTCGCGCCTCGCTTCTGGCCGGCATTCGCGCTGCCGTGCTCTGGCACCAGGTTGGCGGTGGACGTCTGCAGCTCATGTTTTCTCGTAATCGCCTGACCACTCAGGCAAAACAAATTCTTGCTCATTTAACCCCGGAGTTGTGATCTATGGAATTATCCTCACTGACCGCCGTTTCCCCTGTCGATGGACGCTACGGCGATAAAGTCAGCGCGCTGCGCGGGATTTTCAGCGAATACGGTTTGCTGAAATACCGCGTACAGGTAGAAGTACGCTGGCTGCAAAAACTGGCCGCGCACGCAGCGATCAAGGAAGTTCCTGCTTTTGCTGCCGACGCAATCGGTTTCCTCGACGCTATCGTCGCGAACTTCAATGAAGAAGATGCCGCGCGTATTAAAACTATCGAGCGCACCACCAACCACGACGTCAAGGCGGTTGAGTATTTCCTGAAAGAAAAAGTGGCGAATGTGCCGGAACTGCATGCAGTATCCGAATTCATTCACTTTGCATGCACCTCGGAAGACATCAATAACCTGTCTCACGCGCTGATGCTGAAAACCGCCCGCGATGAAGTGGTGCTGCCTTACTGGCGTCAACTGATCGACGCGGTCAAAGATCTGTCCGTACAGTATCGCGACATTCCCCTGCTCTCCCGTACCCACGGCCAACCGGCTACGCCGTCAACGCTGGGTAAAGAGATGGCCAACGTCGCTTATCGTATGGAGCGTCAGTTCCGCCAGCTTAATCAGGTGGAAATTCTCGGTAAAATCAACGGTGCCGTCGGCAACTATAACGCCCACATCGCCGCTTACCCGGAAGTAGACTGGCATCAGTTCAGCGAAGAGTTCGTCACCTCGCTGGGTATCCAGTGGAACCCGTACACCACACAGATCGAGCCGCACGACTACATTGCCGAACTGTTTGACTGCATCGCCCGCTTTAACACCATTTTGATCGATTTCGATCGTGACGTCTGGGGCTACATCGCGCTGAACCACTTCAAACAGAAAACCATTGCCGGTGAGATTGGTTCTTCCACCATGCCGCACAAAGTGAACCCAATCGACTTCGAAAACTCCGAGGGCAACCTGGGTCTGTCTAATGCGGTATTGCAACATCTGGCGAGCAAACTGCCGGTTTCCCGCTGGCAGCGCGATCTGACGGACTCCACCGTTCTGCGTAACCTGGGTGTGGGTATCGGCTATGCGCTGATCGCCTACCAGTCCACGTTGAAAGGGGTAAGCAAGCTGGAAGTGAACCGCGACCATCTGCTGGACGAACTGGATCATAACTGGGAAGTACTGGCAGAGCCGATCCAGACCGTGATGCGTCGTTACGGTATTGAAAAGCCGTACGAAAAGCTGAAAGAGTTAACCCGTGGAAAACGTGTCGACGCGGAAGGCATGAAGCAATTCATCGACAGCCTGCCGCTGCCGGATGACGAGAAAACCCGCCTGAAAGCCATGACTCCGGCCAATTATATTGGTCGAGCCATCACCATGGTGGATGAGCTGAAATAATCACTTGCCCGGTGACACGACGTCACCGGGCCGACTTTCGCGCATGGCTCGCGCCGCCCCCGGCACGTCCCTTCCCCGGTTTACGAAATATTGATCCCCACAACACCATCATCAGCACAAACTACGCAGACAAAAAACAGTATCAAAACAAAACATTATATTAATACCGAGACATTAGAGAAGGATTTTCTCCCAAATCCTGCCCCAAAATGCGCACCTGAAATTCCCAAAACTTCGCTTTTAAACGTTCACCTGTTTGCCACTACCGTTCTTAATCTCCCTATTCTCTACGAATTATCCCTATTCTCTACGAATTATATTTAACGGTTTACATCAGCCATCACTGCACATTGTGGAATACGTGCTGTCTGCACAATGTCAATAAAATGCTTTAATGGACACATACCCTCAGGATTTTTATCCTGACAAGAGGGCAACGTAAGCACAATCTTGTTTGGGAGAGACGAAGATGAAAAAGGTATAAACTCACGCATTTGTTGAAGAGTCTGATAAACAAACGAAATTTGAATCCAGTCAGTGTTATCACTCACTCGCGTCCATCTTTCGAAAACCAGCTCCCCGCCAGGAGGTGTATTATCTGGCTGCCCAGGTAGAGACCAGTTAAGATCAAATACCCCACTGAGATTTGCAAGATTGGTATCATGACCAGCAATAAACAATAATGAGACGGGTAATTTAATTCCGTAATGATTTTCTGTTGACCCATCACTCACTAATGCTTCGCTGATCAAATCGAGTAATGGTGTTGCTCTGCTGCGGGCAACTTCGGGAGTTCTTTGCAAAAGGTCAAACTGAGCATTATGCAGACTTAATAATGCTGTCCATTCTTTCTCCCCGTGAATTCGTCCCCACGCAACCTCTGGCATTCCCTGCGCCTCTTGCAATAGAAATATTTCCGTCAGCATGGAAGAAAGACTCCACGCGCCAGATAATGCAACGGTATCCGCAGAAACCCTGAGTTCTGAAGGTAAGGTTCCTGGTAGCGTGCAACCAGACTGGCTTGCTGATCGGCATGCTGCTGACCGGGAGAAATTGAGAACCTGTTCCAGAGTACGGAATGCAGAGTCATAACGCTGAGTGTACCGTTCAATGTTTCCTTCGGCACGTGTCAGAATCGCTTCCTGAGTTTTTTGTACATTAAAAGCGCACACCCCCATTTTTACTGGATTAAAAAGAGGATCTTTTTTATCGTGATCTTTTTGATAATGAACCTTATTTTTACATCCCGGCGCAAATCCAGCCAGAAATGCCTCACCGGTTTTACGAGTGCGCTGATCGGTATCGGCAATAACTGCCACCTGTTCTGGTGACGGACATACATTACTTTCCAGAACGCCGTTATCGATTAATACTTTTTGTTGATATCGTCCCATTTCGGTGACGAGCTCACCACCCCGAGCCGTCAACCAGCCCAGGGGAACATCCCATTGCGGCCAATGGTAAGGTGTGATTTCCTGCATCAATGGGGTGAACTTTGTTGGTGCTCTTACACCGTGGCGACTTACTATCACAACTCGTTCAAGCTTCATGTCATCTGGCACTTCCGCCTGTAATGGGAAAGAACCAAACATGAATATAAACATTATTAATCGAAAAAGTAGCGTATTCATTGCCAGCCAACCTTATAGTTAATGAACCATAAATAGTTAACATAGGGATTACTGTATAATCATCTTATCACATAAACATTCATCCCACGCCACTATTCCAATGAACCTCATCGCATAAGAAAGAGAGACCACTACCAGGCCGACGCCGTTATTTTTCACTACGCGAAAGCCTTCTTCCATTAGCGCCCACGAGAGACATAACCACGACTTAACGTGATAACTGGCCTCCCAGGTGCAACATGATTTGTACTAGTCATAAGAATCGACCTTCAACATACAGGCTGTATCACCATCTCTAAAGAAAAGGATAAGGCATGTCACTATGCACAATGACAAATAGGGGTATCACAGATTAAATAATTCACTCTCACCCTGAAAAAATCTATGTTTATAATTTGACCACCAATTTTATAAAGACTTATAAAAAAGAAATACAAATATTAAAAAAGTGAAACAAAAAGATTCAACAAAAGATCGTTATAATAATAAAATCAATAACTCACGAACAAAAACACCATAAAAAAAATGATCTTTTTCAATGAGTTATCAAAAAACAACTACACTTTTCATCTATGAAAAATTGTCATTAGTAATGTTAAGGTCTCTAATATGGAATGGTTAGTTGTTGACACTATTGTCTGTTCTTCGAGTGGAATTTCATTTTCAATCCTCTGGTGTAAAATAAAGCTTATTATTTGGTATGAATCTGATGTTTTCCTTCCTCCAGGTTCCAGTGTCTCGCAGACTGACTCAGGGATTTACATTGACGGGAAATTTTTTCCATTGACAATTTATAACGTCACTCCCTTTAACAAGATCTTCTGGAAAATAATCGAGTGCAGCAATGAATGTCCTGGAAGGCAAAGCATTAAAGGAGCCCAATGTACAAGTGCTCTACACTGCAGAATAGCCATTTGTCCGTACGGATTGATAAAATAGTGTGTTCTCATAGCCATGTTACACTCTATCATCACGCAAAAAAGAAACAAAATGATAATAATATGAAAAGATCAGCATAATTAGCCTATGACACATTGAATAAACCTTCGTTATTTATTACAGTGTTCTTGCGAAATTCAGATGTGTTTAATATTCTTCCCAATGGTTTACCGCATAGCAATATGCGGTTTTTTTTGCATAAAAAAGCATAACCAAAATGAACATATTCATTGCAGTAGAGTCGATGACATGCATCATATCCCGCGCTTCAGGACAGGAATAACACTCATTTATCTTTCTGCTTTACAGAAAAAAAAACAATATCCCCCCGTAAAAACGCACAACTCCATCAAGAACATCCCCTATATGCAATAAATACGGAAGAGTTTTTCAAAAGTGCATGACTGTTCATATCCATCCCTCCTGAAAAAACTTTTACCACACATAAGCCATATAAAGCGATAAAAAAATAACACATTAACCACATTTTATTGCAGAAAGGAAGGTGTTTATTTTATGTTAATTTATGAAAGAAGTAATACCTGGCCGATTAAAAAAGGGAAATTCTCAGGAGGCTGCTTATGAATAAGTCATTAACCCGCATTGCGTTATTCACAATGTTTTTCATGACACCTGTTGTTCAGGCTGATAGCATCGCATTATCATTGTCAAATGATGACGCAGGTATCTTTCAGCCTGCGCTTAACAAAATTTATAGTCATAAAGATGAAGCTCGCGATGATTATACACAAGGTCTCTTCCTGGGTTATAGCCATGATGTTACAGACTCAAGCCAGTTATCGTTTCATATCGCACAAGATATCTACTCACCATCAGGAGACAATAAGCGGTTACCGACAGCAATAACCGGAGACAGAGCTTTTAGTGCCTTTCTGTACACGGGTGTTGAATGGAATTCTTTAGCGACTAGCTGGTTTCGCTATCGCCTGGGGACAGACGTCGGCGTGATAGGACCAGATGCTGGCGGTCAACAAGTTCAGAATAAAGCTCATCAAATGATTAATGCTGAAAAATATCAAGCATGGGATGATCAAATCGAAAATCGCTATGGATATACGGTTAAAGGAATGCTATCGCTGACTCCTGATGTGGATATCCTGGGAACGAATGTTGGTATTTATCCAGAAATATCCGCGGTAAGCGGAAATCTTTTTGAATATGTAGGATACGGTGCAACGCTTGCCATAGGCAATGACAAAACCCTGAACTCAGATAACGGGTATGGTCTGCTTGCGACTCGTGGGTTAATGCATACATCAAAAAATGATGGTTTAATATACAAGATATTTGCCGGGATGGAACGTCGGGAAGTTGACCGTAACTATACATTACAAGGAAAAACGCTTCAGACCCGAAATGAAACCGTCTCCCTTAATCATACCGTTGATGAATATCGCATCGGAGCCACTTTAGGTTATTCTCCGGTCGCTTTTACCTTATCTTTTAATCGTGTATCACCGGAGTTTAAAACTGGAAAAGATTATTCATTTGTCAACGGTTCTGTGACCTTCCTCTTTTAATCATCCGCCAAAACATAACGATAAGTATCTGCGGGGCTGTCGCTGATAAGTGGCAGTCCGCACACTTTTATATGCTTTTCACCCTCACCGCGACCTATAATCCCTGGAGATACAGATGAAGTTTCACTCCCTCAGTTATCTGTGAGAAAGATTAAGTGACCGCGAATACTATAACCTGACCGTACATTTCCCCGGACAGTCCTGCCCATCATGCCTGTCCGTCTGCATGGCAATATAGGGTAACCCTGCAATGCCAGAATTCATCAAAAAAGGTCGCTCCCCTTCAACAGTAAATAAACAAATGGCAGTTTTATCGTAAATGCTGAAGCTTGCGAACAGAAGTCAGTTTATATTACATGCACCTTATGAGGGGGTATCGAGGCTCCAGCTCGTTAAAGCAGATCCCGATCCACTTTTACTTCATGAGTATCAGGCGCTGATCTTGGCACTTCCCCACAAACTTGCCTTCATCATTATAGTGGCAACACACACGGGGATAAGACCAGGGGAAATATGTGCGCTGGCCTGGGAGGATGTAGACCTGAAAAAGGTGAGATCCATGTATCCAGAGACCAGACGAATAAACATTTGTGTGTTCCGCCCATAACGGTTGCTGGCATAAGAGAACGTCGCGTTGTCTTTATCCCCGGATCGGGTTCATACACTAAAGAAGGTTTCTTTTCCAAATACTCGATTTCCTGCAGCGGGAAACGTGGTACTAAACTTTCAGGTATCTGGCAGAGAAATGCCTGTCAGTCACGGCATAATTATGCTGGCTGGATGCTAATGGCCGCAGCGAACCCTTCATTCATTGCCCGCCAGATGGGGCATGAAGATGCTCGCATGGTGTGTGAGGTTTATTCTACGTGGATTGGTGACATGACCCAGGACCAGGTCAGCCTGCGGAATAATCTAATGCCAACAGCATTGCTCCAGGGATTATCCCAAGGGCGGGGCCTGATAAAAAAGTCATTTAATTTCATTGTGCTGGTTTCAACTTACATAATCAGCGTTAAACTATTCATACCGTAAATAGAGTGAGAAAAGATGATGCGTGTACTGGTTGTTGAGGATAATGCGTTATTACGTCATCACCTGAAAGTTCAGCTTCAGGATGCCGGACATCAGGTTGACGACGCCGAAGATGCCAAAGAGGCCGATTATTACCTTAACGAACACTTGCCTGACATCGCTATCGTCGATTTGGGTCTTCCGGATGAAGATGGACTTTCACTGATCCGCCGCTGGCGGAGCAATGACGTTTCTCTCCCGGTTCTCGTCCTGACCGCCCGTGAAAGCTGGCAGGACAAAGTGGAAGTGCTGAGCGCAGGTGCAGATGACTACGTCACCAAGCCGTTCCATATTGAGGAAGTCGCCGCGCGGATGCAGGCGCTGATGCGCCGTAACAGCGGCCACGCTTCGCAGATTATCTCTATTCCGCCTTTTCAGGTTGATCTCTCGCGCCGCGAACTCTCGGTCAATGATGAAGTGATCAAACTGACCGCGTTTGAGTACACCATCATGGAAACGCTGATCCGCAATAATGGCAAAGTGGTCAGCAAAGACTCGCTGATGTTGCAGCTGTATCCGGACGCCGAACTACGTGAAAGCCACACTATCGACGTGCTGATGGGCCGTCTGCGTAAAAAAATACAGGCGCAGTATCCGGATGAAGTCATTACCACTGTGCGGGGTCAAGGATATCTTTTTGAATTGCGCTGATGAATAAACTGTTGCGTCATCTTTTTCCGTTGTCACTGCGCCTGCGTTTTCTGCTGGCCACCGCAGGCGTAGTGCTGGTGCTTTCTCTGGCCTATGGCATGGTTGCGCTGGTCGGCTACAGCGTGAGTTTCGATAAGACCACGTTTCGTCTGCTGCGCGGCGAAAGTAATCTCTTTTATACGCTTGCAAAATGGGAAGGTAATAAGATCCACGTCGAACTTCCCGAGCACCTCGACATGCAGAGTCCCACGATGTCGTTGATCTATGATGAGAACGGCAAACTGCTGTGGGCCCAGCGTAACGTCCCCTGGCTGGTCAGACTGATTCAGCCCGACTGGCTGAAAAGTAATGGTTTTCATGAAATAGAAGCCGACATCAGCGCCAGCAGCTCGCTGCTCAATGACGATCACTCCGTTCAGGAACGATTGAAAGAGGTTCGGGAAGATGACGACGACGCCGAAATGACCCACTCGGTGGCGGTTAACGTCTACCCGGCTACCGCGCGCATGCCGCAACTGACGATTGTGGTGGTAGACACCATTCCGATTGAGCTTAAACGCTCGTATATGGTCTGGAGCTGGTTTATTTATGTGCTGGCTGCCAACCTGTTGCTGGTCATTCCCCTGCTCTGGGTGGCGGCCTGGTGGAGTTTGCGCCCCATTGAGGCACTGGCTCGTGAGGTGCGCGAACTGGAAGAACACCACCGCGAACAGCTTAACCCTGCAACGACGCGGGAATTGACCAGCCTGGTGCGTAACCTGAACCGCCTGTTGAAAAGCGAGCGCGAACGTTATGACAAATACCGCACCACGCTGACCGATCTCACCCACAGCCTGAAGACACCGCTCGCCGTGCTGCAAAGTACGTTGCGTTCGATGCGTAGCGATAAGATGAGCGTCAGCGAGGCAGAACCGGTAATGCTCGAACAGATCAGCCGGATTTCACAGCAAATCGGCTACTATCTGCATCGCGCCAGTATGCGCGGCGGGGGCGTCCTGCTGAGCCGCGAACTGCATCCGGTCGCACCGCTACTGGATAATCTCACCTCGGCGCTGAACAAAGTGTATCAGCGTAAAGGCGTGAACATTAGCCTCGATATCTCACCGGAAATCAGCTTTGTCGGCGAGCAGAACGATTTTGTCGAGGTGATGGGCAACGTGCTGGATAACGCCTGCAAGTACTGTCTCGAGTTTGTTGAGATTTCTGCCCGCCAGACCGACGATCATCTGTACATCGTGGTGGAAGATGACGGTCCAGGGATCCCACTCAGCAAGCGCGATCTGGTCTTTGACCGCGGTCAACGCGTGGATACGATGCGTCCGGGGCAAGGGGTCGGGTTGGCCGTGGCGCGAGAAATTACCGAGCAATACGATGGCAAAATCGTTGCCAGCGACAGCCTGCTCGGTGGTGCACGTATGGAAGTCATTTTTGGACATCAACAGCCGGGACCGAAAGACGACTAAACCAAAATGTAATAAATATGAGCCAACTGCACGCATCTGGTTAAGCATCCGTTATAATCGGTGACAGATACCCGCCCCAGCCTGTGGAAGCTCAATATGGAATACCAATTAACACTCAACTGGCCCGAATTTCTTGAACGTCACTGGCAAAAGCGCCCAGTGGTGTTAAAACGCGGCTTTAATAACTTCATCGATCCCCTCTCCCCTGACGAACTGGCAGGGCTGGCGATGGAAAGTGAAGTCGATAGCCGCCTGGTAAGCCATCAGGATGGCAAATGGCAGGTAAGCCATGGTCCGTTCGAAAGCTATGACCATCTCGGCGAGAATAACTGGTCGTTACTGGTGCAGGCGGTGAACCACTGGCATGAGCCAACCGCCGCGCTGATGCGCCCCTTCCGCGCCCTGCCTGACTGGCGTATCGACGATCTGATGATCTCATTCTCGGTCCCTGGCGGCGGCGTAGGTCCCCATCTCGATCAGTATGATGTGTTTATCATTCAGGGAACCGGTCGTCGTCGCTGGCGCGTGGGTGAGAAGTTGCAGATGAAGCAGCACTGCCCGCATCCGGACCTGCTGCAGGTCGATCCTTTTGAAGCCATCATCGATGAAGAACTGGAGCCGGGCGATATTCTCTACATTCCGCCAGGATTCCCGCATGAAGGCTATGCGCTGGAAAACGCGATGAACTATTCCGTCGGTTTCCGCGCGCCAAACACCCGTGAACTGATCAGCGGGTTTGCCGACTACGTCCTGCAACGTGAGCTGGGCAGTACTTATTACAGCGACCCGGACATGCCGTCACGTGAGCATCCTGCTGACGTCCTGCCGCAGGAGATGGACAAACTGCGCACTATGATGCTGGATCTGATTAATCAGCCGGAGCATTTCAAACAGTGGTTTGGCGAGTTTATCTCCCAGTCGCGTCATGAACTGGATATTGCGCCGCCGGAGCCGCCGTATCAACCTGATGAAATCTACGATGCCCTGAAACAAGGCGATGTGCTGGTGCGTCTGGGGGGGTTACGGGTACTGCGTGTGGGTGATGACGTTTATGCCAACGGCGAGAGAATTGATTCTCCGCACCGTCCGGCGCTGGAAGCCCTTGCCAGCCATATCGTGCTGACTGCAGAGAACTTTGGTGACGCACTGGAAGATCCATCGTTCCTCGCGATGCTGGCAGCCCTGGTCAACAGCGGGTACTGGTTCTTCGAAGGGTAACATTGAAATGATGCCGGATGGCGGCGCTAACGCGTCTTATCCGGCCTACGGTTCACATGTCCTGTAGGCCAGATAAGCGTCGCGTCAACAGGCATCAACCACGCTACGACCGCTTCGCCGTTAATTCGGCAATCCGCACAATCACCTGCACCGCTTTTTCCATCCCTTCCAGCGTCACAAACTCATGCTTGCCATGATAGTTGTAGCCGCCGGTGAACAGATTCGGGCACGGTAATCCCATGAAAGAGAGCTGTGCGCCGTCGGTACCGCCGCGAATCGGCTTCATATCTGGTTGAATATCGCAGTCACGCATCGCCTGCTGTGCGATATCCAGAACATGCGGATGCTCAACCACTTTTTCGCGCATATTGTAATAACTGTCTTCAATCACCAGTTCAATATAGCAGTCCGGATGCAGCCCCTTCCCGACCTTCCTGGCAATCTCCATCATCTTACGTTTGCGCGCTTCAAACTGTTTGCGGTCGAAGTCGCGAATGATGTAGTGCATATCGGCGCGATCCACGGTGCCTTTCATGCTCGCCAGATGGTAGAAGCCCTCATATCCTTCGGTCATTTCCGGGCTTTCATCCGCAGGAACCTCGGCGTGAATGCGCGCCGCCAGCGATAATGCGTTGACCATCACGCCTTTTGCCGTCCCCGGATGCACGTTATTGCCGACGATTTTGATATTCACCGAAGCGGCATTGAAGTTCTCAAACTCAAGTTCACCCACGCCGCCGCCGTCGACGGTATAGGCCCATTTGGCGTCAAAGGCTGCTACATCAAAGTGTTTCGCCCCTTTGCCCACCTCTTCGTCCGGTGTAAAAGCGACGCGAATATCGCCATGCGGAATATTTTTATGCTTCAGTACCGCCAGCGCGGTCATGATTTCCGCCACACCCGCTTTGTCGTCCGCGCCCAGCAGCGTTTTGCCGTCGGTGGTGATCAGCGTTTGACCAAGCAACTGATGCAGCACCGGGAACATCACCGGCGACAACACTTCATCACCAATGCCCAGCGCGATATCACCGCCGCGATAGTTCTCCACGATCTGCGGATTTACGTGCTTACCGCTGAAATCCGGTGAGGTATCCACATGGGAAATGAAGCCAATAGCAGGGATATCGCCAGGGACATTCGCCGGCAACGTTGCCATCAGCGTCCCTTTGTCACTTAACGTCACATTGACCAGCTCCATCTCTTCGAGCTGCTGTTTGAGCAAATTTAATAACTTCCACTGTCCCTCGGTACTGGGAACCTGTCTCACACCCGCTTTCGATTGGGTATCCAATGAAACGTAGTGTAAAAAACGCTCAAGTAGTTTATCCTTGCAGTCACCCTCACTATTTGTGACAACATTATCAGTAAGCCACAAAAGACAAATATTGCGTCAGGTCACTTTTATCCCCGCAAACGAGAATATTTCGCTTCCGGACCCCTTTATTCAGGAAATATATCCACAAAAGCGTACAGGATGCATCGCGGTGGCAAGCGCATGAATCCCCCAGGCGCGAACAAACCGTACGTGACTGGGGTATGTGAGTGCAGCCTACAAACAGGCAGTCTGAAGGATGAAGTGTAGAGTAATTAGCAACAAACATTGGCGATGACAACGGTTTGCCGTAGAATTACGGCCCTTATTAAGAGTCACCAAGGTGGTCAACCACAAACCCCGCATCGGTCAGCCATCCGTTGCGTCTACATGGGACAGAGTAAAAAATTGAATAAACAACCGCGTTCGCTTTCACCGCTGGTTCTTTTGTCAGGTATCAGCAAAAGCTTCGATGGAAAAGAGGTCATTTCTGAACTGGATTTGACAATCAATAATGGCGAGTTCCTCACGCTGCTTGGCCCTTCTGGCTGCGGTAAAACAACCGTTTTGCGCCTGATTGCCGGTCTGGAAACCGTAGATTCCGGGCACATCATGCTCGATAACGAGGATATCACTCACGTACCGGCAGAAAACCGTTATGTGAATACCGTCTTTCAAAGCTATGCGCTATTCCCCCACATGACTGTTTTTGAAAATGTGGCCTTCGGTTTGCGTATGCAGAAAACCCCTGCAGCCGACATCACGCCACGCGTACTGGAAGCCCTGCGGATGGTGCAACTGGAAGAGTTTGCACAGCGTAAACCACATCAACTTTCCGGCGGCCAACAGCAGCGCGTAGCGATTGCCCGTGCGGTGGTCAATAAACCCCGCCTGTTGCTGCTGGATGAATCCCTCTCCGCGCTGGACTATAAGCTGCGAAAGCAGATGCAGAACGAACTGAAAGCCTTGCAGCGTAAGCTCGGCATCACGTTCGTGTTCGTGACGCACGATCAGGAAGAAGCCCTGACCATGTCCGATCGCATCGTCGTGATGCGCGATGGGCGCATCGAACAGGACGGCACGCCGCGTGAAATTTACGAAGAGCCGAAAAACCTGTTCGTCGCCGGATTCATTGGCGAAATCAATATGTTTAACGCCACGGTGATCGAGCGTCTGGACGAACAGCGCGTTCGTGCTAACGTCGAAGGCCGTGAATGCAATATCTACGTCAACTTCGCCGTTGAGCCAGGACAGAAACTGCACGTTCTGTTACGCCCGGAAGATTTGCGCGTGGATGAAATCAACGATGACAACCACATTGACGGCCTGATCGGCTATGTCCGTGAACGTAACTATAAAGGTATGACGCTGGAGTCGGTGGTTGAACTGGAAAATGGCAAGATGGTGATGGTCAGCGAATTCTTCAACGAAGATGACCCGGACTTTGACCACTCTCTCGACCAGAAAATGGCCATTAACTGGGTAGAAAGCTGGGAGGTCGTACTGGCTGATGAAGAACACAAGTAAATTCCAGAATGTGGTGATTGTCACTATCGTCGGTTGGCTTGTGTTGTTTGTCTTTCTGCCCAACCTGATGATCATTGGCACCAGCTTTTTGACCCGCGACGATGCCAGCTTCGTCAAAATGGTCTTTACGCTGGACAACTACGCGCGCCTGCTCGATCCGCTCTATTTTGAAGTGCTGTTGCACTCGTTGAATATGGCGCTGATCGCCACCCTCGCCTGCCTCGTGCTCGGCTATCCATTTGCCTGGTTTCTGGCGCGACTGCCAGAGAAAGTCCGCCCACTGCTGCTATTTCTGCTGATTGTTCCCTTCTGGACCAACTCGCTGATCCGCATCTACGGGCTGAAAATTTTCCTTAGCACCAAGGGCTATCTGAACGAGTTTCTGCTTTGGCTCGGGGTGATCGATACGCCGATGCGCATTATGTTTACCCCGAGCGCAGTCATTATTGGTCTTGTGTATATCCTGCTGCCGTTTATGGTGATGCCACTGTATTCCAGTATTGAGAAACTCGACAGACCGTTGCTGGAAGCGGCAAAAGATCTGGGTGCCAGTAAATTGCAGACCTTTATTCGGATCATCATTCCGCTAACCATGCCAGGGATTATTGCGGGCTGCCTGCTGGTAATGCTGCCCGCGATGGGACTGTTCTACGTCTCCGATCTGATGGGCGGCGCGAAAAACCTGCTGATCGGTAACGTGATTAAAGTTCAGTTCCTCAATATCCGCGACTGGCCGTTTGGTGCCGCAACCAGCATTACCCTGACGATTGTGATGGGCCTGATGCTGCTGGTTTACTGGCGCGCCTCCCGATTGCTGAACAAAAAGGGAGAACTCGAATGATCGGTCGTCTGCTTCGCGGCGGTTTCATGACCGCTATCTACGCGTACCTGTATATTCCGATCATTATTTTGATTGTGAACTCCTTTAACAGCTCGCGCTTTGGCATTAACTGGCAGGGCTTTACCACCAAATGGTATGGCCTGCTGATGAACAACGATAGCCTGCTGCAGGCGGCGCAACATTCGCTGACGATGGCTATTTTTTCCGCAACGTTCGCCACCGCTATCGGGTCGTTAACGGCCGTGGCGCTGTATCGATACCGTTTTCGCGGCAAGCCGTTCGTCAGCGGGATGCTGTTTGTGGTCATGATGTCGCCGGATATCGTAATGGCGATTTCACTGCTGGTGCTGTTTATGCTGCTGGGCATTCAGTTGGGCTTCTGGTCACTACTGTTCTCACATATCACCTTTTGCCTGCCTTTCGTGGTTGTGACGGTCTATTCGCGGCTGAAGGGGTTTGACGTGCGGATGCTGGAAGCAGCAAAAGATCTGGGTGCCAGCGAAATGACTATCCTGCGTAAAATCATTCTGCCATTAGCGATGCCAGCAGTCGCCGCTGGCTGGTTGTTGAGCTTTACCCTGTCGATGGACGATGTGGTGGTTTCGTCGTTCGTCACCGGGCCGGGTTATGAAATTCTACCGTTGAAGATCTACTCAATGGTGAAAGTCGGCGTTTCACCGGAGGTGAATGCGCTGGCGACCATTCTGTTGGTGTTATCGCTGGTTCTGGTGATCGCCAGCCAACTTATTGCTCGTGATAAAACTAAAGTTCAGGGGACGTTAAAATGAAAAAATGGTCACGCCACCTGCTCGCGGCAGGCGCTCTCGTCATGGGAATCAGCGCTGCGCACGCGGACGACAGTAAAACACTCTATTTCTACAACTGGACCGAGTATGTTCCGCCAGGATTGCTGGAACAGTTCACTAAAGAGACCGGCATCAAGGTTATTTACTCGACCTACGAGTCGAATGAAACCATGTACGCCAAGCTCAAAACGTACAAAGACGGCGCATATGACCTGGTCGTGCCATCGACTTACTATGTCGATAAAATGCGTAAAGAAGGCATGATTCAGAAGATTGATAAGTCGAAGTTATCCAACTTCAACAATCTCGATCCGGAGATGCTGAACAAGCCGTTCGATCCCAACAACGACTACTCCATTCCGTACATCTGGGGCGCGACGGCCATTGGCGTGAACAGCGACAGCATCGACCCGAAAACCGTCACCCGTTGGGCTGACCTGTGGAAACCGGAATACAAAGGCAGTCTGCTGCTGACCGACGATGCGCGCGAAGTGTTCCAGATGGCGCTGCGTAAACTGGGCTATTCCGGCAACACCACCGATCCTAAAGAGATTGAAGCAGCCTATAACGAGCTGAAAAAGCTGATGCCTAACGTTGCCGCGTTTAACTCCGACAACCCGGCGAATCCGTATATGGAAGGCGAAGTGAATCTGGGGATGGTGTGGAACGGCTCTGCCTTCGTCGCCCGTCAGGCCGGTACGCCGCTGGAAGTAGTCTGGCCGAAAGACGGCGGGATCTTCTGGATGGACAGCCTTTCAATTCCGGCAAACGCCAAAAACAAAGAAGGCGCGCTGAAGTTGATCAACTTCCTGTTGCGCCCGGATGTGGCGAAAGAAGTGGCGGAAACCATCGGCTATCCGACGCCAAACCTGGCGGCACGTAAGCTGTTAAGCCCGGAAATCGCCAACGATAAATCACTCTATCCGGATGCAGAAACCATCAGCAAAGGCGAATGGCAGAACGATGTAGGCTCCGCCAGCACGATCTACGAAGAGTATTATCAGAAGCTAAAAGCAGGACGCTAATCCAGCAAAAAGGCCCGGAAAATCCGGGCCTTTTTATTACAAACCTTTCAATAACTTCTCTACAAACTCAGGTACAACCTGGCTTGCCGGACCGTAATATTTCTCTTCAAACTCACTGCCGACCTGGCTTGGTTCCAGATTCAGCTCAACCGTATGCGCGCCATGCAGCTTCGCTTCGTGGACAAAACCAGCCGCCGGATAAACGTGTCCGGAGGTGCCGATGGCGATAAAAACATCCGCCATGGCCAGCGCCATATAGATTTCATCCATCCCGAGCGGCATCTCACCAAACCACACCACGTGCGGACGCAGCGGCGCAGGAAACTGGCAACAGTGACATTTATCTTCCGGCGTCACATCGCCCGTCCACTCCAGAATTTGTCCGCTCTGCGAGCAGTGCACTTTCAACAGCTCGCCATGCATATGGATGATGTTCTGGTTACCCGCCCGCTCATGCAGGTTATCGATATTCTGTGTCACCAGCAAAAAGCGGTCGCCCAATGCCTCTTCCAGCTTTGCCAGCGCGATGTGCGCCGGATTAGGCTGGATTTCAGGCTGCTGCAATTGCCGACGGCGGGCATTATAGAATGACTGCACCAGCGCGGGATTACGGGCAAAGCCTTCCGGCGTCGCCACATCTTCAACCCGGTGTTCTTCCCACAGTCCATCAGCGGCGCGGAAGGTACGAATACCAGACTCCGCGGAGATCCCTGCCCCTGTAAGCACCAAAACTCTTGGTTTTTCCATCACTTCCGGTACCACTCTGTCTCTGAAAAAGATCCGTTGACGAAGGCGTTCGCGCAGATGGCGTTTGTTTTTCCGAAATCGACTTAACCGATGACCCCGACGCGACAGCATAGCAACCTCTTTTGATTAATCGGTAAGATGTAAGAAGGCAGCACCACGCATCCCACCGGCATCACCATGTCGTGCTCGCTCAATGCGGGGCACTCGTGCCACGGGAAGCAGATGACGCGGTAGTCTGTCCGCCAGATCGGTGGTAATGGCGGTAAAATTCGACAATCCGCCGCCGATGACGACCAAATCCGGATCGACAATAGTCAGGATATTTCCCAGACACACCGCCAGCAAATCCAGATAACGCTCAACATGCGCCCGCGCCTGTTCATCGCCTTGCTCCCACAGTGAAATGATTTCAGGCGCCTGTAACGGTTGATGATAATAATGCTGATACAACCAGGCAAATCCTCGCCCGGACAGATAATTTTCAATACAGCCGAGTTGACCGCAGCCGCAGCGGCGCAACGGGAAATCGAGACCCATCAGGGTGAGCGCATCGACCGGCAGACGCATATGACCAAACTCGCCGGTAATGTAACTGCGCCCGGTAATCGGTTTTCCGTTGAGGATTAAACCGCCGCCCACCCCGGTGCCCAGAATCAAGCCCATCACCAGCGGATAGCGGGTGAATTCATCATCCCAGGCTTCAGACAGGGCAAAACAGTTTGCATCGTTGTCGAGACGAACGTCGCGATCAAGGCGCGCGCTAAGATCAGCGCGCAGGGATTTGCCACTGGCAGCAGGGACATTCGCGGCGTACAGCGTGCCATCTTCGGTTTCCGGCATTCCGGGGATGCCAATGCCCACCGAACCTTTCACGCCAAAACGCTGATCGGCTTCCGCCACCAGCCCGCAAACAGCCTCTAAAAAAGCGTCATAGCTGTCGCGCGGCGTGGGAACACGCTTTTCCCACCGTAATCTCCGCTCGTTGTCAAAGACGCCTAGCGCAATTTTTGTCCCACCAATATCAAACCCGTAATACATTGCCGCTCCTTGTTTTATACACTTCATCCTTCAGGCGGCCGCTGTTCTGGTCACAGGGAGGTTGTTGTGTATCTCTCACGCAATTATGGTTACTGGCCGCTAAGTACTCTTGCAGGATCGATGTTACTGGCGCGCCGCGCCGGATACCAACTCGCCAACAAACTCAGCAACAGTGCGGTGACCAGCACATAAATCACATCCAGCCAGTGCAATTCGGATGGCAGGAAGTCGATAAAATAGATATCCCCGGAAAGGAACTGATGGCCGATCAGCGTTTCGATGCCGTTAATGATTGGCGTCAGCTGTAGCGAAACCACCACACCAATGACCACGCCGATCAGGCTGCCGAACAGTCCTGCCAGCAAACCGTACCAGACAAAAATGGCGCGGATCAGGCCATCTTTCGCCCCCAGCGTTCTTAATACCGCAATATCGCCACTCTTGTCTTTTACCGCCATCACTAATGTTGAGACAATGTTAAAACAGGCGACACCGATCACCAGCACCATCGCCAGATACATAATGGCGCGAATCATCTGGATATCGCGGTACATATAGCCATAGGTGCCAATCCAGCTCTTGATGTAAACATAGCTGTTGGTCACTTCACCAGCATCACGCACCAGTTTGTTGGCGTTGAAAACGTCGTTGACCTTCAGCGCGATGCCGGAAACCGTATTGTTCATCTCCAGATACTGCTGGGCATCGGCCATCGGGATCATCGCGAAGCTGTGATCCAGTTGACCGCTTAACTGCAAAATGCCAGCAACGTGCAGCCGCACGCGTTTCGGCTGCATCAGCTTATGATCGGCATTTGAATTGGGGATCATGATGGAGACCCAGTCCCCCTGCTTCACCTTCAGCGCGTCTGCAACGCCCTTACCGATAATGATTTGTTGTTCACCAGCTTTAAAATCAGCCCAGGCGTTATTCTGCACAAACGAGGGCAACGCGCTCAAACGCTGTTCCTGCTGCGGATCCACGCCTTTTACCTGAATAGCGCGCAAATTCGCCCCGCTCTCCACCAGTCCGGTAAAGTTGATGTACGGCGCTGCGGCGGTAATACCCGGCACCTTCTGTACCTTCTCCAGCGCTTCGCGCCAGTTGGTCCACGGTTGATTAACCGCTTCAATCTCGCCGTGCGGCACCACGGCCAGAATGCGGTTGTTCAGCTCACGCTCAAAGCCGTTCATCGCGCTCAGGCCGACGATCAGAACCGCCACCCCCAGCGCGATACCGATAGTCGAGATCACCGAAATCAGCGATACCATACCGCTGCGCCGCCGTCCCCGGCTAAAGCGCAGACCGATTAATAACGATAAAGGCGAGGCCATTACTCCGCCCCCATCAGGCTCAGTTCTGCCGTCAGGCGTCCGTCACGCATTTCCAGTTGGCGACTCATGCGCTTCGCCAGCTGCAGATCGTGAGTGACGACCAGAAACGCGGTGCCCTGCGAGCGGTTCAATTCGCCCAGAAGCTGGAAGATGCTGTCGGCGTTGCGCGCATCCAGATTACCGGTTGGTTCATCCGCCAGCACCAGTCGCGGGTTGTTGACCAGCGCGCGGGCAATCGCCACACGCTGACGCTCACCGCCAGACAGTTCAGACGGACGATGGCTGGCACGATGATCCAGCCCTACCGCTTTCAGCATTTCACGCGCCCGTGCGTTAATTTCAGCCGGTTTGTGTTTGCCAATCAGCAGCGGCATCGCCACGTTTTCCAGCGCGGTGAAATCCGGCAGCAGGTGGTGGAACTGATAAATAAAGCCGAGCTTCTGATTACGCAGCTCCGCTTTCGCCGCCGACGACAGTTTACTCATCGGCTGACCGCTAAAAATGACATCGCCGGAGGTCGGGGTATCCAGCCCGCCCAGCAGGTGCAACAACGTACTTTTGCCGGAGCCGGAGCTGCCGACAATCGCCATCATTTCGCCTTCGCCCACGCTGAAGCTGACATCGTGCAACACGTCGGTTTGCACGGAACCTTCCTGATAGCGTTTGCACAGTTTGTCGCATTGCAACAGGATCTTATTCATAACGTAAAGCCTCAGCGGGTTGAGTGGCGGCAGCGCGCCAGGAAGGATAAAGCGTGGAAAGCAACGCGATGGCCATTGCCACCAGCGCAATGATGATGACCTGCAGCGGCTCGATCGCCACCGGCAGCGCCGCACCGTCCAGCAGGATACCGATCACCGGCATCAGGGTATTGAGCTGACTGGCCAACAGCGCACCCAGCGCGGCACCCAGCAGTGCGCCAATAATCCCGGCGCTGGCCCCCTGCACCATAAAGACCATCATGATCTGTCGCGGCGTCAGCCCCTGCGTTTGCAAAATAGCCACTTCTCCCTGCTTCTCCATCACCATCAGACCCAACGAGGTAATAATATTGAACGCGGCAACCGCTACGATCAGGCTCAACAGCAGCCCCATCATGTTCTTTTCCATCCGCACGGCCTGGAACAGCTCGCCTTTACGCTCGCGCCAGTCCTGCCATTTCGTCCCTTCCGGCAACGTCTGCTGACTGAGCGAGTCCACCTTCAGCGGCTCATTCAGCCACAAACGCCAACCGGTGATATTCCCGGCCGGGTAGCGCATGATGCGCGAGGCGTCCTGAATATTGGTCAACATCTGGTAACCATCGACTTCGCTGTTCGCTGCAAAGGTGCCGATCACGGTAAACAGACGCTGGCTTGGCAGACGGCCCATCGGCGTGAACTGACTGGCAGACGGCACCATCACGCGGATCTGATCGCCACGATTGACCCCCAACTGGCCTGCGAGCTGCTCACCAAGGATGACATTATACTTGCCTGGCTGCAGATCGGTTTGCTTCACATTGACCAGATACGGCGTAAGCGGATCTTTTTGTGCCGGGTCGATACCCAACATCACCCCGACCGCCACGCTGCGCGCGCTTTGCAGCACGACATCGCCGGTTGTCAGCGGCGCAATACGATTGACACCGTTCAGTTTTACAGCGCTTTCCGGCAGTTGCTGTGGATTCAGAGAGCCTTGTTCCGCAGAAAGGATGGCCTGGGGCATCAACCCCAGGATGTTATTTTGCAGTTCACGTTCAAAACCGTTCATCACTGACAAAACCGTGACCAGCGCCATCACCCCAAGGGTAATGCCGATGGTGGAAAGCCAGGAGACAAAGCGACCGAAGCGATCTGCTGCACGCCCGCGCATGTAACGCAGGCCGATGAATAGAGCGACAGGTTGGTACATGAAATCCGTCTGGTTGCTGTTAGCAAAGTCACGAGTATATAAGCGAAAGCCGCATGGGTAAACGCCTGAACCGTAAGTGTTCGTCAGTACACAGTTGAAAGGGATCCACCGCGCGACAGGCGCAGGATACCGTCCTCGCTGACCCTGATCCTTTTCTTAAAAAAAACAAAAAACAGAATGTTACGCATTACAGCACCAGAGTCACCCCGCAGGATCACAGGCTATGTTGAATAACGCGAGCGTGCTGTCCTGATGAAAAAGAAAGAACTATGGATTAATCAAATCAAATGGTTATGTATCTGTCTGGTCGTCATCTATCACTCAGTCATCACCTTTTACCCGCATCTGACCCACTTCCAGTTGCCCCTTTCACAGCTGCTGTCGAAATGCTGGGTTTACTTTAATCTCTATCTCGCCCCGTTTCGCATGCCGGTATTTTTCTTTATCTCGGGCTTTTTGATTCGCCGCTATATCGACAGCGTGAGCTGGAAAGAAAGCGTTAATAAGCGAATCTGGAGTATTTTCTGGGTGCTGGCGCTGTGGGGAGTGGTCCAGTGGTTGGCGCTCAGCGCTCTGAACAACTGGCTGGCACCGTCACGCGATCTGCATAATGCGTCCAACGCCGCTTACGCCGGTTCCGTTAGCCAGTTCCTTCACAGCATGCTGACTGCCAGCACCAGCCTGTGGTATCTGTATGCGCTCATTGTCTATTTCGTAGTCTGTAAAGTGTTCAGCCGCTGGGCCGTGCCGCTGTTCACCCTGTTTGTCGTGCTGAGCGTGACGGTCAACTTTGCTGCCACCCCGTGGTGGGGAATGAACAGTGTGATCCGCAACCTGCCGTATTACAGCCTCGGCGCCTGGTTTGGCGTCCCGCTGATGGCAGGGATTAAAGAAGTGCCGTTGCGCCGATATGCGCTGCCCTGCGCAGCTGCCTTCGTGCTGGCTATCGCCGCATGGCTGTTTAACGTCTCATTGCTGCTGTCGTTGGTCTCTATTGTGCTGATCATGAAGCTGTTTTATCAGTATGAGCAGCGCTTCGGTATGCGTGAATCCAGTCTGCTTAACGTGATCGGTTCGAATACTATCGCGATTTATACCACGCATCGCATTCTGGTCGAGGCGTTCAGCCTGCTGCTGATCCCGCAAATCAATGCCGCCGTCTGGTCCCCCGAACTGGAACTGGCCCTGTTGTTGGTCTATCCGTTTGCCAGTCTGTTGGTGTGCACGCTGTTGGGTCTTGCCATGCGTAAAGTGTCGCAGGACCTGTTCGGCGATATCCTCTTCTCTCCCCCTTCTCGCCCGCAAACCGTTAGCTATTCCCGCTAAACTTTTCGCCCTCCGGTGAGGGCGATTCAATTTGCTAATGAGGAGCGATCACGGATAATAAAGGGCATTGCTTATCAGACGACTACCTAAAAGAGATTCTGACAACCGAATGCCTGAACAACAACGTTACACGCTGCCCGTGAAAGCGGGCGATCAGCGCCTGTTAGGTGAACTGACCGGGGCTGCCTGTGCCACACTGGTGGCGGAAATTGCCGAACGTCATGATGGTCCCGTCGTGCTCGTGGCGCCCGATATGCAAAACGCGCTGCGCCTGCATGATGAAATCCGTCAGTTTACCGATCAGATGGTCATGAGCCTCGCGGACTGGGAAACACTGCCCTACGACAGTTTCTCCCCGCATCAGGAAATTATCTCCTCACGTCTCTCCACGCTGTATCAGTTACCGTCGATGCAGCGAGGCGTGCTGATCGTCCCGGTCAATACCCTGATGCAGCGCGTCTGCCCGCACAGCTATCTGCACGGTCATGCGCTGGTGATGAAAAAAGGCCAGCGTTTATCGCGCGATGCCCTGCGTTTACAGCTCGACAGCGCTGGTTACCGGCACGTTGATCAGGTCATGGAACATGGCGAATACGCTACCCGCGGCGCGCTGCTGGATTTGTACCCTATGGGCAGCGAACAGCCCTATCGTCTGGATTTCTTCGACGATGAAATTGACAGTCTGCGCCTGTTTGACGCGGACACCCAGCGCACGCTGGAAGAAGTCGACGCCATCAATCTGCTGCCCGCCCACGAGTTCCCAACCGACAAAACGGCGATCGAACTGTTTCGCAGCCAGTGGCGCGATACCTTCGAGGTGAAGCGCGACGCAGAGCATATTTATCAACAGGTCAGCAAAGGCACTTTGCCGGCGGGGATCGAATACTGGCAGCCGCTGTTTTTCAGCGAGCCGCTGCCGCCGCTGTTTAGCTATTTCCCGGCCAATACGCTGGTGGTCAATACTGGCGATTTAGAAAACAGCGCCGAGCGTTTCCAGGCCGATACGCTGGCGCGTTTCGAAAACCGTGGCGTGGATCCGATGCGTCCGCTGCTGCCACCGGAGTCCCTCTGGTTGCGTGTCGATGAGCTCTTTTCTGAACTCAAACGCTGGCCGCGCGTGCAGCTCAAAACCGACCACCTTCCCGCCAAGGCGGCTAATACCAACTTAGGCTTCCAGTCGCTGCCGGATCTCGCGGTTCAGGCGCAGCAAAAATCACCACTGGATGCGCTGCGCAAATTCCTCGAGACCTTCAACGGGCCGGTGATTTTCTCGGTTGAGAGTGAAGGCCGCCGTGAATCTCTGGGTGAACTGCTCGCCAGAATCAAAGTCGCGCCGAAGCGCATTATGCGTCTGGATGAAGCGACGGAGGCTGGACGCTACCTGATGATTGGCGCCGCCGAGCACGGGTTTATCGATACGACGCGCCATCTGGCACTCATTTGTGAAAGCGACCTGCTGGGCGAGCGCGTGGCGCGCCGTCGTCAGGATTCACGCCGCACGATTAACCCGGATACGCTGATCCGCAACCTGGCAGAGTTGCATCCGGGTCAACCCGTGGTGCATCTGGAGCACGGCGTTGGACGCTATGCCGGGATGACCACGCTGGAAGCGGGCGGGATCAAAGGTGAATATCTGATGCTCACCTACGCTAATGACGCCAAACTGTACGTCCCGGTCTCCTCTTTGCATCTGATCAGCCGTTACGCCGGAGGCGCAGAAGAGAACGCACCGCTGCATAAACTCGGCGGCGACGCCTGGTCACGCGCGCGACAAAAAGCGGCAGAGAAAGTGCGCGACGTGGCAGCCGAGTTGCTGGACATCTACGCCCAGCGCGCGGCAAAAGAGGGCTTCGCCTTCAAACACGATCGCGAGCAGTATCAACTGTTCTGCGACGGTTTCCCCTTTGAAACCACCCCCGACCAGGCACAGGCGATTAACGCTGTACTTAGCGACATGTGTCAGCCGCTGGCGATGGACCGCCTGGTGTGTGGTGACGTTGGATTTGGTAAAACCGAAGTGGCGATGCGCGCCGCGTTTCTCGCGGTCGAAAACCACAAGCAGGTGGCGGTGCTGGTGCCAACCACTCTGCTCGCCCAGCAACACTTTGATAATTTCCGCGACCGTTTTGCCAACTGGCCGGTGCGCATCGAAATGCTTTCCCGCTTCCGTAGCGCCAAAGAACAGGCGCAGATCCTGGAACAGGTTGCCGAAGGGAAAATTGATATTCTGATCGGTACGCATAAACTGCTGCAAAGCGATGTGAAACTGAAAGATCTGGGGCTACTGATCGTCGATGAAGAGCACCGCTTCGGCGTGCGCCATAAAGAGCGCATCAAAGCGATGCGCGCCGATGTGGACATTCTGACGCTGACCGCCACGCCAATCCCGCGTACGCTGAACATGGCCATGAGCGGCATGCGCGATCTGTCGATTATCGCCACGCCGCCAGCGCGGCGTCTGGCGGTGAAAACGTTTGTTCGCGAATACGATGCACTGGTGGTCCGTGAGGCAATTCTGCGTGAAGTGCTGCGCGGCGGGCAGGTCTACTATCTTTATAATGATGTCGAGAACATCCAGAAAGCCGCCGACAGGCTGGCGGAGCTGGTGCCGGAGGCGCGAATTGCCATTGGTCATGGGCAGATGCGCGAACGCGAACTGGAACGCGTGATGAACGACTTCCACCATCAGCGTTTTAACGTGCTGGTCTGTACCACCATTATCGAAACCGGGATTGATATCCCGACCGCCAACACGATTATTATCGAGCGTGCGGATCATTTCGGTCTGGCACAGTTACACCAGTTGCGCGGCCGCGTAGGACGTTCACACCATCAGGCATATGCCTGGCTGCTGACGCCGCATCCCAAAGCGATGACCACCGACGCGCAAAAACGCCTGGAAGCGATTGCCTCGCTGGAAGACCTGGGGGCGGGCTTTGCGCTGGCGACTCACGATCTGGAGATCCGCGGCGCAGGTGAACTGCTCGGGGAAGAACAGAGCGGTTCGATGGAAACCATCGGCTTTTCGCTGTATATGGAGCTGCTGGAAAACGCCGTCGATGCCCTGAAGGCCGGACGCGAGCCATCGCTGGAAGATCTCACCAGCCAGCAAACTGAGGTCGAACTGCGTATGCCGTCGCTGCTGCCGGACGATTACATCCCGGACGTGAATACCCGCCTGTCGTTCTACAAGCGTATCGCCAGCGCGAAGAGCGAGAATGAACTGGAAGAGATCAAAGTGGAGCTGATCGACCGCTTCGGTCTGCTGCCCGATCCGGCGCGTACCCTGCTGGATATCGCCCGCTTGCGTCAACAGGCGCAGAAGCTGGGTATCCGCAAACTGGAAGGCAATGAGAAAGGCGGCACTATCGAATTCGCCGAGAAGAACCATGTTAACCCAGGCTGGCTGATTGGACTGCTGCAAAAACAGCCGCAGCACTTCCGTCTTGACGGGCCGACCCGACTGAAGTTCATCCATGATCTGACCGAGCGGAAAACACGGATGGACTGGGTGCGTCAGTTTATGCAGCAACTGGAAGAAAACGCCGTAGCGTGATTGAGTGGTGCCGGATGGCGGTTGCGCCTTATCCGGCCTACACATCGATTCCTGGCCGTAGGCCTGATAAGCGCCGCGCTATCAGGCAAGGTTCCGCGATCTTTACAACTCTTTGCACTTCCCTTGCATTTAAAGACACGCCGCCCCGCCATAATTATTATTGGATTCTTCTGGCATAATAACCCTTTGATTTGTGATGATAATGAACAAGATGCGACTTTCCCGCTGGCTGGCCTTTTTTGCGCTCGCCGCCAGCATTACGCTTGCGCTTCCCACACAGGCGAATACCTGGCCTCTTCCTCCGCCTGGCAGCAAACTGGTTGGGGAAAATAAGTACCACGTTGTTGAAAATAACGGAGGTTCGCTGGAAGCCATCGCGAAAAAATATAACGTCGGTTTTCTCGCGCTGTTGCAGGCGAATCCCGGCGTGGATCCCTACGTTCCCCGCGCGGGCAGCGTGCTGATCATCCCCTTGCAGACGCTGCTACCGGATGCTCCGCGTGAAGGCATTGTTATCAATCTGGCTGAACTGCGTCTCTACTACTACCATCCGGGGAAAAATTCGGTCACCGTCTACCCTATCGGCATTGGCCAGTTGGGCGGTGATACCCTGACTCCAACGATGGTCACGACCGTCTCCGACAAGCGCGCCAACCCAACCTGGACGCCGACGGCGAATATCCGTGCCCGCTATAAAGCGCAAGGAATTATCCTTCCGGCGGTGGTGCCTGCCGGACCGGATAACCCGATGGGACACCATGCCATTCGCTTAGCGGCGTATGGTGGCGTCTATCTGCTGCATGGCACCAACGCTGATTTCGGTATCGGCATGCGCGTCAGTTCTGGCTGTATCCGCCTGCGTGATGGCGATATTGAGACCCTGTTCAGACAGGTTACACCGGGCACCAAAGTGAATATCATCAATACCCCGATCAAAGCCTCGGTTGAGCCGGACGGGACGCGGCTGGTCGAAGTCCACCAGCCGCTGTCGAAAAATATAGATGATGACCCGCAGGTTCTGCCTATCGTATTGAACAGCACTCTGCAATCGTTTAAAGATTCCGCACAGACGGACGCGGCGGTGATGCAGCATGTGATGGACGTTCGTTCCGGTATGCCGGTCGATGTCCGACGCCATCGCGAGGTGGATCAGCAGTCGATGTAACGATTCCGGACATGAAAAAGCCCCGCTGAAATACAATCAGCGGGGCTTTTTTTATCACGTTATTTTGCAGCAGCAGGCATCAATGAGGGTTAATGCTTATTTATAAATTACCGCGGTACCGTGCAGGTTGTTTGGACCCGTTACAGAAGTAATGCGGAATGATTTCGCCCCCATGGCATCCGCTTTCTGCGCCAGTTCGTCCTGCAATGAACTCAGGTTAGTCCCTGCATTTGCAGAGATGGTGCCGACTTTTTGCTGACCGGCAGGCGTGGACTGAACTTCTACAGCCGCGAAGCTTGCGAATGACAGTGAACTCAGAACAGCAGCAGCGATGAGGGTTTTTACGTTTTTCATAATAGTGACCTTTTGCAGATGATTGGGCGTCGTAAGCATTTACTTAACGATCGATAGATAAATGATAGATGTGATCCAGGTCACACGTCAACTCATTTTTTATAACGATCGTTATATAAAAACAAAAGCACTTATCTTTCATACAACTAAGCTGAAAAACTTTTTCTCACGAATGCGCTGGAGCCTGTGCGGGTTTATTTTTATAATGGTTGCTCACTAAGCCCATTAAGGTACAACGGCATCATGACAACTGAATCGACAGGTTGTGTTAAAAAAAGCCGTGGCCGACCAAAAGTGTTCGACAGGGAAGCCGCGCTTGATAAGGCCATGACACTCTTCTGGCAGCACGGTTATGAAGCAACATCGCTTTCTGACCTTGTTGAAGCGACGGGTGCGAAAGCGCCAACGCTGTATGCGGAATTCACCAATAAAGAGGGTCTGTTCCGCGCGGTGCTGGACAGATACATCGCCCGCTTCGCGGCAAAACATGAAGCGCAGTTATTCTGCGAAGAGAAAAGCGTTGAAGCGGCACTGGAGGATTACTTCACCGCAGTGGCAACCTGTTTCACCAGCAAAGACACCCCCGCTGGCTGCTTTATGATTAATACCTCCGCGACGCTTGCCGCCGCGTCACGCGATATTGCACATACGCTGAAATCACGTCACGCCATGCAGGAACAAACCCTGACGCAATTTCTTCGTCAACGGCAGGAACGCGGCGAGATCCCGGCGCACTGCGATGTGCAACATCTTGCCGAGTATCTGAGCTGCATTTTGCAAGGGATGTCCATCAGCGCCCGGGAAGGCGCCAGTTTCGACAAGCTGCAGCAAATCACCCACACTACCCTACGCCTGTGGCCTGAACTGCTGAAGACCTGATCGCTTTGTTGACCGGGAAACGTCATTTCCCGGTCCTTCCACACCATGATTCCCGCATAATAACTAATGTTATCACTGAGTTAGGTTCACTTTTTTGTAAAAAAAACATTGATAATAACAATTATTATCAGCAATATTCGCATTTGATTTTGTATCTGTTTCACAATGTAACAGCCGGCTACGACCGGTGAAAACCTTCACCTGCACAGATATTTTCAGAAAGGAATGCGAATGAATAAGCGTCTTTGGGTTCTCAACCCTGTCCTGTTAGCCCTGACTCTGCCCGCTGCGGCGGCGCAAACAGAAGAAGAAAACCTCATCGTCAGCGCTAACCGTAGCCAGAAAACCGTCGCCGAGATGGCACAGACCACCTGGGTCATTGAAGGCCAGGAGATTGAACAACAGGTTCAGGGCGGCAAAGAGTTCAAAGACGTGCTGGCGCAACTGATTCCGGGCATCGATGTCAGCAGCCAGGGACGTACCAACTACGGAATGAACATGCGTGGTCGTGCGATTGTCGTGCTGATCGACGGCGTACGCCTGAATTCTTCACGTACCGACAGTCGTCAGCTGGATTCTATCGATCCCTTTAACATCGCCCACATTGAGGTCATTTCAGGCGCAACCTCGCTATATGGCGGCGGCAGTACCGGCGGCTTAATCAACGTTGTGACCAAAAAAGGCCAGCCGGACCGCCAGGTTGACCTTGAACTGGGCAGCAAATCGGGTTTTAACAACAGCAACGATCACGACGAGCGCGTTGCCGCCGCGGTCAGCGGTGGAACGGATCGCGCGTCTGGTCGACTGTCCGTAGCCTATCAGCGCTTTGGCGGCTGGTACGACGGTAACGGTGATGCCCTGATGCTCGACAACACGCAAACCGGCCTGCAGCACTCCGATCGTCTGGACGTAATGGGGACCGGCACCCTCGATATCGATGACAACCGCCAGATACAGTTGGTCACCCAGTACTATAAGAGTCAGGGCGATGAAGATTACGGGTTATACCTGGGCGAAAACATGTCCGCCGTTACCGGTAGCGGCACCGCCAGCACACGCAGCGGACTGAGTTCAGACCGTATTCCGGGGACGGAGCGCCATCTGATCAGCCTGCAATACTCTGACGCGGACTTCTTCGGCCAGAATCTGGTCAGCCAAATCTATTACCGCGACGAGTCACTAAAGTTCTACCCCTTCCCGACGCTCAGCAAAGGTCAGGTGACCAGCTTCTCGGCGTCGCAGCAGGATACCGACCAGTTCGGTGCCAAAATCACTCTCAACAGTCAGTTGATGGACAACTGGGAGCTGACGTGGGGCGTCGATGCGGATCATGAAACCTTCGACTCCAACCAGAAGTTCTTCGATCTGGCCTGGTCTGTGCCGTCAGGCGGGATGGACAATCGCACGGCCTACACGACCGGACGTTATCCCGGATACAGCATCACCAACTTCGCTCCGTTCCTGCAAAGCAGTTACGACATTAACGACATCTTCACTCTGAGCGGTGGTGTGCGCTATCAATGGACAGAAAACCGCGTTGATGATTTCGTGGGTTACGCGCAGCAACAGGGGATTGCCAACGGTTTAGCAAGTTCTGCCGATGTCATCCCTGGCGGCAAAACCGATTACGACAACTTCTTGTTCAATGCCGGGCTGTTGGCGCATCTCACCGAACGCCAGCAGACTTGGTTTAACTTCTCCCAGGGCGTTGAGCTACCGGATCCCGGGAAATACTACGGCAACGGCACTTACCAGTTGGTGGGCGATCATTACCAGCTCCAGCGCAGCGTGAACGTGGCGGATTCGCGTCTCGAAGGGATCAAGGTCAATTCGTATGAGCTGGGCTGGCGTTATACCGGCGATAATCTGCGTACCCAGCTGGCGGCGTACTATTCGACGTCCGATAAGTCGATTGTGATTAACCGTAGCGATATGACGATCCGCGTGGAACCTGACGATCGCCGGATTTACGGCGTGGAAGGCGCGGCGGATTACTTCATCCCTGACACTGACTGGAGTCTCGGTGCGAACTTTAACGTCCTGAAATCTGAAGTGAAAAAGAACGGGAAATGGGAAAAATGGGACGTAACGCTCGCGTCGCCGTCCAAAGCCACCGCCTGGGTCGGCTGGGCGCCCGAGCCGTGGTCGCTGCGGGTTCAGACCCAACAGTCGTTTGATCTCACCGATGCCAGCGGCAACAAGCTGGATGGCTATAACACCGTGGACTTTATTGGCAGCTATCAACTCCCGCTGGGCAAACTGACCTTCAGCATTGAAAACCTGCTGGATGAAGATTACACCACCCTGTGGGGACAACGCGCGCCATTGCTGTACAGCCCAACCTATGGCAGTCCATCGCTGTACGAATATAAGGGCCGGGGTCGCACCTTTGGTCTGAACTACGCCTTAACTTTCTGATAAAAAAAGCCCCTCAGCCTGAGCGAATGAGGGGCTAACTTACAGAGTACCGCTTTTTTACGCGTTGTTATTCAGAATCAGCTGGCCGTTATTATCCAGCGGGATCTGTGTGCCGGGATCTTTATCCATGCGAATCTTGCCCTGCTGGTCGCCAATCTTATAGGTGACATCGTAACCGAGCATTTTTTCCGACTTGTCATAGACGGTTTTGCAGCGCTGCTGCGTGGACGTATAGGTGTCGTTTTCCTGCATCGAGCCCTGGATCTGGTTACCGGCGTAACCGCCCCCCAACGCCCCGACCACCGTTGCCACATCCTTACCTCGTCCGCCGCCGAACTGATGACCAATCACGCCACCGGCAACCGCGCCCAGCACTGAACCGGTAATGCGGTTCTCATCCTGGACAGGCTTGCGATGCGTCACCGTCACGTTGCGACACTCCTGCCGCGGCGTCTTAATCGTCTCTTTGATAGGTGTTGCAGAAACCACCTGAGCATACTGTGGGCCACGATCAAACACGTTAAGACTGGCAACCGCCGCCACACCCAGCGCAGCAGCTACGCCAATCCCTATACCCGCCAACATCGATTTATTCACGGGAGATCCTCCTTCTTTGCTATTGGTTACAATCTTGCAACCAATGCAATAAGAAGCCCATCAGACTGCGGATGAAAATATCGTTGGTCGTCGTTAAAACAGGATGATTCAGAGAACTCTGAAGGAAGAGGCAGAACGGAGAAGGCACTCAGCACCGCCAACGGGCGATGCTGAGTCAGGCGGGATTAATGCAGTTTCAGACGCGGGCGGATCACACGGTTAATGCTGCCCACCAGCATCATCAGACCGGTTTTAAAATAGCCGTGCAATGCGATCTGGTGCATACGGTACAGTGAGATGTAGACGAAACGAGCAATACGCCCTTCCACCATCATCGACCCTTTGGTCAGATTGCCCATCAGACTGCCGACGGTCGAGAAGTTGGAGAGCGACACCAGCGAGCCGTGGTCTTTGTACTGATATGCTTTCAGCGGCTTACCGTTCATCTGCGCCAGAATATTGTTCATCGCACAGGTCGCCATCTGATGCGCAGCCTGAGCACGTGGCGGCACAAAGCCCCCTTCCGGACGCGCACAGGAAGCACAGTCTCCAATCGCGTAAACATCAGGATCGCGGGTGGTTTGCAGCGTCGGTTCGACCACCAGTTGGTTAATCCGGTTGGTCTCCAGACCGCCAATCTCTTTCATAAAGTCCGGCGCTTTGATGCCCGCCGCCCAGACCATCAGATCGGCCTCAATATATTCACCGTCTTTAGTGTGCAGGCCGCCCGCATCCGCGCTGGTCACCATCGTCTGGGTCAGTACGCGAACGCCGAGTTTCGTTAATTCGTTATGCGCCGCCGAAGAAATACGCGGTGGCAGTGCAGGCAGAATACGTTCACCGGCTTCCACCAGCGTCACGTTCAGCGCGTCGTTGGTCAGTCCTTTGTAGCCGTAGCTGTGCAGCTGTTTCACTGCGTTATGCAGTTCCGCCGACAGTTCTACGCCCGTCGCGCCGCCACCGACAATCGCAATATTCACCTTACCGTTCGCGCCCAGATTGGCGGAATACTTCAGGAACAGGTTCAGCATTTCCTGGTGGAAACGACGCGCCTGATGCGGGTTATCAAGGAAGATACAGTGTTCTTTCACGCCCGGCGTGTTGAAGTCGTTGGAGGTGCTACCCAGCGCCATCACCAGCGTGTCATAGGCAATTTTGCGTTCAGGCACCAGCAGCTCACCTTTCTCATCGCGCAGTTCTGCGATAGTGATGGTTTTCGCTTCGCGATCGATGTTCATCACCGAGCCCAACTGGAACTGGAAGCCATGGTTACGGGCATGCGCCAGATAGCTCAGCGCGTCCACGCCTTCATCCAGCGAACCGGTCGCCACTTCGTGCAGCAAGGGTTTCCACAGGTGGCTGTGGTTTCTGTCAACCAGCGTAATTTTCGCTTTTTTCTTGCGACCCAGCTTGTGTCCCAACTGCGTCGCCATTTCCAGCCCGCCAGCTCCCCCGCCGACAATCACGATCTTTTTCAATGGTGTAGTCAACGTGACCCCCTTAAAATGATTAACCAATTGTTAATTAAACGTTATAAACATAGCCTTTAATTAACAACAAGTTACGACAATGAAAATGTCCTTCGAGAGTGAGAATAACACATGCGGTGCATTGGTCATACCAAAATTGATGTGTATCAAGTTTTGCTGCTGAAAAGATAGACAACGCCAGAAAAACAGGCAAAAAAAACCAGCCCGAAGGCTGGCTTAATTCGACAATTCTGACAGACAAGGGGTCAACCCAGGGTCTTAAACGCTTTGATGCGCTGCAAGTGCGGCGAAATATTCTTAAACTTATGTGTCTGCTCTTCGTCCCACACGATCTCATAGAAATGGTGGAGCTCTTCTGACGACCGTTGGCTGTTCAGGGCTTCGTCATGACGCGAGAGAATAACCAGGCAACGATCGCGATTCTTCTCACGGAAGTTGGTCACGCACTTAGTGGCGATATCGGCATACTCTTCCGGACGATCGATCTTGCCTTCCATGTTCTCATACGGAAACAGGTTCGGATTAAACACCACCTGGCGAACATCGCAGAGAAAACCAATGCGTTCTGCCCAGTAGCCGCCGAGGCCAACGCCGCAAATCAACGGTCGCTCATCAACATTAAGCTGCAACATTTTGTCCACTTCTTTCAGCAGATGCTGCATGTCATGTTTCGGATGACGCGTGCTGTAGCTTATCAGTCTGACGTCCGGGTCGATAAACTGCAGCTGCAAGACTTTTTCGTGGTTTCCCGGACTGTTAGAGTCGAAACCGTGTAAATAGATAATCATCGCATCCTCACCAAACGTGCGTTAATGACCTGCTTTCTCTTCCTGCCAGCGTTCATGTAACTGGTTGAGCTGCGCGCTGACGGTTTTCCAGCGCGCCGAGTCCATCAGTTCCTGACGCGAAAATGAACCTTTATGATACAAACGTGTAACACGCTCTGCATTGATCGGCGACAGATTATCTAACACACTGACCGCCCCTTTACGATTATTGCAGACCAGAATCATATCACAACCCGCATCCAGCGATGCCTGCCCACGCTCAGCATAGCTGCCCATGATCGCGGCCCCTTCCATCGACAGATCATCAGAGAAAATGACGCCGTCAAAACCTAACTCCTGACGCAGAACTGTTTTCAGCCAGTGCGGAGAGCCGCTCGCCGGACGCGGATCAACGTCGCTGTAAATGACGTGCGCCGGCATGATAGCGTCCAGCTTGTTTTCGGTAATCAGCGTGCGGAACACGGACATATCTTTCGCCCGAATGTCCGCTTCCGGACGCGGATCGGTCGGCGTCTCTTTATGCGAATCGGCGGTTACCGCGCCGTGTCCAGGGAAATGTTTGCCGGTGGTTTTCATTCCTGCCGCGTGCATACCGTCAATAAAACGGGTCGCCATCGCCAGCGCTTTGATCGGGTCAGCATGATAGGAACGCTCGCCAATCGCGGCGCTGATATGCCCGACATCCAGTACCGGCGCAAAGCTGATATCAATATCCATCGCGATCATTTCACTGGCCATCAGCCATCCGGCCTCTTCCGCCAGTTTACCGCCTGTTTCCAGCCCGTGCAGCGCCGCAAAAGACTGTGCGGCGGGCAGTCGGGTGAATCCTTCCCGGAAACGCTGTACGCGCCCGCCTTCCTGATCGACGGCCACTACCAGATGGTTGCGCGACGCCGCACGGATCTGGCGCACCAGTTCACGTAACTGTTCCGGGTCGTGGTAATTGCGCGTAAACAGAATCAAACCGCCCACCAGCGGATGGGCCAGAATCTCACGCTCTTCCGCATCCAGCTCAAACCCTTCGACATTCAACATTACTGGACCCACACTGCTCTCCTTAATCCTTCGTTGCCAGCTGCCGCCAGGTTGCATCGGCCAGACTGATAAATTGTCGTTCGCCGGTCTGTTGCCAGCGGTATTCAAACCAACCGGCCTTCAGCATCAGTATCCACGGATACCAGCGTCTGACCTGTTGCCATAATTTGTGCCCGTCTATGCGTGCGCTAACGGCATACGCGTCGACCAGTTGCCGGTGTTGCTCAACATCGTCCACCCACACCGCCGCCAGTTCAAGAGCGATATCACCGTCTCCGGCATATTCCCAGTCGATTAGCCGTAGCCCTGCCGGGCCATGAACGATGTTGGCGGCGTGGACATCCATATGCAGCGGCGCGAGGCGTAGCGGACGAGGCTCCCCTCGCTTGCGCAGACGTTTTAACTCTCTTAACCAGCGTGGTGTTCGCCGTGCCGGATCGCTTCCCTGCCAGTATTGTTCCAGCAGCGGTAGCAGACAGATACGCCAGCCAAAACAGGGCTGCTGATGAAGATAATACAGTAAGCTCGCCAGTTCGTCGGCTCCTGGCAGTCCGGATTTTATCTCACCCGGAACATAGTCCACCGCCATCCAGCCGTTCAGGTAAAAACGCGGCTTCGGCGCAAGGCTTTCAGGCAGCCGCGATAAAGCATGATACTGGCGTAAAAAATGCGCTTGCGGCGCATCGGGATCGTGATGGCGGCGAAGAACCAGCCGCTGGGTTGGACTTTCAATAATCACACTCCCACCGCTAAGACCGCTCTGGCCTTCAGCGGCGGGACGATAGTGCGGAAAGTAGCGCGACAACACCGCGTCGCGCTCTGGGATATTATTGCTGCTGAACGGCACCTTTACCTGACCAGATTATCTCGCCAGTTTGTACCAGCATTAATTGCATTTGCAGTGATGGCGCGTTGACGTTACCCGAGGCGCTGGAATAAAGCACATAGTGCGCGCCAACGTTACGGGCAATACCAATCGCTTTGCTACGCGTTCCCAGACTGTCCTGCGGCGACAGCCCTAACTGCTGTTTTGCCATCGACAACTGTTGCGCAGAGACCAGGGTAAATTTGCCATTGTTCGCCAACGCATTGCGCAGCGTTTCAGTGGCTTCACCCGCGTTCAGCGAACCGTTAGTACGGTTATTCACGCTATCGACCAGCAGTACGCTCCCCGCCGTCACGCCGTCGGCCTGCAACATTTTGCCCACCATCGGCTGCATCGCGCTATTCCAGTCGTAATGACGTATGCGCGGCGCCGGTGCCGCAGTCTGATCTTCATGTTCAATAGGCCCCGGCTGTCCCGGGATCGTAGGCACCGAAGGGACCCCAGGAGCAGGTTCTTGCGGCTGTGCGGGCTGTTCCGGCGTGGGTTTCACCTCTTCAACCGGAGCAGGTTCACGTTGCACCACACAACCGGACAGGAACATCGCCAGCGCGGCTATCAATGCGTAGCGACTCATTTTTGTCTTCAAGATTCACCCCTTACAAATAAAGATAAAGTCTGACTTTGTGCGCCCCCAGATAATTGGCGCTGCCATACAGCGTGACCGACGAATGCGCCGGAATCGTCACGCTGCGCGGCGCTTCCAGAGGATGCATTTCTAACCCCCTGGCGTCATACCAGTAAAAGCGATAATGAACGGTAACGGGTTTTTGCCTTTCGTTATACAGCGTTGAGGATGCAGAGGGCTGAATATCAGACGTGGTCAATGTCGGCGCTTGCGCGGTGATACCCGCTGCCAGCAGCGTCGACTCCATCACCAGCGACTGTTCATCGCTTACCGGGATCTCAGGATGAGAACGGCACCCGGCAAGTAAGAGCAGACCCAGTGACAGCGCAATGCATCCTCTGGTCATCATGACAGGCCTTTGTGCGCGAGCATAGGACCGAGCGCGCGACCGCCCAGCAGATGCATATGGATGTGATACACCTCCTGACCGCCATGACGATTGGTATTCATGATCAGGCGGTAGCCATCTTCGGCAATGCCTTCCTGCTCAGCAATTTTTGCCGCCACGGTAATCATCCGTCCCAGCGCCTGCTCATGCTCTGCGCTGACGTCATTGACCGTCGGGATCAGAACGTTGGGAATGATCAGGATGTGTGTAGGCGCCTGAGGTGAAATATCCCGGAATGCCGTCACCAGGTCATCCTGGTAAACGATATCGGAAGGGATTTCACGACGAATAATCTTGCTGAATATAGTCTCTTCTGCCACGACGTTTTCCTTTTCTAAAAATTGCCATGCGTGATGTCATGCTACGCTGAGCCACATTGCGAGTATAGAGTATGATTGACTTAAACCTGCTCTTTCAACCTTAACCCACGATTTCTTAAGCAAAAAACCATCACAATGGCGCTCTTATAACCATTTATCCCCTCTCCTGTGCCAAAAAGTAATGAAACAAGATTTCAGAAAGCAAGTTACATCTGTTTACAGAGTAAATATGAATGCGTATATTTCGCATTTGCATTTTCATGCGTATTAAATGGTTTGAAAAATAAAAAGGGGCTCATCGCCACCTTACACGGCCTGAGCCAGAGTTCGTTCACTATTAAGGGCTTTCTGATGTCTTTCACAACACACAACAAGGATGAACAATGCCAGGCTGGCGCAACACCCTCGTTGCTGGCAGCCTGCATCGCGATGGCATTGATACCATCCATGAGTTTCGCGGCGACCACACCGGAAGAGACCGTCATTGTTGACGGTTCTGCGCCAGCAACCTTTGCGGACAACGACGAACAGGATTACAGCGTCAAATCCACCACCGCCGGAACCAAAATGATGATGACCCAACGCGATATTCCGCAGTCGGTCAGCATCGTCAGCGAACAACGTATGGAAGACCAGCAGTTGCAAACGCTGGGCGACGTGATGGACAGCACGCTGGGGATCAGCAAAAGCCAGGCGGATTCTGACCGCGTCAGTTACTTCTCCCGTGGTTTCCAGATTGATAACTATATGGTTGATGGTATTCCGACCTGGTTCGAATCCCGCTGGAACCTGGGGGACGCCCTCACCGATATGGCGCTCTATGAGCGCGTGGAAGTGGTACGCGGTGCAAACGGTCTGATGACCGGCACCGGCAACCCGTCAGCCTCCATCAATATGATCCGCAAACACGCCACCAGCCGCGAGTTCAAAGGTAACGTCTCGGCGGAATATGGCAGCTGGAATAAACAGCGCTACGTGATGGATCTGCAAAGCCCGCTCACCGATGACGGTAATGTACGCGGCCGCATAGTGGCGGGTTATCAGGACAACGACTCCTGGCTCGATCGCTATCACAACGAGAAAAACTTCTTCTCTGGCATCATTGATGCTGACCTGGGTGAAACCACCAGCCTGGCCGCCGGGTATGAGTACCAAAAAATCAGAGTGGATAGCCCAACCTGGGGTGGCCTGCCGCGCTGGAACACCGATGGCAGCAAAAACAGCTATGACCGCGCCCGTAGCACCGCGCCAGACTGGGCGTATAACGATAAAGAGATCAATAAAGTCTTTGTCACGTTCAAACAGCGTTTTGCCGACACCTGGCAGGCGACGATGAATGCCACTCACTCGGAAATCAAGTTCGACAGTAAAACGATGTATGTCGATGCGTATGTGAATAAGGCAGATGGCATGCTGGTCGGTCCTTACAGCAACTATGGACCGGGGTTCGATTACGTGGGCGGTACGGGCTGGAACAGCGGCAAACGTAAAGTCGATGCGCTGGATCTTTTTGCTGACGGCAGCTATGACCTGTTTGGTCGTCAGCATAACCTGATGTTCGGCGGCAGCTACAGCAAACAGAACAACCGCTATTACAGCTCCTGGGCTAACGTCTTCCCGGATGAGATCGGCAGTTTCAATAACTTCAATGGCAATTTCCCGGAAACCGACTGGGCACCGCAATCACTGGCCCAGGACGACACCACGCACATGAAGTCGTTGTACGCCGCAACGCGCGTTTCACTGGCTGATCCGCTGCACTTGATCCTCGGCGCACGCTATACCAACTGGCGTATTGATACCCTGAGCTACAGCATGGAAAAAAACCACACTACGCCCTATGCCGGTCTGGTTTATGACATCAATGATAACTGGTCTACTTACGCCAGTTATACCTCCATCTTCCAGCCTCAGAATAAACGCGATAGCGGCGGAAAATACCTTACGCCCATCACCGGTAACAACTATGAGGTTGGCCTCAAGTCTGACTGGATGAACAGCCGACTGACCACCACCCTCGCCGTGTTCCGCATTGAGCAGGATAACGTTGCCCAGTCGACCGGTTCACCGATTCCGGGTAGCAATGGCGAAATCGCCTATAAAACCGCGAACGGGACCGTCAGTAAAGGGGTTGAGTTCGAAGTTAACGGCGCGATTACCGATAACTGGCAGATGACCTTTGGCGCGACGCGTTACGTCGCAGAAGACAATGAAGGCAACGCCGTTAATCCGAATCTGCCACGTACCAGCGTCAAGCTTTTCACCCGCTACCGTCTGCCGGTGATACCTGATTTGACCGTCGGCGGTGGCGTGAACTGGCAGAACCGCGTCTACACCGATACCGCGACGCCCTACGGTACCTTCCGTGCTGAGCAAGGCAGTTACGCGCTGGTGGATTTGTTCACCCGCTATCAGGTAACCAAAAACTTCTCCGTGCAGGGTAACGTCAATAACCTGTTCGATAAAACCTACGATACCAACGTTGAAGGGTCGATTGTTTATGGTGAGCCACGCAATGTGAGCATCACCGCAAACTATCAGTTCTGATTGTAGCCCGTAAAAAAGGCAGCCATTCGGCTGCCTTAGTTCTCCCCAACTTCTTAGGTCTTAGCTGTTACGGATGTATTCATCCATCTCAGTTTTCAGGTTATCGGATTTCGTACCGAAAATTGCCTGAACACCGGAACCTGCGACCACCACACCAGCGGCACCCAGTTTCTTCAGGCCAGCCTGATCCACTTTCGCCACGTCAGCCACGCTGACACGCAGACGGGTAATGCACGCATCCAGGTTAGTGATGTTTTCTTTACCACCAAATGCCGCAATCAGCGCAGGAGCCATTTCACTGGTCGCGCCCGCTTTCGCGTCATCGGTATTATCTTCACGACCCGGAGTCTTCAGATCCAGCGCTTTGATCAGCACGCGGAAGATGGTGTAGTAAACAATCGCGTAGCCCGCACCGACAATCGGGAACAGCCACAGCTTGCTGCTGTTACCGGACAGCACGATAAAGTCGATCAGACCGTGTGAGAACGACGTACCGTCACGCATACCCAGCAGGATACAGATTGGGAACGCCAGACCCGCCAGAATCGCGTGGATAACGTACAGAATCGGCGCAACGAACATGAAGGAGAATTCGATCGGTTCGGTGATACCGGTCAGGAACGAAGTCAGCGCCGCGGAGATCATGATGCCGCCCACTTTGGCGCGGTTTTCTGGTTTCGCAGAGTGCCAGATAGCGATCGCAGCCGCCGGCAGACCATACATTTTGAACAGGAAGCCGCCAGACAACATGCCCGCTGTCGGATCACCCGCCATGTAGCGAGGGATATCGCCGTGGAAGACCTGACCTGCCGCGTTGGTGTATTCGCCGATCTGCATCTGGAAAGGAACGTTCCAGATATGGTGCAGACCAAACGGTACCAGGCAGCGTTCAATGAAGCCGTAGATACCGAACGCCACAACCGGGTTCTGATATGCAGCCCACTGGGAGAATGTCTGGATTGCCGTACCGATTGGCGGCCAAATGAAGGACAGAACCACACCGGTAAAGATCGCCGCCAGACCAGAGATGATCGGCACGAAACGCTTACCAGCAAAGAAGCCCAGATACTCAGGCAGCTTGATACGGTAGAAGCGGTTAAACATGTACGCTGCAATCGCACCGGAGATAATCCCCCCGAGTACACCCGTATCCGCAAGGTGTTTTGCTGCGATTTCTTCAGCAGGTAAATGCAGAACCAGCGGCGCGACCACGGCCATGGTTTTTACCATGATGCCATAGGCGACAACCGAAGCCAGAGCCGAAACGCCATCGTTGTTGGTAAAGCCAAGCGCGACACCGATAGCGAAAATCAGCGGCATGTTTGCAAAAACAGAACCGCCGGCTTCTGCCATCACGTGCGATACAACGGCTGGCAGCCAGCTGAAGTTTGCGGAACCGACGCCCAGCAGGATACCTGCGATAGGCAATACGGATACCGGCAGCATCAGCGATTTACCGACCTTTTGCAGGTTAGCAAATGCATTCTTAAACATAATTGAGAGTGCTCCTGAGTATTTGTGCTTTCTACGTTCACACGCATTGGCGAGGGGGGAGAACCCCGCCGTGGACAGGGCATCTAAGTGCCCTTTATTTATTACACAGAGTAAAATAAATCGGCGAAATATAGTTTGACGGCTATCACGTTTCAACCCAGGACAGCGCGTTAAGTTGCACATTTTGACAAAAAAGGTATCAGAATGTGTCAGTTCGCTCATTCACCGCCCACTTTGTGGCGGTGAACTTTACTCGCTTTAGTTATTAATTACGAGCTTTAAAAAAACTCAACGACGAGGCTGACTGCAGGCGGGAAGCGTTGATATGGAACAGGCGGGCAAAGTTATCGGTGGTGATCTGCGCCAATTCTTCAACCGCCACACCTTTCAATACGGCCATGTATTCCGCCACGTCGCGGACCATCGCTGGCTGATTCTCTTTACCCCGATGCGGTACCGGCGCGAGATACGGGGAATCCGTCTCCACCAGCAGTCGATCCAACGGCACATATCGCGCAGCGTCACGTAATTGTTCAGCATTACGGAAGGTCACAATGCCGGAAAAGGAGATATAAAAACCCAAATCCAGGAGTTTACCCGCCGTTTCTCTGTCTTCTGTAAAACAGTGTAGTACGCCGCCACAATCCGTCACGTTTTCATGACGAAGAATCGCCAGCGTATCGGCGCGGGCATCGCGCGTGTGGACGATCACCGGTTTGTTCAGTTCACGGCCGATCTGGATATGATGAATGAACGACGCCTGCTGGCGCACTTTTGTTTCGGGAGTATAAAAGTAGTCCAGTCCCGTCTCTCCCATCGCCACCACGTCGTCATCAGCCGCCAGATGACGCAGTTCTTCCACGTCATACGGTTCGTCCTGATTGAGTGGATGTACGCCGCACGAGAAAACGACGTTATCGCGCTGGCCGACCAGTTCCCGCATTCCGCGGTACCCTGGCAGCGTTGTCGCCACCGCCAGACAGAATTTCACATCGCGCGCAGCGGCTTTCGCCAGCACGTCATCCACATCCTTATGCAGAGATTGATAATCCAGGCCATCGAGATGGCAGTGCGAGTCGACTAAAAACATAATGTCTCTCTTACAGGTGGGGAACAGGCAACACAGTGCCTGGTTGCAGGTAATGCTCGATTTGCAAAAGAAGATCGGTTAACACCAGTTCACGGTTTATTCCGGTCACGTTAAGCAGTTGTTCGCGGCAGTGGCAGATGGCATTGAGGATTGCCTGAATACGCGTCTGAGAAAGCTGACCGGCAATCGTGGCGATCAGTTGCCCGGCATCCGCGTTGGTCATCACACTGGCCCCGTGCTGACGTTTAAGCGCATCCATCATTAACGTCGCCAGCCAGTGCAGTCTGACAGGCGCCTGTTCATGGTTAAGCACCGTCAATAATGAGTACCAGTCACCAGCAGGAATGCTGCTCGCCAGCGCCTGACACAACGCGTCACGTTGGGACCAGCTTTCGGACCCCAGGAGCGTCAGCGCCGCCCCCGGAGAACCGGCACTCAGGCGCAGCGCAGTCAATAACGCATCTTGTGACGCTGTCACTTCTCGTGCAAGCCACGATACCGCGTATGATTCACTCGGCGGCGCGAGATGATGTAAACGACACCGGCTGCGCAGCGTTGCCAGTAACCTCGCGGGTTCACGGCTGGCGAGAAAGAACCAGGTTTGCGCGGGCGGTTCTTCCAGCGTTTTGAGCAGCGCATTGGCGGCGGCATCAGTCATCAACGCCGCATCCGGGATCCAGACCACTTTGGCTCCGCCCAGTCGCGCACGCTCATACAGTTTTTCACTCACTTCACGCACAGCATCAATGCCCAGCGTGCTTTTCCCTTTTTCCGGGAACAGTGAATAGTAGTCCGGATGCGTTCCTGCCTGCATCAACTGGCAACCACGGCAGTGGCCACAGCTTTTATGTCCATCCGGTTGTTGACAAAGCAAGTAGCGGCTCAACGCATAGATCAAAGCATCGTCGCCCATCCCCGGTAGGGCTTGAATCAGTAACGCATGGTGACCCCTTCCCGCCTGATAGCTCGCTACCAGCTTCTCGAAGTCAGGTCGTAACCATGGATACCATTTCATTCTCCCTGCTCCTTCACCCACTCGGTGATGGTGGTACGGATATCGCTCATCACCGTATCCAGCGGCTGCGTCGCATCAATCGTGCGGATACTGGCATCCTGAGCGGCAAGCTCGAGGTAACGAGCGCGAGTACGATTAAAGAAATCAAACGATTCCTGTTCGATGCGGTCCAGTTCGCCACGGGCGCGAGCGCGCTTCAGACCCACCTCTGGCGTGACGTCGAGGTACAGGGTTAAATCCGGGCGGAAATCCCCCAGTACCGCATCACGAAGCGTCGCCAGCATCTGCTGATCGACCCCGCGACCACCACCCTGATACGCCTGCGTGGACAGATCATGACGGTCGCCAATTACCCATTTACCTTCTGCGAGCGCAGGTTTAATGACCGTCTCAACCAACTGCACTCGCGCGGCATAGAACATCAGCACTTCGGCTTTTACGGTAATGGTTTCGTCACCGACCGAACGAATGTCCAGTACCAGGCTACGCAGTTTTTCTGCCAGCTGCGTACCGCCCGGCTCGCGGGTAAAAACCATCTCGCGAATACCGAGTTGTTCAAGCGTCTCAACCACAACATTCTTTGCAGTCGTTTTTCCGGCGCCTTCCAGCCCCTCGATGACGATATACTTACTGCGCATTTTTTTCCTTAAGCACTTTCAGATAGTCCTGCACTGACCGGTTATGGCTGGCAAGATTAGTATTAAAAGTATGACCGCCTTTACCATCGGCCACAAAATAGAGATACGGCGTTTTGGCCGGATGCGCCGCCGCTTTTAGCGAGGCTTCACCCGGCATCGCAATCGGTCCTGGCGGGAGTCCTGTTATCGTGTAGGTATTATAGGCCGTTGGCGTTTCCAGGTCCGCGCGCGAGATCTTGCCATTATAACGCTCCCCCATTCCGTAAATCACCGTTGGATCGGTCTGGAGACGCATCCCGATCCGCAGGCGGTTAATAAAGACAGAGGCGACCTGATCGCGCTCGCTGGCAATGGACGTCTCTTTTTCAATAATCGAGGCCATCGTCACCAGTTGGTTTTGATCTTTATACGGCAGTCCTTCCGCACGCCCTTCCCAGACGCGCTCAACCGCCTTCACCATTTTCTGATGTGCGCGCTTAAGCAAGGCAACATCCGTGGTATTGGCGGTATACATCCAGGTATCGGGCCAGAACCAACCCTCCAGCCCATCCGTACTTTCAAGGCCCAGCGCTTTTGCAACGGTTTCGTAGCGATCGTCGCTCAGGGTATGCTTGATATACGGCGCATCACGCAGCTGTTTGAGATAGTCGCTTAAGCGCATACCTTCTACCAGCCGCAGTGGGAATTGCGCCTCTTTGCCACTTTCCAGCAGTTGCAGCATCTCGCGGACGCTCATACCCGGCGTTAAACGGTAGGTTCCGGCCTTAAAGTGGGAGAGTTCTGGTTCGACGCGCAGCAACCATTGAAACACGCGCGGGCGGTTAATTATCCGATCCGCATACAGCTGATCGCCCAGGGCCAGACGCCCGGTACCCGGCTTAAGGGTAAAAATGGTCTCTTCTTTGATCAGGATTTTACTGTCCGCAAGATGGCGAACCTTCCACATTCCCGCCCCTGCGGCAATGCCCAATACAACAACCAGTAAAAGGACAACACGAAACATTTTTTTCATGACTAATTCGGATGCTCACACAGTGGGGCCAGAAACTGAAATAATACACGTGAAGACAACGTGTTAGCGCCATAAGCCCGCACAGGTACAATCGGCATCAGCGCATTGCAGACCACCATTTCATCGGCATGTTGCAGCGCTGCTTCGCGGGCATGGGTTTCGACAACCTGAAAAGACGATTGTGCCAGTTTCCGGATACAGAATTGTCGCATAATACCGTTCACTCCCGCCTGATCGAGGCGCGGCGTATAGACCACATTGTCTTTTCGCCAGAATAAATTAGCCGCACAGCATTCCGTAACCCAACCCTCACTGTCAAGAACCAACGCCTCTTCGGCGTCCGTCTGCTCAAGATGAGAACGGATCAGCACTTGTTCGAGCCGGTTCAGGTGCTTGATGCCCGCGAGCAAAGGGTTACGCCCCAGACGAACCGGGCTTAAGGCAAGCGTGATCCCCTGTTCGCGCCAGCGGTCATAATGCTGCGGATAGGCAGACACAGAGAGAATGCGGGTGCTGTCACGACACTGCGCGCCGCTGTATCCTCGTCCCCCACTTCCACGGCTGATAATCACCTTCAGTACCGCACGTGGATGGCCCGCGGCCAGCACGGTCATTTCGCGCTCAAGCACATCCCAGTCATCAAAGGCAATCAGCAACGTTGCGCAGGCCGCCTGCAAGCGCCGCAAATGCGCCGCCAGCAGCGATACGGTGCCGTCGAGAATGCACGCAGTGGTAAAGCAGCCATCGCCAAACTGGATGGCGCGATCGCTTGCGGGAAGAGATTCCTGTTCACGGCCATTGATCAAGAACATGGTGGCTCCTTATGCATGGCCCGTTAGTGTCGCAGGATGGTTAGCGCAGGACAAGGGAAGAAAACGCAATAAAAAAGGCCCGACAAGCGGACCTTTTAACCAGGAAGGCAGAACGGCGGTCAGACCTTTTTAAAGATCAATGAACCGTTAGTCCCACCGAAACCGAAGGAGTTACACAGCGTGTACTCCATTCCGCTGACCTGACGCGCTTCGTGAGGAACGAAGTCCAGATCGCAACCTTCATCCGGGTTATCCAGGTTGATGGTTGGCGGAACAGCCTGATCGCGCAGCGCCAGGATAGAGTAAATCGACTCTACCGCGCCCGCTGCACCCAACAGGTGGCCGGTCATGGACTTGGTGGAACTCACCATCACACGGCTTGCCGCATCGCCAAAGACAGATTTAACAGCCTGCGCTTCAGCTTTATCGCCTGCCGGCGTGGACGTCCCATGGGCGTTAACGTAGCCAATCTGGCCAGGTTCAATCGCCGCATCACGCAATGCATTGACCATCGCCAGGGCAGCACCAGCGCCGTTTTCCGGCGGCGACGTCATGTGGTAAGCGTCACTGCTCATCCCGAAGCCAACGACTTCAGCATAAATTTTTGCGCCGCGCGCTTTAGCATGCTCGTACTCTTCCAGTACCACCATGCCTGCACCGTCGCCCAGAACAAAGCCATCTCGCTCTTTGTCCCACGGGCGGCTTGCCGCTTGCGGGTTATCGTTACGGGTAGACAACGCACGTGCTGCGCCAAAGCCGCCTACGCCCAGTGGCGTACTGGCTTTTTCAGCACCGCCCGCGACCATCGCGTCCGCATCGCCGTATGCAATGATACGCGCGGCATGACCGATGTTATGTACGCCTGAGGTGCAGGCGGTCGCGATAGAGATGCTTGGCCCACGCAGGCCATACATGATGGTCAGGTGACCCGCCACCATGTTAACAATCGTCGACGGAACGAAGAATGGGCTGATTTTACGCGGTCCACCGTTCACCAGAGAACTGTGGTTTTCTTCAATCAGTCCGAGACCGCCGATACCGGAGCCAATAGCGGCGCCAATACGGGATGCGTTCTCTTCCGTTACTTCAAGGCCAGAATCCTGCATGGCCTGAACGCCAGCGACAATTCCATATTGAATGAAGGCATCCATCTTGCGCTGTTCTTTGCGCGAGATAATGTCATCACAGTTAAAATCCTTTACTAAGCCAGCAAATTTCGTTGCATAGGCGCTAGTATCGAAATGGTCGATCAGGCTGATGCCACTCTGACCGGCAAGGAGAGCTTTCCAGGTAGACTCTACGGTATTGCCGACAGGAGACAACATGCCCAGTCCGGTCACAACTACACGACGCTTAGACACGGTTGTCCTCCAGGGAGGGATAATTGATTCAAGTGGGACAAAAAGATAAAACTCAGGCGGTCGAATGACCGCCTGGAGATGTTCACTTACGCCTGGTGGCCGTTGATGTAATCAATGGCAGCCTGAACGGTGGTGATTTTCTCAGCTTCTTCGTCCGGAATCTCAGTATCAAACTCTTCTTCCAGAGCCATTACCAGCTCAACGGTGTCAAGAGAATCTGCGCCCAGGTCTTCAACGAAAGAAGCATTGTTGGTAACTTCTTCCTGCTTAACGCCCAGCTGTTCGCCGATAATTTTCTTAACGCGTTCTTCGATAGTGCTCATACTCTTAAATTTCCTATCAAAACTCGCTTTCGCGATGGTTTTCGTAGTGTATAAAATGTTGAAAAATTTGCAACTAAATCCCGGCAGGTCTTACCACGATTTTACGTTATTTTGAGGCCAAGACCTATAATAACGCAAATATTTTTCTACGCTTTATCCTTCAAATTGTCTCTGTGTTGGCTGCATCCTCAAACTCTGGTCACATAGTCATCTATGCTCGCCGGCTTTTCGGTCTTGCCGCCTTGATACAATTTGGATGATTTTGCGTATCTCGTGGTTAAACCATATACATCCCGCCGTTGACGTGCAAAGTCTCACCCGTGATGTAACCTGCTTCGTCAGAGGCTAAAAATGCAACCGCACTGGCGATCTCTTTCGGATCGCCAAGACGACCTGCAGGAACTGCCGCCAACGTACCCGCACGCTGCTCATCAGTCAGCGCACGCGTCATGTCCGTTTCAATAAAGCCCGGAGCAACAACGTTCACTGTAATACCGCGGGACGCAACTTCGCGTGCCAGCGATTTACTGAAGCCGATCAGACCCGCTTTCGCCGCAGCGTAGTTTGTCTGACCCGCATTTCCCATGGTACCAACCACAGAACCGACAGTGATAATACGTCCATGACGCTTTTTCATCATAGCGCGCATTACCGCTTTTGACAGGCGGAAAACAGATGAAAGATTGGTTTCGAGAATATCGTTCCACTCATCATCTTTCATTCGCATCAGCAGGTTATCACGTGTGATACCGGCATTATTGACCAGGATATCCACTTCACCAAATTCTGCGCGAATTTTTTCCAGAACAGATTCGATAGATGCTGGATCAGTCACATTCAACATCAGACCTTTACCTTTAGCACCTAAGTAATCGCTGATGGCCTGAGCGCCACTTTCGCTGGTCGCGGTACCGATAACGGTCGCGCCACGGGCAACAAGCGTCTCTGCAATTGCGCGGCCAATGCCACGACTTGCACCGGTAACCAGCGCGATTTTTCCTTCAAAACTCATGGTGTTCCTCTTTTATTGCGCAAGTGCCGCCGACATTGCCGCCGGTTCGTTCAGAGCCGAGGCAGTCAGGGTATCAACAATACGTTTCGTCAGGCCCGTAAGCACTTTACCTGGTCCCACTTCATACAGGTGCTCGACCCCCTGAGACGCCATTAATTCAACGCTCTTCGTCCACTGTACCGGACTGTACAACTGGCGCACCAACGCATCGCGAATGGCGTCTGCGTCAGTTTCACATTTCACGTCCACGTTGTTGATAACCGGTACAGATGGCGCGTTAAAGGTAATTTTCGCTAATTCTGCTGCCAGTTTTTCCGCTGCTGGCTTCATCAGCGCACAGTGAGACGGTACGCTCACCGGTAACGGCAGCGCACGTTTTGCACCGGCGGCTTTACAGGCGGCACCAGCACGCTCAACGGCTTCTTTATGCCCGGCGATAACGACCTGTCCCGGTGAGTTATAGTTCACCGGCGAGACCACCTGGCCTTCTGCGGCTTCTTCGCACGCTTTTGCAATGGACGCATCATCGAGACCGATGATAGCAGACATACCGCCTGTGCCTTCCGGAACGGCTTCCTGCATGAATTTACCACGCAGCTCAACCAGACGCACTGCGTCAGCAAAATTAATGACACCGGCGCAAACCAGCGCAGAGTATTCACCAAGGCTATGACCCGCCATCAGCACAGGCGCTTTACCGCCCTGCTGTTGCCAGACGCGATACAGCGCAACGGACGCGGCTAACAGCGCAGGCTGCGTCTGCCAGGTCTTGTTCAGTTCTTCAGCCGGCCCCTGTTGAGTCAGCGCCCACAGGTCATAGCCCAGCGCCGCAGAAGCGTCGGCAAACGTCTCTTCGACGATGGGATAGCTTGCCGCCATATCGGCTAACATCCCAACGGTCTGGGAACCCTGTCCAGGGAACACAAATGCGAATTGCGTCATGTTTAAATCCTTATACTAGAAACGAACCAGCGCGGAGCCCCAGGTGAATCCACCGCCAAAGGCTTCAAGCAACACAAGCTGACCTTCTTTGATACGTCCGTCACGCACGGCTTCATCCAGCGCGCAAGGAACGGAGGCCGCAGACGTGTTGCCGTGTCTGTCCAGAGTCACCACCACATTGTCCATCGACATGCCCAGTTTTTTGGCCGTCGCGCTGATGATACGTAGGTTAGCCTGATGCGGAACCAGCCAGTCAAGTTCTGAACGATCCAGGTTATTGGCCGCCAGTGTCTCGTCGACAATGTGTGCAAGTTCGGTAACAGCCACTTTGAACACTTCGTTGCCAGCCATCGTCAAATGAATCGAATTTTCCGGATTCACGCGATCGGCATTCGGCAGCGTCAGCAGTTCGCCATAGCGGCCATCAGCATGCAGATGGGTAGAGATGATGCCCGGCTTGTCAGAGGCGCTCAGTACCACGGCACCGGCACCATCGCCAAAAATAATGATTGTGCCACGATCGGTTGGATCGCAGGTGCGGGCCAGAACATCGGAACCAACCACCAGCGCGTATTTGACCGCACCCGTTTTAACGTACATGTCGGCGACGCTTAATGCGTAAGTAAAGCCGGCACAGGCTGCGGCGACGTCAAACGCCGGGCAGCCTTTGATGCCCAGCATGTTCTGAATCTGGCATGCTGCGCTGGGGAATGCATGTGTCGCTGAGGTGGTCGCTACCACAATCAAGCCAATCTGTTCTTTATCAATGCCCGCCATTTCCAGCGCGCGTTGAGCCGCCGTAAAACCCATCGTTGAGACGGTTTCATTCGGCGCAGCAATATGGCGTTCACGAATACCTGTACGGGTGACAATCCACTCGTCAGACGTATCGACCATTTTTTCCAGATCGGCGTTAGTCCGCACCTGTTCAGGCAGATAGCTGCCAGTACCAATAATCTTTGTATACATGTACGCTCAGTCACTTTTTGGTTATATACCGCGCATCACAACGGCTAAGATGCTGGGGCTCTCACGCCACACCGTAATCAGTGTGGCTGCGATGTGTCGCCATTACCAGCATCCAGCATTGTAAATCCAGCTGGGTATACAGATTCCAGGCGAGCGGCAATTCGCTGAGGAACTTGTCGCTGCACCGCCTGCACTGCCTGTTCAATCGCGACGGTAAACGCTCGCTGATTGGCCGCACCATGACTTTTTATCACCGTGCCGCGCAATCCTAACAGACAGGCGCCATTATACTGGTCGGGGTTGAGGTGACTGAATCGCCTCGCCAGGCTTTTTTGTAACCAACGTTTTAATATCAGCAGCCACCACGACCGTTTTTTACCCTCACCCTGAGATTTCAGCAGTGAAAGGAACATTCTGACAACACCTTCCATCGTCTTTAATGTGACATTGCCTGTAAAACCGTCACATACCAGCACATCCGTTTTCCCCGTCAATAACTCATTGGCTTCAAGATAGCCGATGTAATTGATGGAAGGGATCGTTTTTAGCACCACAGAGGCATCCCGAATGCTGTCGAGCCCCTTGGTTTCTTCTTCACCAATGTTGAGCAAGGCCACACGAGGGTTGTTAATACCGACCACTTCTTCCGCAAGCACCGAGCCCATAATGGCAAATTGCACCAGCATCTTGCTGTCGCAATCGACGTTCGCCCCCAGATCGAGGACCACCGTCTTCCCTTTCTGCTGATGCGGCAAAACCGTCACCAGCGCAGGACGCTCAATACCGTCGAGCGGTTTGAGCAATAATTTTGCAAGTCCCATCAGCGCACCGGTATTTCCAGCGCTGATGCAGGCTTGTGCTCGCCCTTCCTTCACGAGTTCCAGCGCCACACGCATTGAGCTCCCGCGACTGGCGCGGATTGCCTGCGAAGGCCGGGCATCACTGGCGATAACTGACTGTGCAGGGATAATCTGCAGACGCGAACGTTGTTCAAAGTCAGCTTTAGCAAGTAATGGCGTGATAGTATCGGGATCCCCGACTAAAAGAAGTGTGAGTTGTGAATTAGAATTCAGTGCCTGCAATGCTGCAGGCACTGTCACGGAAGGGCCAAAATCACCCCCCATGACATCTAACGCCAGGGTTAGACGTGTCAAAGTCGTTTCGCCGCCTGGTTTGGTATTTCCCCGCAGCAACGGGGAATGTCCTCACTAAGCTTCATCACACGGTTTCTCTTCGTTTCTTACGCGAAAGAGGCATTAACAGCCTGCCTGCTACGTAAAATTCGTTGAGTAACGCGTGATTACTTAGCGATTACCTTGCGGCCACGGTAGTAACCGTCGGCGGTGATGTGGTGACGCAGGTGTTTTTCACCAGAAGTTTTGTCTACAGACAGGCTGGTGACTGCGGTCAGAGCGTCATGAGAACGACGCATGCCACGTTTGGAACGGGTTGGTTTATTCTGTTGTACGGCCATGGACCTTACTCCTCAATTACTTACGCTTTAAGCTGGCTAATACGGCAAATGGGTTTGGTTTTTGCGCTTCATCAGGCAGTTCACCAAAGACCATGTCCGCCTCGGACACTTCACAGTGTTCAGAATCATGCACCGGAACTACCGGCAAGGAGAGGATAATTTCATCTTCCACCATTGCAAGCAGATCGATTTCACCGAATTCGTTAACCTCAATCGGCTCATACGCTTCCGGGAGTGCTTCAGCCTGTTCGTCGGAACGAACCGGACTGAAACAATACGTTGTGTGAACATGATGAGGAAACGGCTTCCCGCAACGCTGACATGCGAGCGTTACCGAAACCTTCGCATCACCGGTAATCACGGCAAGACGTTGGTTATCGATAGCAAACGACATGGCGCATTCCACATCACTGTCCACACTGACTACAGAATCGGCGACGCGCTCTACCAGATCAGAAGTATAGATACCTTCATAATCGAGGCGTTTTTGAGCCGTACGAACCGGATCAAGAGTCAGGGGTAATTTTACCTTTTGCATAGGGCGCGCATATTAACTTTGTAACGTCATATAGTCAAAGAAAAAGGCAGCCTGCGGTTGCCTTTTGCCAATAATTCGCACACATTGCGGTTTACAGACTTATTTTCGCTCAGGAGACGCCACAACGGCACGCCTGAAGGACGAAGAGCATAGTTTAAAATGGCTCTCATCAATACGCTATATCTGGTGGAAAAAATATGCCTAATCTCATTCTTGCCTCCACATCTTCCTGGCGCCGCGCCCTGCTGGAAAAACTGGCGATGCCCTTTGAATGCGCGGCCCCTGAGGTTGACGAAACGCCGATGCCCGGAGAGAGTCCTCGCCACTTAGTCAACCGACTGGCGCAAGAGAAAGCGCAATCGCTGGCTCACCGCTTTCCGTCTCATCTTATTATTGGTTCCGATCAGGTATGCGTACTGGATGGCGAAATCGCCGGTAAGCCCTTAACAGAAGAGAAAGCCTGCCAACAGTTAGCCAAAGCCAGCGGCAATATCATTACGTTCTATACCGGTCTGGCGCTGTATAACTCCGCGACGGGACATTTACAGACCGAGGTGGAACCCTTTGACGTTCACTTCCGCCATCTCAGTGAAGCGGAAATTGAAGACTACGTGCGTAAAGAACGCCCGCTGCACTGCGCAGGGAGTTTTAAAAGCGAAGGTCTGGGGATTGCGCTCTTTGAGCGCTTAGAGGGGCGAGACCCAAACACGCTGATTGGTTTACCGCTGATCGCACTGTGCCAGATGTTACGTCGGGAAGAGATGAACCCGCTGAAAACCTGATTAATAGCACTATCCAGTAGGCGGGAGAATGAGACCTGCCGGATGGCGACGTAGACGTCTTATCCGGCAGGTTTAGCGCGATAAATGCGCATCAGGCCGGCTTACGTAACACCTGTAAACAGCGTTTCAGTTGGTCGTCCATCGGCGCTTCAATGCGCAGCACCTCACCCGTACCCGGGTGGGTAAATTTCAATGCTGCTGCATGCAGGAACAGACGCGACAATCCGGTCCCTGCCAGTTGCTTATCGAACTCGCGGTCACCGTAGCGATCGTCAAAAGCAATCGGATGACCCGCGTACTGAGTGTGCACGCGAATCTGGTGTGTGCGGCCCGTCACCGGGCTACAGCGAACCAGCGTGGCGAACGCGTAACGTTCTTCCACCTTAAAACGCGTTTCCGACGGTTTGCCTTCCTGATTCACCCGCACAATACGCTCGCCGCTTTGCAGAATGTTCTTCAATAACGGTGCCTGTACCGTTTTGACATGCGACTGCCATTGCCCGCGCACCAGGGCGAGATAATCTTTTTGCATCCCCTTCTCGCGCAGTTGCTCATGTAGCGAACGCAGTGCTGAACGTTTCTTCGCGACCAACAGCACGCCCGACGTATCGCGGTCAAGACGGTGTACCAGCTCAAGAAAACGCGCCTCAGGACGCAGCGCACGTAACCCTTCAATCACGCCAAAGCTTAACCCGCTGCCGCCATGCACCGCGGTTCCCGACGGCTTGTTCAGCACCAGAATATGGTCGTCTTCATAAAGGATAACGTCCGCCAGCGCCGCCACTTTTTGCAGATGCGGCGAAACGGCCTCTTCTTCACGCTCCGCCACGCGAACCGGCGGAATGCGCACTTCATCACCCGCTTCCAGTTTGTATTCGGGTTTGATGCGTTTTTTATTCACCCGCACTTCGCCTTTACGCAAAATGCGATAAATCATACTTTTCGGCACACCTTTGAGCTGTGTGCGCAAAAAATTATCAATGCGTTGCCCCGCTTCGTCAGCAGTAATAGCAACAATTCTTACGGATGGAGTCTCTGTTTTCATGGGGGCCGATTCTAAATAGCCACAAGGATTAGCGCCACTCATTTTTCTATGCTTATATTTATCTTTATCCTTCGTCACTCACGTGTTTCATGACTGATTTGGTGGTTATTAAACCAATCACCGCGCATAAGTGAAAAAACTGTGAGTAAGCGGGTGATAAATGGTAAAAGTCATCTTGCTATAACAAGGTTAGCAGTGGAATAATGTCACCGCTTCCGTGCTGAATCTTGTTAAAACAAGGAATTTTACGGAAAGACCCAATTTTGTCCGGACGATCATCCACGCAGCAATGGCGTAAGACGTATTGATCTTTCAGACAGTTAGCGGGCTGCGGGTTGCAGTCCTTACCGGTAGATCGGATCTTCTCTGGAGAGTAATACCCAGGCGGTTCCCCTGATAATTGCGCTGCGTTTCCGTATGAAATGCAGGCAACCGACACTCTGCGCCTCTTTGAGCTGACGATAACCGTGAGGTTGGCGACGCGAATAGACACGAGGCCATCGGTTCACACCCGGAAAGGCAATACTCTGCCCGCAGCTTAGTCGTCAATGTAAGAATAATGAGTAAGTTACGATGAAAAGAATGTTAATCAACGCAACTCAGCAGGAAGAGTTGCGTGTTGCCCTTGTAGATGGGCAGCGTCTGTACGACCTGGATATTGAAAGTCCTGGACATGAACAGAAAAAAGCGAACATCTATAAAGGCAAAATTACCCGTATTGAACCGAGTCTGGAAGCGGCTTTTGTTGATTACGGCGCTGAACGTCACGGTTTCCTCCCGTTAAAAGAAATTGCCCGCGAATATTTCCCCGCTAATTACAACGCTCATGGTCGTCCAAACATCAAAGATGTGCTGCGCGAAGGCCAGGAAGTTATTGTTCAGATTGATAAAGAAGAACGTGGCAACAAAGGCGCTGCCCTGACCACTTTTATCAGCCTGGCGGGCAGCTATCTGGTTCTGATGCCAAACAACCCGCGTGCGGGGGGTATCTCTCGTCGCATCGAAGGCGACGACCGTACCGAGCTGAAAGAAGCGCTGGCAAGCCTTGAACTGCCTGATGGCATGGGTCTTATTGTACGTACTGCGGGCGTAGGCAAATCTGCCGAAGCGCTGCAGTGGGACTTAAGCTTCCGTCTGAAACACTGGGAAGCCATTCAGAAAGCCGCGGAAAGCCGCCCTGCTCCGTTCCTGATCCATCAGGAGAGCAACGTGATTGTTCGCGCCTTCCGCGACTATCTGCGTCAGGATATCGGTGAAATCCTTATCGATAACCCGAAAGTGCTCGAACTGGCGCGCCAGCATATTGCGGCGTTAGGTCGTCCGGATTTCAGCAGCAAAATCAAACTTTACACCGGTGAAATCCCGCTGTTCAGCCACTATCAGATCGAGTCGCAGATTGAATCCGCGTTCCAGCGTGAAGTGCGTCTGCCTTCCGGCGGCTCTATCGTTATCGACAGCACCGAAGCGTTAACCGCCATCGACATTAACTCCGCTCGCGCAACCCGCGGCGGCGATATTGAAGAAACGGCGTTCAACACTAACCTGGAAGCGGCCGATGAGATCGCCCGTCAGTTGCGCCTGCGTGACCTCGGCGGCCTGATCGTTATCGACTTCATTGATATGACCCCGGTACGCCATCAGCGTGCGGTGGAAAACCGTCTGCGTGAAGCGGTCCGCCAGGATCGTGCGCGTATCCAGATCAGCCATATTTCACGCTTCGGCCTGCTGGAAATGTCCCGTCAGCGCCTGAGCCCGTCGCTGGGCGAGTCCAGCCATCACGTCTGCCCACGCTGTAGCGGTACCGGCACCGTGCGTGATAACGAGTCGCTGTCCCTGTCTATTCTGCGTCTGATTGAAGAAGAAGCGCTGAAAGAGAATACTCAGGAAGTCCACGCGATTGTCCCAGTGCCAATTGCCTCCTATCTGCTCAACGAAAAACGTACTGCCGTTAATGCGATTGAAACCCGACAGGATGGCGTGCGTTGCGTGATCGTACCTAACGATCAAATGGAGACACCGCACTACTCCGTACTGCGCGTGCGTAAAGGTGAAGAGACGCCGACTCTGAGCTACATGCTGCCGAAGCTACATGAAGAAGCGATGGCGTTACCGTCTGAAGAAGAGTTCGCCGAGCGTAAACGTCCTGAGCAGCCCGCTCTTGCCACCTTCGCCATGCCAGAAGTTCCGCCTGCGCCAACGCCTGCCGAACCGCCAGTGAAAGCCGCTGCGCCGAAGGCCGCCGTTGCGCCAGCCGCTCCGGCAGAGCCGGGGCTGCTGAGCCGTTTCTTTGGCGCACTGAAATCGCTGTTCAGCGGTAGTGAAGAAGTGAAACCTGCCGAGCAGCCTGCGCCGAAAGCCGCGGAGAAGCCAGAGCGTCAGCAGGATCGCCGTAAACGCCAGAACAACCGTCGTGACCGTAACGATCGCAACGAACGTCGTGACAACCGCGATAACCGTGGCGAACGTTCAGAAAATGGCGAGAACCGCGACGAGAATCGCCGTAACCGCCGTAATGCGCAGCAGAATGCCGAAAACCGTGATAACCGTCAGCAAGCGACCGACGTAGCGGATAAAGCAAAGTCTGGTGATGAGCAGCAGCAGCCACGTCGCGAACGTAACCGCCGTCGCAGTGATGATAAACGTCAGGCTCAGCAGGAAGTAAAAGCGCTGAATCTTGATGAGCAGCAGACTCCAGAGACCGAACAGGAAGAGCGCGTTCGTCAGGCTCAGCCGCGCCGTAAACAGCGTCAGCTGAACCAGAAAGTTCGTTACCACGACCAGGCCTCAGAAGTGGCAGAGGTAGAAACCGCCACCACGGAAGAGAACGTTGTCGCACCAGTTGCAGCACAGGCTGCGCCAGCGCAAAGCACTGAACTGGTGAAAGTGCCGCTGCCTGTCGTGACAGAAGCAACCCCAGAGCAGGATGACAATGGTGAAGCACGTGATAACGCCGGTATGCCGCGTCGTTCGCGTCGTTCCCCACGTCATCTGCGTGTGAGCGGCCAGCGTCGTCGTCGTTATCGTGACGAACGTTACCCACTGCAGTCGCCGATGCCGCTGACTGTCGCCTGCGCCTCGCCAGAAATGGCGTCCGGCAAAGTGTGGATCCGCTACCCGGTAGCCCGTCCTCAGGATGCGCAGCCAGAAGCACAGGAAATCGAACAGGTACAGGCCCAGCCTGTTGTGACCGAACCGCAAGCCGTGGCAGCCGCCGTTGAAGCTGTTGCCGCAGTTGAACCCGCCGTTGAAACTGTCGTTGAAACGGTAGCAGAAGCGCCGGTTCAGGCTGAGGCCGTGGTTGAAACGACGCATCCGGAAGTTATTGCCGCCCCGGTGGTTGAACAGCCGCAGGTGATTGCCGACGCCGATGTGCCGGTCGCCGAAGAGGTTGCCGCTCAGGCAGAACCTGTCGCTGAAACGCAGGAAACTGCTCCGGTCGTTGAAGAGACACCAGACGTGGTTACGGTCGAGCCTGAAACAGTGACTGCCGTGCCTGACGTGGTTGCGGCTGAACCTGTCGCCGTTGAGCCTGAAGTGGTTGCGGAGCCTGAAGTCATTGCAGAACCGGTTGCAGCGCCAGTGATCGTTGAAGCACCCACAGCGCCTGCGCCAGTATCCGAACCCGTTGTCGTTGCACCGATCGCAGAAGTCGCAGCGCCAGTCGTGGCAGAATCAGTTGCTGAGCACAGCCACGCAACCGCACCGATGACCCGTGCGCCAGCGCCGGAATATGTGCCTGAAGCGCCACGCCACAGTGACTGGCAGCGCCCTGCTTTCGCCTTTGATGGCAAAGGCGCCGCAGGTGGTCACACTGCCTCGCACAGTGCCTCTGCTGGACCGACTCGTCCTCAGCCTGTCGAGTAAAATCGATAGCGTAAAAAGCCGACCTCAGGGTCGGCTTTTTTATTCCCCTTCAGGTCGGCGCATTCCCGCCAGTTCCGGCAACACCTTTTTCATCAATTCCAGAAACTTACGCAGGCGAGTGGGATAATAACGCGCCCAGGGATAGACCAGGTGTACTGGCAAAGGTGCGGCCTGCCAGTCAGGAACCAGCTCGACGAGTCGTCCTTGCGCGATATCCTCGGTCACCGTCCAGCTTGACACCACCACCACGCCTAACCCCGCCAGCGCTGCATTGCGCGCTACGTAGATACTGTCGGTACTCAGTCGCGGCGTGATCGGAAAGGTCACCGGTTCCCGACTGTGCTGATGGCTAAGTGAGACGTTGTGTTGATAGAAGGTGTTGACGGCAATCCAGGGCAGCGACGATAGCTGTTCTGGCACCGCGATCGTTGCAAATTGCGCCAGCAGCGCCGGTGAAGCGACCACGCTACGCGGCACTTCCGCTAGCAGCACCGAAACCGTTGCCGGATCGACCTCCGCGCCCACGCGGATCGCGCAGTCGATATTGTCGCTGAGAAAATCGACCGTTTTATCGTTGAGCATCCACTCCACCGACAGATTGGGGTAGCGCGCTAAAAAGTGCAGTAACGGCGTGAGGAGCTGCTGCTGACCAAAAGCATGCGGAGCCCGCACCCGCAATGTCCCGACGGGCTCATCTTCCGTGACGTTGAGTCCGTCCTCCAGTGCCAGCCAGGCGTCAATGATATGTTTGGCGTGCTGGTATCCGCGCTCGCCGTCGTCCGTTAGCTTCATGGCGTGCGTGGTACGTAAGACCAGTTTTACCCCCAGCATCGCCTCCAGCGACTGCAACCGCCGACTGATTGTCGCCTGGGTCGTGTTCAACTGACGAGCGGCAGCTGACAACGATCCGGCCTCCACGATGCGCACAAACGTTCGCATCAGTTCCACCCTGTCTATACGCTCATTCTTTTTCATTCATTCGATGCTCATACGCTTTACGTATAATCGTTTTACCACATCGCTGACTACCAGACCACCGCCATTCAGAGAAAAATAGCCTCACACCTGTGATTGAGGATTTTGAAATGCACACACCGTCTCGTTGGCTGATCTTTGTTCTGGCGCTGGGCGCAGGCTTCAGCGTTGCCGCCATCTACTATGCACAACCGTTGTTACCGCTAATGGGGGCCGATTTGGCGCTCAGCATCACCGGCATGGGACTGGTGCCCACGTTAACGCAGGCCGGTTATGCGTTGGGGATCCTGTTCTTATTGCCGCTCGGCGACCGTTACGATCGGCGCTGGCTCATTCTGATGAAAAGCGCCGCGCTCGCCCTGTTGCTGCTGGCCTGTAGCGTCACAGGCCAGGTGCATTCTCTACTGACCGTAAGTCTGTTGCTGGGGATGGCGGCGACGATGGCGCAGGATATCGTCCCGGCGGCGGCGATTCTCGCCCCAGAGGGCAAACAGGGAAAAACGGTCGGGACAGTGATGACCGGCCTGCTGCTGGGCATTTTATTGTCACGCACCGTGAGTGGTCTGGTCGGAGAAGCCTTTGGCTGGCGGGAAATGTATCAACTCGCCGCGCTCAGTATTGCCCTTGTCGGCGTATTGTTGTGGAAAGTCCTGCCCGCATTTACAGCCCATTCCACGCTGAGTTATCCCGCACTGATGGTGAGCCTGGCGCAGTTATGGTGTCGCTACCCGGCACTACGTTGTGCCGCCCTGGCGCAAGGTTTTCTGTCCGTCGCGTTCAGTGCGTTCTGGTCAACGCTGGCCGTGATGCTGGCAGAAAACTATCAGATGGGCAGCGCCGCCGCGGGGGCATTTGGTATCGCCGGGGCTGCCGGAGCGCTGGCTGCACCGTTGGCCGGTCATCTGGCAGATAAGATAGGCGCAGAAAAAGTGACGCAACTGGGGGCATTGCTGGTGACCGTTTCTTTTGCGCTGATGTTCCTGTTACCCGCGTTGCCCGTGCACGCGCAGTGGTTGCTGATTGCGCTCTCCGCCGTCGGCTTTGACCTGGGACTGCAATCGAGCCTGGTGGCGCACCAGAATCTGGTCTATAGCCTCGAACCGCAGGCCAGGGGGCGTCTGAATGCACTACTGTTCAGCGTCATATTCATTGGCATGGCGCTGGGCTCGGTGCTCGGCAGTCAGGTGTATGCGCTGGCAAACTGGCAAGGCGTCGTCACGCTGGCCACCCTCAGTGGCACCCTTGCGCTGATCATCAGACTGGCGGGAAAGCGTTCCTCTGCCCCTCTGAGGGTTAGCGTGTAACCGACAAAAAAATGCCCGCTCCGGGGTGAGAGGGAGCGGGCAGATAAAACATACCCAGTTTCATGATATGTTTCAAATCGGTATTAGCGGTTGAGCTGGAATAGCGACATCCCCTGCATATCGGTAAAGGCTTTATAAGAGGCCTGGAGCGCCGCCTGCTGCATGACGTACGATGAAATGGCCGCGTTCCAGTCCACATCCACCAGATTACTCATCTGCTGCGTTTGTCCTAGTGCGCGATCGGTGCCCAGCGAGTCCAGACTCTCCAGTTCCTTCAGTTGCGTCCCCAGTTCCGCACGCACACTCAGTACATTATTAAGCGAGTTTTTCAGACCACGGTTGGTTTTATCAATCACCGCTTTTGCCTGTTCTTTCAACGTCGCATCGTCACCCACAGGGGAATTCAATGAGGCAATCGCCGAATCCAGCATTTTGAACAGGTTGGTTTCGGACGTCCCGTTGTTCGGTTCCGGAACCGCATTACTGGTGATCTTGTCGAAAATTTTGTTGCCGGTGTGGCCGATGGTCATCGAACGGGAGGCATCCACCTGCTGAGTGATGTTCTCCGTACCGCCGTTGTAAGTACCGTCAGCCTGAGCAAACGGAGCCGTTTCCGTTTTATAACCGGCAAAAATATAGCGACCGTTACCGTCGGTACTGTTTGCCAGGTTCATCAACTGATCGCGGATACCCTGTAAGTCCGTCGCCAGCGAGGCGCGGTCATCATCACTCAGCGTTCCGTTACCGGCGCTGACGATTTTTTCTTGTGCGCTTTGTATCGCCGTCGTCACCTGGTTTAACACGTTCTCTTCCAGCGAAACCTTCTGCGTGGCGAAAGTCCTCGCCAGGGCGAACTGGCTGTTCTCCGACTGCGCCTGTGACAACACCACGGCCTGGGATGCGGCGATAGGATCGTCAGACGGATTGATTACCCGCTTCCCTGTCGACATCTGCTCACCGTATTTCATCCACTCCGCCTGGGAATTGGTGATACCGCGCATGTTCTGCTGGTACATCATTTGGGTACTGATACGCATCGTTTCCTGCTCCCTTAGCGAATACTCAGCAGTGCATCAAACAGAGAGTTGGCGGTTTGCAACACCTGGGCATTGGCCAGGTAATACTGCTGGAAGCGTTGCAGGTTGCCGTACTCTTCGTCAAGGTTAACGCCGGAAATGGACTGTTGCTGATTGCTCAACTGCGTCACCACGTTGCCCTGGGTGGTGCTGCTGGTTTTCAGCGTTGCGGTTTTGCTGCCCACGTTGCTGACCAGCGTAGCGTAGGCGTCGTTAAACGATTTTGAACCACCTACCGTTGTGCTGTCCTTTTGCAAATCCAGCAATGCCTGACCATTACGGTTGTCGCTTTCACCGGCCGTTGCGTCCTTCGCCATCGCAATTTGCGATTCGTTGGTCACCAGAACGCCCATATTGATGATGGCGTCGCTGACCGGCTTGACGATGAAGCTGTCATTTTTAGCAGGGCCAACATCGATGTTAATCTCCAGGCCATCAAAGGTCAGTTTGCCCGCGTTTTCGGTCGCTTCAAAAGAGGTGTTATCCGCAAGACGCGTCACCTGCCATTTCGCTCCGTCATAAACCACTTTATAGTCAGTCGCCTGAACCTCTGAGGCGGTTTTAACGGTCGCGCTGATGCTGCCGGTATTCTTGCTATTTCCATACACAGCCGGGTCGCCGATGCTAAAGAAATCGACATTATTTTTGCCGTTCGCATCATACCCTTCGCGGTGCTGCTGGTTAAACGCATCGGCGAACGCCAGCGCCAGTTGTCCCAGCGTGTTGCGCGTCTGATCCAGATCCTGGGAACGGAAGGTCAGCAGACCACCGAGCGAACCGGTCGTGATCAGTTTTTCCGGAATTTCGATGTTTCCCGCGATGGAATCGACATAGGCAACGGTGATTCGTGAAGGGTCGGACTGCGACTGTACCGCCGCTAGCTGACGGGCATTACTTCCCTGCACCAGTGAATAGCCGTTCGCCATCGTGATGTTATAGGTGCCGCCGTCCTGAACGCTGACTTCCACGCCGACAATTTTGTTCAGCTCACTGACCAACTGGTCGCGCTGATCAAGCAGGTTATTCGGCGATGCCCCGGCACCTACACCGGTCAGACGCGAGATCTGGTCGTTCAGGCTGGCAATCTGCTTACTGTAGTTGTTGATCTGATCGACGCTGGAACCAATCGCGATATTGACCTGCTTGTCCTGATCGCGCAGATACTGGTCGGTCGTTTTGAACTGGTTAACCAGCCCATTGGCTTTGCCTATCAGCGTCTGGCGCGCCGCCGGGTCTTCGGCGTTACTCACCAGCGTTTGCAGGCTGGTGAAAAAATCCTGCATGGACGAGGAGACAGAGCTGGTTTTGCTGGCCAGCAGGTTGTCGATTTTGGACATCTGCTCATAACGGGTCGTCAACCCGCTACTCTGGTTCTGCGCCGCGCGCAGTTGATTGGTGATGAACGAATCATATTCGCGCTGTACACCGGAAACATAAACACCATTGCCCACCCAACCGCCGGCACCCAGCGTGCTATTGGCTTGCGCCATAATGGTCGTCTGACGGGTATAGCCCGCAACGTTATAGCTGGAAATGTTGTTACTGGCAGTATTCAGCGCCGCCTGAGCCGCGCTCAGCCCGCTCATGGCGTTATTAATCAAGCTGGACATGGAAGTTCCTTTTAATCCTTCAGTTACAGATTATTATCGGCAGCAGGTCACAGGACTTGAGCCATTTAGAAGAGATTGTCGAGATTCGTGTTGTAGGCGTTGCTCACCTTCTCGCTCATCGACTTCAGCTGTTGGATCATACTGGTCAATTTACGCGCATAGTTCGGGTCGGTGGCATAACCGGCGCTTTGCAGTGCCTGCGCGCCCTGTTCCGCGGTAACCGCCGTGGTCACCGCCGCATAGCGTGGATTGCGGGTCAGCAGACCGACGTAATCTGACAACGCTTCAAGGTACGAGCTGTACACGCGGAATTTGGCCTTCACCTTTTTCGCTTCGCCGTTTTCATATTCGGTCGTGGTGATTTCCGTCACCGGCCCCTTCCAGTTACCCGAGGCCTTCACGCCAAACAGGTTGAAACTCGGCTCGCCGTTTTCCCGGCGAATCTGCCGCTGCCCCCAGCCGGACTCCAGCGCCGCCTGCGCCAGAATCAGGTGATGCGGCACGCCGCTCTGCTCACTGGCCAGACGGGCCGGCAGCGACAGTTGCGCCAGGAAGTCTTTGCTGTCGCCGGAGAGCGGTTCGTCATTGCTCTGCGGTGTTTTCGGCATCGCTTTACGCACCAGTTGCGTCAGCGCCTGGTTCTGGTAACTGGTCACCGTTTCCAGCGGGAACTTCATCGGCACCTGCGGCGTTTCTTCCGTAGGCTGCGCCTGCCCCTGCGTCATCTGTTTGACCATCATTTCCGCCAGCCCCAGACCTTTTCCGGCGGTCATCTGCTGCGCAATCTGCTGGTCATACATGCTGGTATACAGACGCGTTTGATCGCTGCTGAAGACGCCATCTTTTGGCAGCGCTTCACGCATGCTTTTCAGCATCATCTGGACGAACATGCCTTCCACCTGGCGGGCCACCGGGCGGATATTCGCCGCCGGATCCTGACCGGCTTTCGCCTTCAATTCATTCAGCGATTGCGCATCCCAGGCGGCGCTGGCCATCAGTTTGCTGTCGCTAATCATCAGATGATTTCCAGTTTCGCGCGTAAGCAACCGGCGCTCTGCATCGACTGCAGAATTGACATCAGATCCATCGGCGTCGCCCCCAGCGCATTCAGCGCACGGACCACGTTGTTCAGATTGGCGCTGGAACGAACGCTTTGCAGCGAACCGCCGCTCTGACGCAGATCGATTTGCGTTTGCGGTGTTACTACCGTCTGCCCCCCGCCAAACGGCGTATCCGGTTGACTGACATTAGCCTGACGGTTAACGGTCACGGAGAGATTCCCCTGCGCTACAGCACAGCTATCCAGCGTCACTTCGCGGTTCATCACCACCGAACCGGTACGTGAGTTGATCACCACTTTTGCATCCTGTGGCGTCACGTTCACTTCCATGTTCTGAATATCCGCCAGGAAGCGCACCTGAGAGCTGTTGCCGCTCGGTACGCGGACCTGAATCGTGCGCGCATCCAGTGCGGTGGCGCTGCCAAAGCCGCGTGACCGGTTGATGGTGTCAGCAATCTGCTGCGCCATGGTGAAGTCTTCATTATTCAGTTGCAGGTTTAGCGTATTACCCGCGCCGAACTGGCTGGGCAACTCGCGCTCGATTGTCGCCCCGTTGGTGATCCGTCCGCCGTTAAGCTGGTTCACCTGCACGCTGCTGCCGCCCGCAGACGCCCCGGCGCCGCCAACTAAAATGTTGCCCTGCGCCAGCGCATACACCTGGCTGTCGACCCCTTTCAACGGCGTCATCAGCAGCGTCCCCCCGCGCAGACTTTTCGCGTTCCCCAGCGAAGACACCACTACGTCAATGGTTTGTCCCTGACGACCAAAGGCCGGGAAGGAGGCGGTTACCATGACCGCCGCGACGTTTTTCAACTGCATGTTCGTCCCGGTCGGTACGGTAATACCCAACTGCGAGAGCATGTTGTTCAGGGTCTGGGTGGTAAATGGCGTCTGGGTGGTCTGGTCACCGGTCCCGTCCAGCCCCACCACCAGGCCGTAGCCAATGAGCGAGTTTTCGCGCACGCCCTGCACGCTGGTCAGATCGCGGATACGATCGGCATGCGCCAGCGTGGCGACGAGGACCAGAACCAGTCCAACTACAGATTTCAACATGGGAGACCTCGCTTACATCGGCGACAGGTTAAGGAAGAAACGCTGGAGCCAGCCCATATTTTGCGCTTCGTTGATGTAGCCGTTTCCGACATATTCAATACGTGCATCCGCCACCTGAGTTGACGGAACGGAGTTGCTGCCGCTGATGGTGCGCGGATTCACAACCCCGGAGAAGCGGATGAACTCAGTGCCCTGGTTGATGGCGATCTGTTTCTCACCCACAACATGTAAATTGCCGTTAACCAGCACCTGATCGACGGTCACGGTCAGCGTGCCGCTAAAGGTATTGCTGGCGTTGGCCCCGCCCTTACCGTTAAAGGTATTACCGCCGGACGCCTCGACGTCCGCTCGCGCATTGCCGAATAATCCTTGCAGATAGCGCGGTACGGTATCAAAGCCAAAGTTGGTTTTGCCGTCACGGCTGGCGTTGGCAGAAGAGCTTTTACTGGCGCTGACGTTTTCCTGCAGCACAATGGTCAGCGTATCGCCGATGTTGCGCGGACGACGGTCTTCAAACAGTGGCTGATAGCCATAGTTGATTGGCTGCGCGGACTGAAAAATCGAACCATTTGCCACCGGCGTCGGGCCAGGAACAGGCTGTGCCGTGGTCGCGCCCTGGACGAGCGGAGTGGAAGGAATCCAGGCACATCCTGACAGTGAAACCACCAGCAGGGCCATGATCGGGTAAGCGTGCGCAGCGTTTTTTTGCATTGCCTTTATCTTCTGAATCAGGGTGCCGGTGAGACAAATGCCTCACCGGACAACACCTTAGAGTTGCGTCAGTTTTTGCAGCATCTGATCGGTCGTTGAGACCGCTTTGCTGTTGATTTCGTAAGCGCGTTGAACCTGAATCATATTGACCAGCTCTTCCGCGACGTTGACGTTTGAGGTCTCGACATAGCCCTGGTACAACAGGCCCGCCCCGTTCAGACCCGGCGTGCTTTCATTCGGCGCACCGGAAGACTGGGTCTCGGTGTACAGGTTTTCACCAATGCTCTCCAGACCGGTATCGTTCATGAACGTGGTCAGATTAAGCTGCCCCACCTGCACGGGGGCCGCCTGTCCCTGTTGGGTCACGCTCACCACGCCGTCACGCCCGATGGTGATGCTCAGGGCGTTAGCCGGAATGGTAATCGCTGGCTGAACCTGGAAGCCGCCAGCCGTCACCAGTTGACCATTTTGATCGACCTGGAATGATCCATCGCGGGTATACGCAGAAGTACCATCCGGCAGCAGAACCTGGAAGAACCCCTGACCTTTAATGGCGACATCTTTACTGTTGTTGGTTTGCGACAGGTTGCCCTGGCTGTGCAGACGCTCGGTCGCCACCGGACGCACACCGGTACCGATTTGCAGACCGGACGGCAGCGTGGTCTGCTCAGAAGACTGAGCGCCAGGCTGACGAATGGTCTGATAAAGCAGATCTTCAAACACCGCGCGCTGACGCTTAAAACCATTGGTGCTGACGTTTGCCAGGTTGTTGGCAATCACATCCATGTTGGTTTGCTGCGCGTCCAGGCCGGTTTTGGCGATCCATAATGAACTGATCATAAAGTGTCCTGTATTAAGTCATCGACAGCAGTTGGTTAGCGCGACCAGCGTTGTCATCCACGCTGCTGATAACCTTCATCTGCATTTCAAAACGGCGGGCGCTGGCAATCATGTCGCTCATCGCTGACACCGCATTGACGTTGCTCCCCTCCAGTACTCCCGACATCACGCGAATGGTCGGATCGGCCTGCAGCACCGGGCCACGGGTTGCCTGTGCGGCGGCGGTCAGACGGAACATCCCGTCGTCACCACGCTGTACTTCATTCCCTTCAGCCTTCACCAGTTTCAGACGTCCCACCGGCGCGATGGTGTTCGCCGGATCGCCGGGATTCAGCGCTGAGATGGTGCCGTCCGCCGCGATGGTGATTTCCGACCCTTCCGGCACCGCAATCGGCCCGGCTTCACCAATCACCGGGTGACCCTGAATGGTCAACTGTCCGGTCGGATCCACCTGAATGCTGCCGTTACGGGTATAGCCTTCGCTGCCGTTCGCGGTCTGTACCGCCAGCCAGCCATCCTGCTGTAACGCCACGTCCAGCGGACGCGAGGTGTAATCCATCTGGCCAGGCGTCATATCAGCCCCCGGCGTGGACGCCGTGACCAGCGTACGCGTCGGCAATGACAGCCCTTCGACGGGGACGGCGCGCAGCGCATTGAGCTGTGCACGGAATCCCGGCGTCGAGGCGTTGGCCAGGTTGCTGGCCGTCACCGCCTGTTGGTTCAGCGTCTGACTGGCCGCCCCCATCGCGGTATAGATTGCGTGATCCATTACGTTATCCCGTCAGGCGCTTAGCGCAGGTTAACCAGCGTGTTGAGGATCTGGTCCTGGGTCTTGATGGTCTGCGCGTTCGACTGATAGTTACGCTGGGCGACGATCATGTTCACCAGTTCTTTACTCAGATCCACGTTCGAAGACTCCAGCGCACCGTTGGTCAGCTTACCGAAGTTACCCGTTCCCGCCGTTCCCAGCAGTTCCACACCGGACGCCTGCGTGGCGGCCCAGACGTTATCGCCCTGAGAGGACAGACCTTCGTTGTTAGCGAAGTTCGCCAGCACGATCTGCCCCAGCACCTGCTTCTGTTCGTTGGAATAGTTTCCGACGACGGTGCCATCGTCGTTAATCTGATAGCTAACCAAATCGCCCGGCTTGTAGCCGTTCTGCGTGGTGGCGATAACGGCGTTAGTCCCGGTGTTCTGCTGCATGGAGTTTTGCAGGCTGAGGGTGAAGGTCGCAGGAACCGCGCCATTGACTGTACCGGTAGTAATGGAGAATGACGGTGTGGCATTTGCCGCGCCAAGCGTCCAGGTTGGTTCAGTGGCAGGTGGAACAGGCGCAACTTCAGTATATTCTTTTACGTTATCCAGACCGCCGTTCTTGTCGAATGTCATCTGCGCGGACTTCACCAACGGCGAGTTGGCGACGCTGGAATCCTGCGTCCAGATATCCCATGTGTTATCACCCGTTTTAACGTAAAACAGGTTGATGTCATGTTGATTACCCTGGCTGTCGAACACCGTCACGGGTGCACGTTTGTTGTAGCTGTCAGCATCGGTTGGTTTGAAAGGCGTGTTCGCCGGAATCTTGTCCGTCGAGTTCAGGTTGATCTGCATTGCCGCCGTGTCGGTGCTTTTCGCCCCCATCAGGGTATTCGGGATGGTGATCGGACCCGGGTTTGCCCCTTGCTGAATGGTCGGCGGCGTACCCGTTGCCGGATAGCCGGTCAGTTGCATGCCCTGCATGTTGACCAGGTTACGGTTTTCATCCAGTTTGAACTGGCCGTTACGGCTGTAGAAAACTGAGCCATTGCTGTCGACCAGACGGAAAAAACCGTTCTGGCTGATAGCGACATCCAGACCGCGACCGGTGTTGGTGGTCGTACCATCAGTAAAGTCCTGAGTAATGCCAGCGACTTTTACGCCCAGACCGACTTTAGAACCGGCAAACATATCCGCAAAAGACGCCGCACCGGATTTAAAACCATAGGTCGCGGAGTTGGCGATGTTGTTACCAATGACATCGAGGTTGGTGGCTGCGGCATTCAGGCCGCTAACCGCTTGTGAAAAAGCCATGATGACTCCTGATTAGTGTAAAGGCTTAGATTATCTGCCGTACTTCGTCGAGGGTGGTGGTTCCGTAAGTGCCCAGATCCAGGGTGTTACCGCCATTGCTGCGAATCACCCCTTGTACCAGCGCAAACTGCAAGGGCTGCGCCACCAGTTGCGTCGAGCCGTTGCTGGCGTGAATCGCCACGTTATACGAGCCGTTCACCGCCGTGGTGCCATCCGTCAGAGTGCCGTCCCAGGTAAAGGTATGAACACCCGCCTTCAGCGCGCCAATCTCAATTGTGCGCACCACTTTGCCGTCTTTGTCGGTAATGGTGGCGGTGACTTTGTCAGCCGGCTGTTGCAGCTCAACGCCAAACGGCGTGGTGGTGGTGGTGGCTCCCTCTTCGGTGCCTTTGCCCGCCAGAACGGTGGTACCCGGGATCATCACGCCATGACCAATCAGCGTACTGGCCTGTAGTGACTGGTTGTTGTCGATCTGTCCGGAGATCGACCCCAGGGTCGTATTCAGTTTCTCAATACCGCTGACGGTACTGATCTGCGCGAGCTGTGTGGTCAGCTCGTTGTTCTGCATCGGGTTGGTCGGGTCCTGGTTTTTCAGTTGCGCCACCAGCAGCGTCAGAAAGCTGCTTTGCAGATCGGCGGCATTGCTGCCCGACAGGGAACTCCCGTTGCTGCTGCTTTTCACACCGGTGTTTGTCGGATCGTTAACGTTTACCGCAATTGACATGGCTGCCTCCTTTTACTGGCCCAGTGTCAGCGTCTTAAGCATCATGCTTTTAACGGTGTTGAGGACTTCGACGTTCGCCTGATAGCTGCGGGAAGCTGACATGGTATTAACCATCTCACCGACCACATCGACGTTAGGCATCTTCACGTAGCCATTGGCATCGGCCAGCGGGTTACCGGGTTCATAGACCAGTTTGTCCGGCGCCTGGCTCTCAATGACGTCCGACACTTTCACGCCCCCCGTTACTGCACCGGGAGCGGCATCCACCTGGAAGACAACCTGCTTTGCGCGATACGGTTGACCATCCGGTCCCGTGACGCTGTCGGCGTTGGCCAGATTACTGGCGGCCACGTTAAGGCGCTTGGACTGCGCCGTTAATGCCGAACCGGCAATATCAAAAATATTCAGCAGCGCCACGGATTAGTTCCCCCCCTGTAGCACGTTCATCATGCCTTTAATCTGCCCACTCAAGGCAGTCAGGCTCATCTGGTACTTCAGGCTGTTATCCGCAAACTGCGTGCGCTCCCGGTCCATATCGACGGTATTGCCGTCGAGTGAAGGCTGGTCGGGAATGCGGTAGAGCAAATCCGTAGACGGTGCGGTGATGGCCTGGGCGGGAATATGCTGTGCGGAGGTTAATGCCAGCGACACACCGCTGGTTTCTTGCCGTCCGCGCACCATGACTTTTTTTAACTCACTGGCAAAATCCATGTCGCGCGCCTGATACCCCGGCGTATCGGCGTTCGCAATGTTAGCGGCCAACACCTCTTGCCGTTGGGCGCGCAGATTCAGCGCTTCCTGTTGAAAACGTAAGGCGGCGTCGAGCTTATCGAGCATATCTCCTCCGCAGATGACAAAATTCAGCCGACAGCTTAAATCCCATTACGCGCGCGTTATCGCTGGAATAAACGCAAAATGGGTCGCTATTTATTGCGTTGATGGTTGCGTCACACGGGTAGAATCCTGTCATTGCGAAAACGGCGGGAGGTGACGATGCAAACGTTAAAACGTGGATTAGCCATGCTGGCGCTGCTGTTCAGTCCCCTGACGCTGGCCCAGGATTTGAATGCGCAGTTGAACGACTGGTTCGGACAGCGTCTGGCCGGATTCAGCGATGATGTGGTCGTGACCGTGCGAACGCCCCCCAACCTGTTGCCGCATTGCGACACACCGGCGTTCAGCATGACCGGGGCAAAACTGTGGGGAAACGTGAATGTGCTGGCACGTTGCGCCAATGAAAAACGTTATCTGCAGGTCAACGTGCAGGCGACGGGAAACTACGTAGTCGCAGCCGCGTCCGTTGCGCGTGGCGGCACGCTTGGCCCGGCCAGCGTCACACTAAAACGCGGACGCCTTGATCAGCTCCCCCCCCGTACCGTGCTGGATATCAGCCAGGTTCAGGATGCGGTGAGCCTGCGCGATCTCGCGCCGGGACAGGCCATCCAGCTCAATATGTTGCGCCAGGCGTGGCGCATTAAAGCCGGACAGCGCGTGCAGGTCGTTGCCAATGGCGATGGATTTAGCGTCAATGCGGAAGGTAAAGCGCTGAACAATGCGGCGGTCGCGCAGAACGCACGAGTGAGAATGTTATCGGGTCAGATTGTCAGTGGCATAGTCGATCCTGATGGGAATATTCTTATTAACCTATAATGAGTTAAAGATTTTGTTGCGGCTGCCGATAGTGATTACACATTCGATGATAGCTGGCCGCTACAGCATAACCCCTCGATGAGGATGATAAAAATGAGCATTGACCGTACCTCACCTTTGAAACCCGTTAGCACCGTTCAGGCGCGTGAAAATACGGATACACCGGTCCTCAAAGCGCGTCAGGAAAAAACCTCGACGGCAACCAGCACCAGCGTGACGTTAAGCGATGCTCAGGCAAAACTGATGCAGCCCGGCGTGAACGATATCAATATGGAACGTGTTGAAGCACTGAAAACCGCTATTCGTAACGGTGAGCTGAAGATGGACACGGGGAAAATCGCCGACTCGCTGATCCGCGAGACGCAGAGCTATCTCCAGAGTGAGTAACTGACCGTATGACGCGCTTGTCAGAAATACTCGATCAGATGACGGCTGTCCTGAATGACCTGAAAACGGTAATGGATGCCGAACAGCAACAACTTTCCGTTGGCCACATTAACGGTAGCCAGCTGCAGCGTATTACAGAAGAAAAGAGTTCTCTGCTGGCGACCCTGGATTATCTGGAACAGCAGCGACGGCTGGAACAAGACCCGCAGCATAGCGCGAATGATGACGTCGCCGAGCGCTGGAAAGCGATTACCGATAAAACGCAGCACTTACGCGATCTGAACCAGCACAACGGCTGGCTGCTGGAAGATCAGATTCAGCGCAATCAACAGGCGCTTGAGGTTTTAAAGCCCTATCAGGAACCGTCGCTGTACGGCGCGAACGGTCAACCCTCTTCTGCCTCTCGCGGCGGGAAAAAATTTTCTATTTGATGATTACCGGATGGTGGCGTTTCGCCTTATTCAGCCTACAGCGTTCTGTAGGCCGAATAAGCAAAGCGCCATCAGGCATCGTGATTACACCGTCCGGCGCGCAAACTCTTTCACTTTAAAGCCCATCACCGCCAGTGCGGCAAAGTAGGCGGCAATGCCGGCCGCAACCACCGCCATCAGGCGAAGCAGACGCCACGGCATGGTCCCCAACGACCACTCCGGCATAATATGCAACATGCCAACCAGCACGGCTGACATCACCAGTACGGCGATAACGAGGCGAATCAGAAACCCCATCCAACCCGGCTGTGGGGTGAAAATGTTCTGCTTACGCAGTTGCCAGTACAGCAGTCCCGCGTTCAGACAGGCGGCAAGACCAATCGACAGCGACAGCCCGGCGTGCTTCAACGGTCCAATAAACGCAAGGTTCATCAACTGGGTCATGATAAGCGTCACAATGGCGATCTTAACCGGCGTTTTGATGTTCTGCCGCGAATAAAAGCCCGGTGCCAGCACTTTCACCACAATCAGCCCCATCAGCCCTACGGAATAAGCAATCAACGCACGCTGCGTCATCAGCGCATCGAAGGCCGTGAATTTACCGTACTGGAATAATGACGTAATCAAGGGGCCAGACAGGATCCCAATCGCCACCGCACTCGGCAGCGCCAGCAAAAAGCACAGACGCAATCCCCAGTCCATCAGGCGGCAATATTCGTCATGGTCGCCTTTTGCAAAGCTCTTCGACAGTGAAGGCAGCAGAATGGTCCCCAGCGCCACGCCCAGTACCCCCGACGGAAACTCCATCAGGCGATCCGCATAGTACATCCACGAAACGGAACCAGACGCGAGAAAAGAGGCGAAAATGGTGTTAATGATCAGTGAGATCTGGCTGACGGAGACGCCGAGTATCGCCGGGCCCATTTGCTTCACAACCCGCATCGCCCCCGCATCGCGGAAGTTAATCCGCGGCAGCACCAGCATGCCGATTTTCTTCAGATGCGGAAGCTGATACACCAGTTGCAGCACGCCGCCAACGGTTACCGCCCATGCCAGCGCCAGCACCGGTGGATTAAAATACGGCGCGGCGAACAGCGCGAAACCGATCATGCTGATGTTCAAAAACGTGGGGGCAAACGCCGGAATGGAGAAGCGGTTCCAGGTATTGAGGATCGCTCCGACCAGCGACGCCAGCGAGATCAGTAAGATGTACGGAAAGGTGATTTGCAGCAGTTTGGTGGTTAACGCGAATTTATCGGCGGTGTCGGCAAACCCCGGCGCCGTCACCATAATCACCCACGGGGCGGCCAGCATCCCGGCAACGGTGACCACAGCAAGCGCCAGCGTCAGCAGTCCCGACACGTAAGAGACAAACACGCGAGTGGCGTCTTCGCCCTGCTTGCTTTTATATTCCGCCAGAATAGGGACAAAGGCCTGAGAAAAAGCGCCCTCCGCAAATATGCGGCGTAGCAGGTTAGGTAATTTGAATGCCACAAAAAAGGCATCGGTTGCCATCCCGGCACCAAAGATTCTGGCGACAATCGCATCACGTGCAAAACCCAGCACACGTGAAAACATCGTCATTGAGCTGACGGCGGCCAGCGATTTTAATAGGTTCATTGCTTTTTTATTCCAGACCCTACGGCAAAACGCCTGCAGTGCAGGCGTTGGAAGAGGCGCTTAGTCTACCTGGATTACGGTGAATTACTACCGCCAGATGTTACAGGCGATTATTCGCTCATCGCCTCGCGCCACAGCTTTTCCACCACGCGCTGGGCAAGGATCGCCTGCTCGCCCGCGGTTTCCGGAACCGTCTGATTTTGTACACATTCCACAAAATGGCGTGCGCACCCCACGAATCCACGCTGTTCAAGCGTGGTTTGCCAGCCAGGAACCGGTTTGTGCAAGACACCCTGCCCGCGCTCTTCACGCCACTCGCGCATATCCGTCACGTCAATCAGCCCGCCATCGGTCACCGCCTGTACGCTCTCTCGCTGACTGCCCGCCCGGCGATGCATACTGGTGGTGATTTGCAACTGACTGGTCGCGAAATGGTGCTCTGCATACAGCATCTCGCCCGCGTCGTTGGTTTGTAGCGTCCCGCTGCTGAGCTGGGCGTTGCCGCCCGCCAGCCACAGTGCGGTGTCAACGACATGCAAATAATCATCCAGCAGCGTGAACCGCAGATCGTGAGGCCCCACGCTGTCGCTACGGTGTTTATCCATCCGCAGAGACGCCGCCGTCCCCAGTTCCGTCTTCAGCTCTCGGTACCGTGGCGCAAAGCGACGATTGAAACCGACCATCAGCGTCAGATTTTTCTTCGCCGCTAACGCCACCAGCCGCTCAGCATCACGTAAATTTTCCGCCAGCGGCTTATCAACGCAGACATGAACGCCGGCATTGAGTAGTTCACTGACGACGGCGTAATGGGTTGCCGTGCTGGAGTGGACAAACACCGCGTCGCAGCCCGCGGCAAGATCGGTCAGCGAACCGGCATACGGAATGCGCCAGGCTGCGCAGATTTTCTCCGCTTTTTCACGCGACGGCGACCAGGCGGCCTGTAGCGTCCAGTCGCTGGCGGCGCCAAGCACGGGTAACCAGGCCTTCTGGGCGATGCCCCCAAGCCCCACCACCCCGATACGTAATGTTGTCACGTTATTCTCCCAGATGTTCCAGTAGCGACTCGAGGCGCTGTTTCAGCGCGGCGACTTCGCTTTCCAGCACCTCGACGCGGGCCTGTAGATCTCCCGTCACCGCCTGTGGCTCATCGGCCAGGGCAACCGGCTCCTGCACGGCGCCACAGAACAGATGCATATAACGGCTTTCACGCTTACCCGGTTCGCGCGCCAGACGGACGACATAAGGGCCGTCTTCCCGCGTTGCCAGGCGTTCCAGCGTTGCCTCGACTTCCGCCATATCGCTGAACTCATACATTCGCGAGGCGCGACTGCGCAATTCGCCCGGCGTCTGCGCACCGCGTAGCAGCAGTGTCGTCACCAGCGCCACCTCCGCGGAGCTCAATTTCAGGTTGCCAAACTCCGAGTTACAGAAACGCTGCTCATACTTGGTGACGCGGCTACCAAAGCCGCTGACCGTGCGCAGAAAATGGCGCTTCACCAGATTGTCGAGGTGCTCCTGCACCTCGTGCTCCGCCATATTCATCACCGGTTCACGGTTGGTTTTCTGATTGCAGGCGGTGACCACGCCATTTACGGAGAGCGGATATTGCTCAGGCGTCGTGACCTGTTTTTCGAGCAGACAGCCAATCACACGGGCTTCAGCGGCAGTTAATTCATATTTCATAGGGTGTCCTCACCGACCTGCGGTCCATTCTGATGTCGTTAACGCCGTCAGCACGTGGTCGCGCCATTGCCCGTCAATCAACAGATAATCTTTTGCGTAGCCTTCTTTTTCAAAGCCAAGTCGCGCCAGTAAATCACCGCTGCGTTTATTGTGCGGCATGTAATTCGCCATAATGCGATGAATATGTTGCGTGCGTTGCATATAACGAATCGCGGCGGTCAGCGCTTCAAACATCAGCCCCTGCCCCTGCCATTTCTGCGCAATGGAATACCCCAGATAGCAGGCATGGAAAGACCCCCGCACCACGTTAGAAAAATTCGCTACCCCAATGACCTCTTTTTCATCCGGGTCCAGCAGCGCAAAGTAATAGGCGGAACCTTGCTTATGAAATTCGGCAATCATGCTCAGCCGCGCCTGCCAGCCGGAGGGATAGCAGTGGCTTTCATCACGAATCGGTTCCCAGGGTTTTAAGAAATGACGATTTTCCGCGTAATAATCTGCCAGACGCCAGGCATCACGCTCATGCACTAAACGCACGACCAGGCGGTCGGTGGTTAAGCGCACTTTTGGCACGTTACTGCGATAGCCAAACATATTTATTCCTACTCCTTCCCGAATCGCCGTTACACCCTGATTGACTTACTATACCTGTGCAAAACCACCCTGTGAAAAGTGCAATTTGCCATTTTTTGAATTATTCCGCCATTTTGATGAAAACTCTCTATCAAGATGGACTTTTGATAAAAAAATATTGTCCCGGCGAGGGTGGGCAAAAAGGCAGCAAAGCCGCAGAATAGGAGATACTTCGCTTTATCTACTCTCAATCATTCGAATGCCGCAAATTCCGCGCAACTCGAAGAGTGACGAGTGTTTCCCGGGAGGGGAAATGTCGCGTGTCTCGCAGGCCAGGAACCTGGGTAAAACTTTCCTGCTCATCGATAATATGCTGGTCGTATTGGGCTTTTTCGTCGTGTTCCCGCTGATCTCAATTCGCTTCGTCGACCAAATGGGCTGGGCCGCCGTTATGGTCGGCATTGCGCTGGGTCTGCGTCAGTTTATTCAACAGGGACTGGGCATTTTTGGCGGCGCGATTGCCGACCGTTTTGGCGCGAAACCGATGATCGTCACCGGCATGCTGATGCGCGCCGCCGGGTTTGCCACCATGGGGATCGCCCATGAACCCTGGCTTTTGTGGTTCTCCTGTTTCCTGTCCGGTCTCGGCGGCACGCTGTTCGATCCGCCGCGCTCGGCATTGGTGGTGAAGCTGATTCGCCCGCATCAGCGGGGTCGCTTCTTCTCAATATTGATGATGCAGGACAGCGCAGGGGCGGTTATCGGCGCGCTGTTAGGCAGTTGGTTGTTGCAGTATGACTTCCGTCTGGTTTGCGCGACCGGGGCAATATTGTTCGTGCTCTGCGCAGCCTTTAACGCCTGGCTGCTGCCCGCGTGGAAACTCTCTACTGTGCGTATTCCGGTACGGGAAGGAATGAGTCGGGTGCTCAGTGATAAACGCTTCGTCACCTATGTGCTGACGCTGGCGGGCTATTACATGCTGGCGGTGCAGGTCATGCTGATGCTACCCATTATGGTCAATGACATCGCCGGTTCACCTTCCGCGGTGAAATGGATGTATGCCATTGAAGCCTGCCTTTCGCTGACGCTGCTCTACCCCATTGCGCGCTGGAGTGAGAAACGGTTTCGTCTTGAACATCGCCTGATGGCGGGCCTGCTGCTGATGTCACTGAGCATGTTACCCGTGGGGTTGGTGAGTGACTTGCAGCAGTTGTTCACGCTGATTTGCACTTTCTATATCGGTTCGATTATTGCTGAACCCGCCCGTGAAACGCTCAGCGCCTCGCTGTCGGATGCCCGTGCGCGCGGTAGCTATATGGGCTTTAGCCGTCTGGGGTTAGCCATAGGTGGTGCCATCGGGTATATCGGCGGCGGCTGGCTGTTTGATATGGGGAAACTGCTCCAGCAACCCGAGTTACCCTGGATGATGCTGGGGATCATTGGCTTCATCACTTTCCTGGCGCTGGGCTGGCAGTTTAGCCATAAACGCACGCCGCGCGGCATGCTGGAACCCGGCGCCTGATTTGATACCTGTGCGTGTCTCCTCCATACTGAAAGGGAACTGACAGTCAATGGAGGAGAAACGTGAAGCTTTATATTTACGATCACTGCCCTTTCTGCATCAAAGCCCGCATGATTTTTGGCCTCAAAAACATCCCCGTCGAACTGATTGTCCTGGCCAACGACGATGACGAAACCCCAACCCGAATGATTGGCCAGAAAATGGTGCCCATTCTGCAAAAAGACGACAGCCGCTATCTACCGGAAAGCATGGACATCGTCCATTACGTCGATCAACTGGATGGCAAACCGCTGCTCACCGGCAAGAAAAATCCTGCTATTGACGAGTGGCTGCGCAAAGTGAACAGCTACGCCAATCACCTGCTGCTGCCGCGTTTTGCAAAATCTGCGTTTGATGAGTTTTCCACCCCTTCGGCACGCAAATACTTTACTGAGAAAAAAGAGGCGATGATTGGCAGTTTTGCCGACCATCTTGCCCATTCCGCTGGCCTGACCAAAAAAATCAGTGAGGATTTGCGCACACTGGATAAGCGCATTGTGCAACCCAATGGTGTAAACGGTGAGCTTTCCGAAGACGACATCCAGTTATTTCCCCTGTTGCGTAATCTGACACTGGTGGCCGGTATCAACTGGCCGACACGGGTTGCTGACTATCGCGACAATATGGCGAAACAGACGCAGATCAATCTGTTATCATCAATGGCGATTTAACGTTTACCGGCGGTGGCTGAGTCATACAGGCTGCCGCTTTTTTCAGTTTTTTCTACTGGCGAAGTTCGCGCTGGTGACACATGCTGCGTTATGTCAGGATTAAGACGATCGCATCGTGTAGAGGAACCCCATGAAGAAGATTTTTTTTGCTGCCGCGTTGATAGTTGGCGGCCTGTTGACCGGCTGTAATCAGCTCACACAGTACACCGTAAGCGAACAAGAAATTAATCAGGCGCTCGAAAAACGCAACAACTTTGCCAAAGATATCGGGCTTCCGGGCGTTGCCGATGCGCATATCGTCCTCAATAACCTCTCCAGCCAGATCGGTCGTGAAGAACCGAACAAAGTGACGCTGACCGGCGATGCAAAGCTGGATATGAATTCGCTGTTTGGCAGTCAGAAAGCAACCATTAAGCTAAAACTGAAAGCGCTGCCAGTCTTTAATAAAGAAAAGGGGGCCATCTTCCTGCAGGAAATGGAAGTGGTGGATGCCACCGTGACGCCGGAAAAAATGCAGTCAGTGCTGCAAACCCTGATGCCTTATCTCAATCAATCACTGCGTAATTACTTTAACCAGCAGCCAGCGTATGTCCTGCGCGAAGACAGCAGCAAAGGCGAAGCGCTGGCGAAAAAGTACGCCAAAGGCATTGAGGTGAAGCCGGGCGAAATCATCATCCCGTTCACCGATTAAATGACAAAGGCGCTGCGGCGCCTTTTTATACGTGCAAACGAAAACGTTTCCCCTTATCCTTTGTTTCCGGCAAAAATGACATCCCCCAGCCGGAGCATATTGATGACAGCACCCTCCCAGGTTTTAAAGATCCGCCGCCCAGATGACTGGCACCTTCACCTTCGCGACGGCGAAATGTTAAAAACGGTCGTGCCGTATACCAGCGATGTTTATGCACGTGCGATTGTGATGCCTAACCTGGCGCCGCCGATCACTACGGTAGATGCGGCAATTGCCTACCGCCAGCGCATCCTTGATGCGGTCCCTGCCGGACATTCCTTCACGCCGCTGATGACCTGCTATTTAACGGACACGTTGGATCCCGCTGAACTGGAACGCGGCTTTCGCGAAGGCGTGTTCACCGCTGCCAAACTCTATCCGGCAAACGCCACTACCAACTCCAGTCACGGGGTCACCTCCATTGATGCGATCATGCCAGTACTTGAACGCATGGAAAAACTCGGGATGCCGCTGCTGGTGCATGGCGAAGTCACCCACGCCGATATCGATATTTTTGACCGTGAAGCGCGCTTTATTGAGACGGTGATGGAGCCTCTGCGCCAGCGCCTGCCTGGGTTGAAAGTGGTCTTTGAGCACATCACTACCAAAGATGCGGCGGAGTATGTCCGTGACGGTAATGAATTATTGGCTGCGACGATTACACCGCAGCACCTGATGTTTAACCGTAACCATATGCTGGTTGGCGGTATTCGCCCACACCTCTACTGCCTGCCAATTCTGAAACGCAATGTCCACCAGCACGCTCTGCGTGAGCTGGTTGCCAGTGGCTTTGAGCGTGCCTTCCTCGGCACCGATTCGGCCCCACATGCCCGTCATCGTAAGGAATCGAGCTGTGGCTGCGCGGGATGTTTTAACGCGCCAACGGCACTGGCGAGTTACGCGAGCGTGTTTGAAGAGATGAATGCCCTGGCGCACTTTGAAGCGTTTTGTTCACTGAACGGTCCGCGATTCTACGGCCTGCCGGTCAATGACACTTTCGTTGAACTGGTACGTGAAGAGCAGCAGGTACCGGAGAGCATCGCGCTGACCGACGATACGCTGGTGCCGTTCCTCGGGGGCGAAACGGTACGCTGGACGATTAAAAAGTAAAAAAAATCGATGCCGCCTGTTGTAACCTGGCCAGGATAACTGTATAAATAACCAGTATATTCAACAGGGGGCCATTATGCGTATTGAAGTCACCATTGCTAAAACTTCACCTTTACCTGCCGGTGCTATTGACGCCCTGGCAGGTGAACTCTCCCGCCGTATTACTCACCACTTTCCCGATAACGGCGGTAACGTGACCGTTCGTTATGCCGCTGCGAATAATTTGTCCGTGATTGGCGCGACGAAAGAAGATAAAGAACGGATCAGCGAAATTCTTCAGGAAACCTGGGAAAGCGCTGACGACTGGTTCATTAAAGAATAAAAATGCTATGCCGTAGTCTCTTTGCCGGGTCGCCCCGGCTTTTTTCTCTCATCTTTAAGGCAATCTTTTTTGCGGCATCATTTAGTATTCTCCGTTGCCTTCGGAATTGATTATATTTTCACCAGTCACTCAAAATTATTGCACAACATACTTAAAAAGAATGAACAAGATGGTGATTAATTACTCACAAATTCTTAATTTGCAGAAATTTATGCTCCCCCCTCTTTAAAATCTCAGTGAATACCCTTATTTATTGATATACTGAAGTTGCTTCAGATAAAAACGCATTGAACCTCGAAAACCGTTGTCTTGTAACACGAATTAGGGGGCATGATGGAAAAGAATAATGAAGTCATTCAGACTCATCCGCTTGTGGGATGGGACATCAGCACCGTAGATAGCTATGACGCGCTGATGCTGCGTTTGCACTACCAGACTCCAAATCGTCCCGAAACCGATGGTACAGAGGTCGGTCAAACGCTCTGGTTAACCACCGATGTTGCCAGACAATTTATTTCGATATTAGAAGCCGGCATAGCCAAAATCGAATCCGGCGATTACCAGGCCAACGAATACCGTCGGCATTAACGAGACGGACATTCTCACTTAAAAAGGCACCTTCGGGGTGCCTTTGCTATTTCTGGGTTGTATTACGCATTTCACTTATTTACTCTGCATCAAACGCGACAGCAGAGAGAAACTGATGAAATACGACTTAATCATTATAGGCAGCGGGTCCGTTGGGGCAGCCGCAGGTTATTATGCCACTCGCGCCGGGTTAAACGTTCTGATGACCGACGCGCATATGCCACCGCATCAACAGGGTAGTCATCACGGCGACACCCGGTTGATCCGCCACGCCTATGGCGAAGGTGAAAAATACGTTCCGCTGGTGCTGCGTGCGCAGGCGCTATGGGACGAACTCTCCACGCAAAATGAAGAGCCGATTTTCGTCCGCTCCGGCGTTATCAATCTTGGCCCCGCCGGTTCGCCCTTCCTGGCAAACGTCGCGCACAGCGCAAAACAGTGGCAACTGAACGTTGAACAACTGGATGCCGCCGCCATCATGGCGCGCTGGCCCGAAATCCGCGTACCTGCAGACTACACCGGCCTGTTCGAAGCTGATTCCGGTTTTTTACGCAGTGAACTGGCGATCAAAACCTGGATCCGTCTGGCAGAAGAAGCAGGATGCGCTCAACTCTTCAACTGCCCGGTCACAGCCATTCACCATGATGATGACGGCGGGGTCACTGTGGAAACCGCTGACGGCGATTACAGCGCGAAGAAAGCGCTGGTGAGCGCCGGTACCTGGGTTCAGGCTTTGTTCCCCGAGCTTCCCATCCAGCCGGTACGAAAAGTGTTTGCCTGGTACCAGGCCGATGGCCGCTATAGCATCAAGAATAAGTTTCCTGCCTTCACCGGTGAGTTGCCCAACGGCGATCAATACTACGGCTTCCCGGCGGAGAACGACGAACTGAAAATCGGTAAGCACAACGGCGGGCAACTTATCCACGCCGAAGCTGAACGCAAACCGTTTGCCAGCGTCGCCAGCGATGGATCTGAAGCATTCCCGTTCCTGCGCAATATCCTTCCGGGAGTGGGTTGCTGTCTGCACGGTGCGGCCTGCACCTACGACAACTCGCCGGATGAAGATTTTATCATCGACACGCTGCCCGGCCATGACAACACGCTGATCGTGACCGGGCTGAGTGGTCACGGCTTTAAATTTGCCTCCGTATTGGGTGAAATTGCCGCTGACTTTGCCCAGGAAAAGCCATCCGCTTTTGACCTGACGCCGTTCAGACTCTCCCGATTTACGGCATAATCGTTAAATGGCCTCGTAATGAGGCCTTTTTAATGGTGATTACAATATGCGTCGTCTGTTTCTTTATCTGGTCAACAATATTCGCGAGCATTTTATGCTCTACGTTATTTTATGGTCGCTGCTGGCGATTCTTGATGTTATTTATATCCTGTGTTACTGAGCCATCGGCATTGACAAATACTGACAAAAACTGAAAGTTATCTAATTTTTGTTTTGTTTTTTTGAATGACAAAACCCATCCCCTACCCCCCCACAAACCGTCATAAATCGGTCATTTCTGACGAATCCGTTGAATCAAAATCTACACTTAATACAAAATTATTGAATCAACGTTAAATCTCTCTCCCGGTGTTATTTTTTAGTTGCATTTATGTCTCTGTCAGGCCATTTTCATTCAATCCTGAAATATGAAATGGAATTTTTATGCAATTTTCAAATACGCCTCAACGGTATGGTTTTATTTCCGCCATGCTTCACTGGCTAACCGCGTTGGTGGTCTACGGGATGTTTGCACTCGGTCTCTGGATGGTGACGTTGAGCTATTACGACGGCTGGTATCACCAGGGACCGGAATTGCACAAAAGCATCGGGATCCTGCTGATGATGGGCCTGGTCGTTCGGGTCATCTGGCGTCTGATCTCGCCACCGCCGAAAGCGCTGAAAAGCTATTCGGCCCTGACCCGTGCTGGCGCAGCGTTGGGCCATCTCGCGCTATATCTGCTGCTGTTTAGCATTGTCATCAGCGGTTATCTGATCTCGACGGCGGACGGTAAACCGATCAGCGTTTTCGGCTGGTTTGATGTCCCGGCCACCTTCGCGGATGCTGGCGTTCAGGCCGATCTCGCCGGAAGCGTACACCTGTGGCTGGCCTGGACCGTCGTTATTCTTTCCATTCTGCATGGCCTGATGGCCTTTAAACACCACTTTATCGATAAAGACGACACCCTGAATCGCATGTTGGGTAAGTCGTCATCTGACTATGGAGCTCAAAAATGAAAAAAAGCCTGCTGGGTTTAACTCTCGCCTCTCTGCTGTTCACCACCGGTTCTGCCATCGCGGCGGATTATAAAATTGACAAAGAAGGACAACATGCCTTTGTTAATTTCCGTATTCAGCACCTGGGATACAGCTGGTTGTACGGCACGTTCAAAGACTTCGACGGAACCTTTACCTTTGATGAAAAGGATCCCGCCGCCGATAAAGTGAATGTGACGATCAACACCAACAGCGTGGATACCAATCACGCCGAGCGTGATAAACACCTTCGCAGCGCTGATTTCCTCAATGTCGCGAAATTCCCGCAGGCGACCTTCACCTCCACCAGCGTGAAAAAAGACGGTGACGAACTGGATATCACCGGGAATCTGACGCTAAACGGCGTAACAAAGCCGGTGACGCTGGAAGCGAAGATGATCGGTCAGGGTGACGATCCGTGGGGGGGTAAACGCGCAGGCTTCGAAGCCGAAGGTAAAATCAAGCTGAAGGATTTCAACATCACCACCGATCTGGGTCCTGCCTCGCAGGAAGTGGAGTTGATTATCTCAGTTGAAGGCGTACAGCAGAAGTAAACGAGGAATGATGCCGGATGGCGATGTTGTCGCCGCCATCCGGCCACACCATTACTCGGCAGGATCCGGAATACCCAGTTTCGTATTCAGTCGTCCACGCGACTTGTTGAAGATTTTATTGCCGTTCTCGCGTCCTGCGCGCAGGCGACGTTGCTCTTCTTCAGGTAATGCGCTCTCTTCGCAACAGATCTCGCTACAGCAGCCGTTGTACTTTTGCGCACATGCCGGGCACTGAATAAACAGCAGATGGCAGCCGTCATTTTTACAGTTGGTGTGGCTGTCGCACGGCGCGCCGCATTGATGACAATGCGCAATCACCTCATCTGAAATACGCTCACCCATGCGCTCATCAAACACAAAGTTTTTGCCGATGAAACGTACCGGTAACCCCTGCTCGCGGGCCTTGCGTGCATATTCAATGATACCGCCTTCAATGTGCCACACTTTACTGAAGCCATTGTGCTTCATCCAGGCGCTGGCTTTTTCGCAGCGAATACCGCCGGTACAGTACATCACAATCTTTTTATCTTTGTGTTCCTGCATCATTTCGACCGCTTTGGGTAACTGCTCGCGGAACGTGTCGGCCGGGATTTCCAGCGCGTTCTCAAAATGGCCCACTTCGTATTCGTAGTGGTTACGCATATCAATGAACAGCGCATCCGGGTCGTCGAGCATCGCGTTCACTTCCGCGGCCTTGAGATAGTCGCCGACATCGCTGGCATCAAAACTCGGGTCCTCAATGCCATCCGCCACAATCCGCTCACGCACTTTCATTCGCAGCACCCAGAAGGATTTCCCGTCATCTTCCAGCGCAATGTTCAGACGCACGCCGTCAAGTGCCGGATCAAAGGCGTACAGCTGCTGGCGGAACGTCTCTACCTGACTTTGCGGTACGCTGATTTGGGCGTTAATCCCTTCATGCGCCAGATAGATGCGACCGAAAACATTCAGCGCGGTTAACTTTTGATACAACGCATCGCGTGTGGCCTGCGGGTCTGCGATGGTAAAATATTTGTAGAACGAAATGGTCGTGCGCGGCTCAGTTTCAGCCAACATCCGGGCTTTGAGGGCATCATTGGAAATACGGTTATGTAACACTGGCATGGTGTACGGGTCCTGCGGCAGGTGAAATCAGAATCGGCGGCATCATATAGCAATCCGCGCCAATTTACATCCATACATTTTGCGCTACATTTCTTTCTTCAAACTAAAAAATTAACAACATTTGCTGAATTTATCGCCATTCCGGAGCCACAAATTTTTTCTGACGGCGAAAAAATGCAACAATACAGATAATTGCCCGTTTAAGGTATACAACAGGAAAGACATGACGAATTTACCTAAGTTCTCCGCAGCACTACTGCATCCACGGTATTGGTTAACCTGGCTCGGTATTGGCGCACTTTGGTTGGTCGTGCAGTTGCCCTATCCGATACTCTATCGCCTTGGTCATATGATCGGTCACCTGGCGTATCGTCTGATGAAGCGGCGGACGAAAATTGCATATCGTAACCTCGAGCTCTGTTTCCCTGAAATGAGTGAGCGTGACCGCCATGCGATGGTGGTTAAAAATTTTGAATCCGTCGGTATGGGCCTGCTGGAAACCGGGATGGCCTGGTTCTGGTCCGATCGTCGCATTGCCCGCTGGACCGAAGTGATCGGCATGGAGCATATTCGTGACGTTCAGGCTCAGCAGCGCGGTATTTTGCTGGTGGGGCTGCACTTTTTAACCCTGGAACTCGGTGCGCGTCAGTTCGGTTTGCAGGAACCTGGCATCGGCGTTTATCGCCCGAATGATAATCCCTTGATCGACTGGCTCCAGACCTGGGGTCGTATGCGCTCAAACAAATCCATGCTCGATCGCAAGGATCTGAAAGGGATGATTAAGGCGCTGAAGAAAGGCGAAGTGGTCTGGTATGCGCCGGACCACGATTATGGCCCGCGCGCCAGCGTGTTCGTCCCGCTTTTTGCCGTTGAACAAGCAGCCACCACCTCCGGCACCTGGATGTTGGCGCGAATGTCTAATGCCTGCCTGGTGCCGTTTGTACCGCGTCGCAAGCCCGATGGCAAAGGCTACCAGCTGATTATGTTACCGCCAGAATGTTCACCGCCGCTGGATGACGCAGAGACCACCGCCGCCTGGATGAACAAGATTGTTGAGAAGTGCATCATGATGGCGCCAGAACAGTACATGTGGCTACATCGCCGCTTCAAAACACGTCCTGCTGGCGTACCTACCCGTTATTAAATCCTGCATAGCAGCCCCTTTTGGGCTGCTTTCTCACCGTTTTTAGCGATAAAAGCTCCCCACATTGCGACCCTCTGCATCCAGGCGCATAATGAATATGCTTAATTTATATTCGTTTTTTGCCCGATCGCGCCAACAGCGCATCACACGCGGATCGCTATGTCACCCTCTGATACTCCCATAAACTGGAAACGTAATCTCACTGTCACCTGGCTCGGCTGTTTCTTAACCGGCGCCGCATTTAGCCTGGTGATGCCATTTTTACCACTTTATGTCGAACAACTCGGCGTAACGGGCCACAGTGCGCTCAACATGTGGTCCGGACTGGTCTTTAGTATTACGTTTCTTTTCTCTGCGATCGCCTCTCCCTTCTGGGGCGGGCTTGCCGACCGTAAAGGCAGAAAGATTATGCTGCTGCGCTCTGCGCTGGGGATGGCAATAGTGATGCTGCTAATGGGCCTTGCGCAGAATATCTGGCAGTTTCTGGTGCTGCGCGCGCTGCTCGGGTTGCTGGGCGGATTCATTCCCAACGCCAACGCCCTCATCGCCACCCAGGTCCCACGCAATAAAAGCGGTTGGGCGCTGGGAACGCTCTCTACCGGCGGCGTCAGCGGTGCATTACTCGGCCCGTTAGCGGGCGGCCTGCTTGCCGACCAGTACGGCCTGCGCCCGGTTTTCTTCATCACCGCGACGGTACTGCTGATCTGTTTCTTACTGACGCTGTTTTTTATTCGCGAAAACTTCAAACCCATCAGCAAGAAAGAGATGCTGCGCGTCCGGGAAGTGGTTGCTACGCTTAAAAACCCGAAACTGGTGCTGAGCCTGTTCGTCACCACGCTGATTATTCAGGTCGCGACCGGTTCCATTGCACCGATTTTGACCCTCTATGTGCGGGAGCTGGCGGGTAACGTCAGCAATATTGCGTTTATTAGCGGGATGATTGCCTCCGTACCTGGCGTCGCCGCATTGCTCAGTGCGCCAAGATTAGGCAAGCTGGGCGACCGTATCGGACCGGAGAAAATCCTCATTGTGGCGCTAATCTTCTCCGTTCTGCTGCTGATCCCGATGTCTTTTGTGCAGACCCCGTGGCAACTGGCGGTACTGCGCTTTTTACTGGGCGCTGCCGACGGCGCGCTGCTGCCGGCGGTACAAACGCTGCTGGTCTATAACTCCACAAACCAAATCGCCGGGCGCATCTTTAGTTATAACCAGTCGTTCCGCGATATCGGCAACGTCACCGGCCCGCTCATGGGAGCAGCGATTTCCGCTAACTACGGCTTCCGTGCCGTCTTCCTGGTCACTGCCGGGGTGGTATTGTTTAACGCCATTTATTCCTGGAACAGCCTGCGCCGTCGTGCTCTCACGCGAACAGCGGGATGATTTTTCAGCATTCATACTTGCATAACCGGAGAATCAGCTATTCTTTCCCTGATTACCTCATCAAATCAAAGGGAGACTCAGATGACCATGTATGCAACGCTGGAAGAAGCCATTGACTCAGCCCGTGAAGAATTTATGGCGGACCATCCTGAGCTTGAACAGGACGAAGCCAATGTACAGCAGTTCAACGTGCAGAAGTACGTGCTACAGGATGGCGACATCATGTGGCAGGTCGAGTTTTTTGCCGATGAAGGCGAAGAAGGCGAGTGCCTGCCGATGCTCAGTGGCGAGGCCGCGCAAAGTGTCTTTGACGGCGACTATGATGAGATAGAGATCCGCCAGGAGTGGCTGGAAGAGAATACACTGCATGAATGGGATGAAGGCGAATTTCAGCTTGAGCCCCCGCTGGATACCGAAGAGGGTCAAACCGCAGCCGATGAATGGGATGAACGGTAATTACTCGTAAGGACCGTGATGCATGTCCAGCGGCAACAGCAGCGTGTCAAACACCAGCGAGAACGGCAGATCGAGGATAGTGACATAACGCCATGCTGAATCCCGGACATCCCACTGCACTCCCGGATAGTACTGGTTGCCATGCCCCTGTCCGGGGATTGTCCGGCTGATAATGCTGCCGCACCCGCTTAACAGCATCACCATGATGCCCACCGCTACGATTCGCACGTGATACCTCATTAATCGTTTTCTTCAGTATAAAAAAATACCGGCGCAAGCCGGTATTTTTCAGATGATTTCGCCGGGTGGCGCTTACGGCGTCTTCAGCGTCTGTGGGTTCAGGGTGATACCCTGATAATAACTCACCCACGATGAATACTTCTCTGGCGAATTCCAGACACGATAGTGCAAACGCGCCATCGTCACCGGATCGCTTAGCAGTACCAGACGACGGTCGCGATTCAGTTTTTCCGGGGTCTCGTTCAGCGCCTGCTCAACGTGACGATCGCGGGCAATCTCCAGTACCTGGCTTGCACGGTGACGTGCCGTCGCCATCGCAGTGGCCAGCGCGTTAAACGATGGGTTAAACACCGCGTGCATGAAGCCATCGTCAAGCGAGCGGTTGCGGTTCATCACCAGATACTTGTCGGTATCCACCAGCACCTGCGGCGGCGAATATTCTTCCGGGATCAGGAACAGCTTCCAGCGTTTGGTACGCAAACCGACCGTTGAACGGCTGGAGATCACCGAAACAAACGGTGACAGGATCAGCGAGAAGACAATCGGTGCCAGCCAGAACAGGAAACGCAGATCCAGCCACGCCATACCGACCGCCCATACCAGACCCAGCAGCAGTTGCGAACCATGACGCATAAACGCTTCGCCCCACGGCGTAGAGTCATCGTCACGCTGCGGCGAGTTCCACACCACTTCCCAGCCTAGGAAGGCGCTCACCACGAAGACGGTGTGGAACAACATACGCACCGGCGCCAGCAAGACGGAGAACAACACCTCCAGCAGCAGCGACAGCGTTACGCGAATAAAACCACCGTACTCTTTGGTGCCTTTACACCAGATGAGCAGAATACTCAGCAACTTCGGCAGGAACAGCAGCACCATTGTCGAGGCAAACAGGGCTATCGCCAGTTCAGGACGCCACTGCGGCCAGACCGGGAACAGCTGGCGCGGTTGCAGGAAGTATTGCGGCTCGGTAAGCGCATGGACTACCTGCAGCGCGGTCGACAGCGCGAGGAACATAAACCACAGCGGCGCGGAGAGATAAGACATCACCCCGGTCAGGAACACGGCGCGGTGAACCGGATGCATCCCTTTTACAAGGAACAGACGGAAGTTCATCAGGTTGCCATGACACCAGCGCCGGTCACGCTTCAGCTCATCCAGCAGGTTCGGCGGAAGTTCTTCATAGGAACCGGGCAGATCGTAAGCAATCCACACGCCCCACCCGGCTCGACGCATTAATGCCGCTTCCACGAAGTCGTGCGACAGGATGGAACCGGCGAAAGAGCCTTCACCCGGCAGCGGCGCCAGCGCACAGTGTTCGATAAACGGCTTCACGCGGATGATGGCGTTGTGCCCCCAGTAATGGGACTCACCCAACTGCCAGAAGTGCAAACCCGCGGTGAACAGCGGTCCGTATACGCGCGTCGCAAACTGCTGACAGCGCGCATACAAGGTGTCCATGCCGGACGCCTTCGGCGATGACTGAATGATCCCGGCGTTCGGGTTCGCTTCCATCAGACGCACCAGACCACTCAGACACTCACCGGTCATCACCGAGTCAGCATCCAGCACCACCATGTAACTGTACTGGCTGCCCCAGCGACGGCAGAAGTCATCAATGTTACCGCTTTTACGCTTCACACGACGGCGACGACGGCGATAGAAAATCTGTCCTTCGCCCTGCACTTCTGCAATCAGCTCCATCCACGCCTTTTGTTCAGCAACGCAGATATCGGGGTTGTAGCTGTCGCTAAGAATATAGACATCGAAATGTTCGCCGTTGCCGGTCGCTTTTACTGATTCCCATGTCGCGCGCAGGCCAGCAAAAACACGATCAACGTCTTCATTACAGATAGGCATAATCAGCGCGGTACGGTGCTGCGGATTCAGCGGTTCGTCACCGACCGTTGACGCCGAAATACTGTACTTATCGCGACCAATCAGCAGTTGCAGGAAGCCCATCAACGCGGTCCAGAACCCGGCGGAAACCCAGCAGAACAGCACCGCAAAGAGGATTAAAATACCGGTTTGCAGCATGTACGGCAGCAACTGCATGAAGGAGACCCACAGGTCCTGCCCAACCATATCCGCCGGATTGATCAGCGCCCAGCCCTGATACGGCAGAATCGTCTTCATGTACCAGGTCGCGACGACCGTCTGCGCCAGCGTCAGCAGCAGCAGCGTATAGCGACGAAGGGTGCCAACGGTACGCCACTTCTGCTCGCTTTCCTGTTCTTCTTTCGTCAGACGCGCGAGATAGCGCGGCGTAACGTCACGTCCACGCAGACGATCCCAGAAACGCCCAACCGGGTTGGTGCGCCAGGGATCGGGAAACATCGAAGAACGTTTGGCTTTAGGCATTGCCTGAAGCTGATCGCGCCCTTCGTCATCTTTGATCAACTGCCCTTCGCCCAGCGAGTCTGGCCAGGCTTGTTGCAGACGCGCTTTGACAGAACCCTGCGGTGAATCGTCTTCTCGCGAGTAACGGCGATGCTCGGCATCCAGCGCTTCATGCACTGCGCGGATGTCAGTTGTCGGCAATGCCGCTTTCTCGATCTCCGAGAGCGGCATGGCGTCAATGTACTCAGTTGTCTTATTCATTGGCAGGTAACTGGTAGCTCCAGGTTTCACTCAACGTCTGATCGGCATTGACTAATGCCGCACGCATTTCAGTGGTTTTCTTCACATCTTTCACTTTCACGCGCATCGTCATACGCCAACCTTTGGTGATCGGGTTGTAACGGACTGTTGTTTCCACGATCTCGCCGTTGTCGCCAATGCTGGTTTGCGCGGTGACCGGGGTATCCTGCGGCAGTTTTTTCATGTCCGTGCCGGTGAAGTCCACCACGAAGGCGATCGTGCCGTCAGGCTGGCGAATGAGATTAGACTGTTTGACATCGCCGGTTGAACGACGCGTCTGCTGCACCCAGGCGTTATCTGGCGCATGAAGTTTGTCTTCATCGCGGCTGAACGTCAGGGTGTATTTAAAGTTCATCTCTTTGCCAGGCTCAGGCAGTTGATCCGGCGTCCAGTAAGCGACGATGTTATCGTTGGTTTCGTCATTGGTCGGGATTTCAACCAGTTCAATCTTACCCTTGCCCCACTCGCCTTTCGGTGTAATCCAGGCGCTTGGGCGCAGATCGTAACGGTCGTCGAGATCTTCAAAGCGAGAGAACTGACGGCCGCGCTGGAGCAGACCAAACCCTTGCGGGTTTTCCATCGCAAAACTGCTCACCGCGAGGTGTTTCGGGTTATTCAGCGGACGCCAGATCCATTCACCGTTGCCGGCATGAATCGACAAACCGTTGGAGTCATGCAGTTCCGGACGATAGTTCGTCGCCGGTGAAGGCTGGTTTGGCCCATACAGGAACATACTGGTTAACGGCGCCACGCCCAGTTTACCCACCTTATCGCGCAGGTAGACTTTCGACTGCACGTCGACAACGGTGTCACGCCCAGGGATTATCACAAAACGATAGGCCCCGGTCGCACGCGGAGAGTCCAGTAAGGCATAAATCGTCAGGCGCTTGTCAGTTGGTTTTGGACGTTCGATCCAGAACTCACGGAAGCGGGGAAATTCTTCACCTGAAGGCAGCGCGGTATCAATAGCCAGACCGCGCGCAGAAAGGCCATACACCTGACCGGCCCCCAGGACGCGGAAGTAGCTTGCGCCAAGCATGCTGACGATTTCATCGTTTTTGTCTTTGCTGTTGATCGGGTACAACACTTTGAAACCCGCAAAGCCGAGATCTTTTACCGTGTCTTTATCATGCTGAACGTCGCCGAAATTGAAGTAGTCCGGGCTGTATTTGATTCTTTTAACCGTAGTTGCCGTGACTTCATTGATTTTGACCGGCGTGTCGAAGTACATACCCTGGTGGTAGAACTCGAGCTTGAATGGGGTCTTAAGATTACTCCAGTATGCTTTGTCGCGATTAAACTGGATCTGCTGATAGTCCGCATATTTCATGTCGCGGAAAACGGAGGGCAAGTTACTTTTTGGCGCCTCATAGCCTTTACCGGCTAAGGATTGAGCTTGCTTTGCAACATCATCGATGGAGAAGGCCCAGGCCGACGACGTGTACAGCGTTAACATAACTGCCGCACCCAACCAACGCATTTTCATCATTTGTGGTTTATGTTTCATAATTAGTAAGCACTTCCCCCTTTGTGTGCTTATATCGATCCGATCTATTTTAATGGATAATCAGGCATTAGGACAACTGAATCCCTGCATTGTTCAGCACGCTGGCTCATGGTTTAGACGCCTCGCCGGGCCCTTTTTCACTTTGCGTGCTTATCCTGGAGACAGGTCGTTGTACTTGGTGTAGGGTTGCCACCGACTGTAACGAGTAAACGCCTTACCGATAAGACGATTAGTCTGAGAATCTGAGAATACGAAAACCTTTATGAATCCCGTACCCGCACAGCGTGAATATTTTCTTGACTCCATCCGCGCCTGGCTGATGTTGTTGGGTATTCCCTTCCATATCTCATTGATCTATTCCGGCCATACCTGGCATGTGAACAGCGCCGAGCCCTCATGGTGGCTGACTCTGTTTAACGATTTTATCCATTCATTCCGGATGCAGGTCTTTTTCGTTATTTCCGGTTATTTTTCGTACATGTTATTCCTGCGTTATCCATTGAAACGCTGGTGGAAAGTACGCGTTGAGCGCGTAGGCATTCCGATGCTTACGGCTATTCCCCTGCTGACATTGCCGCAATTTATTATGCTGCAATACGTCAAAGGAAAAGCCGACAGTTGGCAAACGCTCTCACTGTATGAAAAATACAACACGCTGGCCTGGGAATTAATTTCTCATCTGTGGTTTTTACTGGTTCTGGTGGTATTAACAACCGTCAGTCTGTGGATATTTACCCGGATGCGAAAAAACCTGGTGAAAGCGGAAAAAAAACGGCTGGCCGCCGTGTCGATGGGCAAACTGACGCTCATCTTCTTCTTACTGGGTATTGGTTATGCGGTGATACGGCGGACGCTGTTCATTGTTTACCCACCCATTCTTAGCGACGGCTTGTTTAATTTCGTGGTGATGCAAACGCTTTTTTATGTGCCTTTCTTTATGCTGGGTGCGCTGGCCTTTATCTCACCTGAGCTTAAAGCGCTTTTCACCACCCCTTCCCGGGGATGTACGCTGGCGGCGGCTTTCGCTTTCATCGCCTATTTGCTGAATCAGCGCTACGGCAGTGGCGATGCATGGATGTACGAAACGGAATATGTCATCACCATGGTGCTAGGATTATGGATGGTCAATGTGGTGTTTTCTCTCGGCCACCGTTTACTCAATTTCCAGTCAGCCCGCGTCACCTATTTTGTGAATGCGTCACTGTTTATTTATCTGGTACACCATCCGTTAACACTGTTTTTCGGCGCCTATATTACGCCACATATTACCTCGAATCTGTTGGGCTTTATCTGCGGGCTGATCTTTGTGGTTGGCATCGCACTGGTATTGTATGAGATTCATTTGCGCATTCCGCTGCTTAAATTCCTGTTCTCCGGCAAACCGCCGGTCAGACAGGAACAAAGCAAAAAAGTGACCGGCTAATACCTGCGACCACGTTAAAGCAGCCACTCGACAGGCAATAGCGTCGCCAGTCGCACCAGAACCCGCTTCCAGAATCCTGTGGCGGGTTCTTTTTTTAACACCAGTTCTTCGTCCTGCTGCCGATCCACCCAGTTAATTCGCCCCCAGCGATCGAGGCGTAATTGCCAGGCCGCATCGCGTTGACTCTCAATGAACCGGTTATGGATAAGCGTCGCCAGCGTCTCGCTTTCAATCACAAATCCCATTTCCGTGTTCAGCAACGTGGAACGGGGATCAAAATTCAGTGAACCAATAAACACCTTACGCCCGTCAATACTGAACGTTTTGGCATGCAGGCTGGAACCGGAGTTCCCCGTAAGCCCCCTGTCGTGCAGTACCACCTGACGTTCACGCGTCGGCTTCAGTTCATAGAGCTCGACACCATAACGCAGTAGTTTCTTCCGCCAGCGCGCATATCCGGCATGTACCACCGCGACATCATTGGCGGCTAATGAATTGGTGAGAATCGCAATTTTGACGCCTTTACGCACCAGTTTCAGCAACTGCGCGACGCCTGCACGGGTCGGGACAAAATAGGCAGAAATAATGTCAATCCGCTCCGTCGGCGAACCCATCACGTCAAACAGTCGTTGTGGCAGTAAAGAGTGGCGCTGCGCTTTCCCCTGGCCTTTTAAGGGATCGTCACTTAACAGCCGGGTCTTCGCCCAGATAAGCGGTAGCGTTCCGCGATCGAGATGGGTCATAAACGGGCTGGTTTTCAGTTTATGCTGATATCGACGGGTGATGGGATCGTTGTACCAGGCGTCGGGTAGCTCAATGCGTTCGGTGATCTCTTGCTCGGAAAGTGCCAGTACCGATTTCAACGTCGAAACCGACGCGCAATGCCAGTAGCGTTCAAAATCCTCAGCAACCTCCCTGACGACGGGTCCGATGGCCATCACGTCCAGATCGGAGAACAGCGGCTCCTCGCCCGCGCCAAAATAGGCATCGCCAATGTTTCGCCCGCCCACCAGGGTGACAACACCGTCTGCGGTATAGCTTTTGTTATGCATCCGTCGGTTTAGCCTGGCGAAATCGGTCAGATAACCCAGCATCCGTAGCATGCGAAAAGAGAAAGGATTAAACAGGCGAACTTCAATGTTGGGATGGGCATCGAGCAGTTGCAGAGTGTCATCCAGCCCTGGCGTGTTGTTGTCATCAAGCAACAGGCGCACATGGACACCACGTTTCGCCGCCGCCAGAAGAACAGCGAACAGCAGTCGCCCGGACATGTCGTCTTCCCAGATATAGTACTGAACATCCAGCGTGCGCTCCGCCATTTCCGCCAGCCGGTAACGGGCGGCAAAGGCGTCCAGACTGTTATCGAGCGCAAGAATGCCGCACTCTCCGGGGTGATTGTCGCACAGAGGACGCGTGGCGCGGGCGAGGCGAGTCAGCTCATTCATCGCCTTGTTGGGTAAGTAGACGCTGGTAGAGTCGGGTTGTTTCGTCATCATAACAGACAAAGTATATCTGCTCAGGCAAAGCGCGGCGGGTAATAAATTCCGAAACGGTTTTCAGCGCAATTTCAGCGGCGGCGGCTCGTGGATAGCCGTAAACTCCGGTACTGATTGCCGGAAAGGCAATGGACGTGTAGCCATTGGCCAGCGCCAGATTCAGGCTATTAACGTACGCATCCTGTAGCAGTTGCGCTTCGTTATGCTCGCCGCCACGCCAGACCGGGCCGACGGTATGAATGACCGCTTTAGCGGGGAGGTTTCCGGCAAGCGTGATCACCGCATGGCCCGTCGGGCACTCGCCCTGCTGCTGTCTGACTTTCATGCAGGCTTCCAGTAAGGCGGGGCCCGCAGCGCGATGGATTGCCCCATCAACACCTCCGCCCCCCATCAGCGAGGCGTTAGCGGCATTGACGATGACATCAACCGCGACCGTGGTGATATCCCCCTGGATAACATGAATACGCGATTCCATAGAACCTCCTTGCGTCACTCTATTCTGTAAGTGTACAGCAGGGGATACCCTGAAATCGCTTTTTTCGTCTGTTTGTCTGAATGACCTGTTTAGCGGTAGCTGATGTCCATCACCGCCAGTTTTTTCTTCTCATCCAGATAGTGCAAGTTAACTGCGGCGATCTGCTTGAAGTGTTGTGGTGCTTTTAGCAGTTCCTGGGGTGAGTAATAGCGGGTTTGCGTGCGCCCCGTGTTATAGCACGACATTGCAAGGCGCTGTTGCTCCAGACTCACATTGCAGGGCGGTTCTACAATTTGACCGGTGAAATGAATCACCCCGCCCTGTCCTCCCGCATCCGCCATTACGGTAAAAGAAAACAGGGCAAGAAGCGCGAGCAGCGGAAGGCTTGTTTTACGCGTGACAGGTAACAGCATGATGCTTTCCTCAATGAGTATTCATCCTTGAGGGGTGATGTATTCCCTGACGGCGACAGGCCCGGGAGTCACGCATTCCGCGTCACTCTATTCATAGTTCAGCCACCTCGCTTCTGCCAGCATCGACGCATTAATTGTCAGTCAGTTATGACGATTTCACAGAGGGCGGCCACTGTTGCGATAAATGCAGAGACTGGCCGTCAGAAACCGTAACCACGATTTTGACGGTGTCTTGTGCAGAGATATTTAAACTGAGTCTGGTCAAATCAATGGCCTGATTAGCGGGTAGAGACAGGGTCTTTTTCTGTCGTGACTGACTTTGCCCCGCCACACCGTCACGAAGGGCTAAAATCTGCACCTGGCACACACAGGGTTGTGTCAGGGTGACCTGCGGCGTAATCGTGTAAATGTCGCCTTGCTGGGTGGTTGCAAACGTTATCTGATTAGAGAGCGCCGCAAGGAGTAATAAGGTGTTCATGATGTCCTCCCGAAAAAAAACAGGGCTTTCGCCCTGTTTATCGTCAGCACATAAACTGAATTAGTACTGATTAGCGGTGGCGTTGTTGCCAAAACCAACCTGATGCACCAGAACGCTGGAATCGGACGCAGTCTGGTTCACCAGCGCGGCGTTATGTCCACCATACTGGCTCACAGTAATGTCCGAATTTTTGCCGTTCCACTGATCGATGGTGGCGTTGTTTTTGAAGCCGTTTTGAGTCAGATCGATGGTGCTGTTATCTGAGCCCTGGCCCACGTCGGCGCCGTTACCAAAGCCATTCTGATGAATGGTCGTATCAGATTTACGAGCGTCGCTTTGCAGCGCAAGCGCGGCGTTGTTGACCCCTGACTGATAAATGCTCAGGGTCGATTCCGGGCCGGAACTGCTCCCGCCGCCGCCACCGCCGCCGCCGCCCCATTGCGGAACAGAACCAGCCAGAGCACTGCCAGAAACCACGATTGCTGCAAATGCTGCCACTTGTAAAAGTTTCATGGTAAACCCCCATCGGATTGATTTAAGCGTCGTCAATGGATTAGCGTTGAATAACGCGAATTGCCATTTGCGACTGTCTCTGCACTACAACTGCTGTTTTTTGCGTACCATACTGAGTAATATTTGCTTTATTTCCAGAACCTTTCTGGATAATCATCGCAGTATTACCGTAATTACTTTGCGATATACTGGCATCATTGGAATGACCCGACTGAGCAACATACGCAAAATTATAAGCTCCTGATTGGTCAACTTTGGCCCGGTTACTTCCACCTTCTTGTGAAACTACCGACAAAAGTTTAGAGCCCTCCTGGCGTATCTTTGCACTATTATTCGTGCCCACTTGACCAATAATGGCTGCCTGATTAAATGAAGACTTACTTAATTCATTTACCGCAAAGTTATATTCGGAATGCGCTAAATCATAACTTGTTGCGGAAGCAATTCCAGGCGCACCCAGTACTGTTAACATCATAAATAACAATTTGTTTTTCATGTTGTCACCCTGGACCTGGTCGCACATCGAGAAAATAACGTTCTCATCAATTTACCTGTTAACGCTAAACGTAATTTGTTAACGTCGCGTTACGATGAAGAGTATGTCTGCGGAAACATTTTAAATAACTCACCCGCCAGTGGTATTTTTATATTTTCGCTCACACCAAAGTACTAAACAGGGCAGGAATAGCCTGTTATTTGCGCTTATTTTATTTTCTTCACAATTATCGGTCGTGCTTTTTCTCGCCGTCAGTCAGCAGGCTGTAAAGTGGACTTTCCAGGCTATGTTGTACGTTCAAAGAAGAGAGAGATGAGCAAGTCGTGACAAGCCTCGTTTTTTTCGTCATCAAAATGCGCGACGCCGGCGAATGTCATCACTGAGCAATTCCCACACCGATGAAGTACCAGAGCGAATTGTGTTTATTACTTTAAATTCAATTAATTAATATAATTTGTATGATTTTTTAAATCTGTGCAATAACGGCTGGATGTACAACTTTACTATCAAATCTAAACTTAAAAAAAGCCTTAAGATAACAAATTAATATATATTTTTACATTCTGTTACATGTTTAACACTTGCTTTAAGATTTGTAATGGCTAGATTGAAATCAGTTGTAGTTCATTTGTATTAATATTTGCCCCGTTCGGGCTGATTCTTATTTTACTACACACAGCAGTGCAACATCTGTCAGTACTTCTGGTGCCTCATTTCTGCAGGCAACTGTCAGATGTGCGACTAAAAAAGTGGGGTTTCATCATGTTTAATGAATTCCATAGTATTCATGGTCATACATTATTGTTGATCACCAAACCATCCCTGCAAGCTACAGCATTATTGCAGCATTTAAAACAATCTCTGGCCCTCTCCGGAAAACTGCATAATATTCAGCGTTCTCTGGATGATATCTCCTCCAGCTGCATTGTTTTAGTCGATATGATGGAAGCGGATAAAAAGCTCATCCATTACTGGCAGGATAACTTAAGTAGGAAAAACAATAATTTAAAGACGTTATTGTTGAACACGCCCGATGATTATCCCTACCGGGATATTGAAAACTGGCCGCATATCAATGGCGTTTTTTACGTAGCGGATGACGAAGAGCGTGTCGTAAACGGTTTGCAAGGGATCCTTCGGGGAGAATGTTACTTCTCACAGAAACTGGCCAGTTATCTGATCACTCACTCAGGTAATTATCGCTACAACAGCAGTGAGTCAGCCCTCCTGACTCATCGCGAAAAAGAGATCCTGAATAAGCTGCGTATCGGCGCCTCCAATATCGAAATCGCACGTTCGCTGTTTATCAGTGAAAACACGGTCAAAACGCATCTTTATAATCTTTTCAAAAAGATAGCTGTCAAAAACCGTACCCAGGCGGTTTCGTGGGCAAATGATAACCTCAGGCGATAACGCCATGAAACGCTATTTAACCTGGCTTGCAGCGGCGCAGTTGCTGTTCGCTGCCAGCACGACGCAGGCTGTAGAAGTTGAAGTTCCTGGGCTCTTAACTGACCACACGGTTTCGTCTATTGGCCACGATTTTTATCGTGCGTTTAGCGACAAATGGGAAAGTGATTATCCAGGCAATTTGACCATCAATGAGCGACCCAGTGCACGTTGGGGAAGTTGGATCACAATAACGGTTAATCAGGACGTTATATTCCAGACTTTTTTATTTCCAACGAAAAGAGACTTCGAAAAAACTGTTGTCTTCGCGCTGGCACAAACTGAGGATGCCTTAAACCGACGGCAAATAGATAAAACACTATTGAGCACCGGCGATTTAACGCATGACGAATTCTAAAAAGTGATTTTTGTCCGGAGGCTGTAATGCGTGTCAAACATGCAGTAGTAGTACTCATGCTTATTTCGCCATTAAGTTGGGCCGGAAATATGACCTTCCAGTTCCGTAACCCTAACTTTGGTGGAAATCCCAATAACGGTTCTTTTTTACTGAATAGCGCACAGGCGCAAAACTCTTATAAAGATCCCAGTTATAACGACGATTACGGAATTGAAACTCCCTCCGCGTTGGATAACTTCACTCAGGCCATTCAGTCACAAATATTAGGTGGGCTGTTGACCAATATTAACACGGGGAAACCCGGCAGGATGGTGACCAATGATTTCATTGTGGACATTACTAACCGGGATGGTCAGTTGCAGCTAAACGTCACGGACAGGAAAACGGGCAAAACATCGACGATCGAAGTGTCGGGTTTACAGTCGCAATCTACCGATTTCTAAGTACCGCCACGTAAGGACAATCATCATGCAGCGCTTACTTGTATTCGTCGCCGTCATTTTACTGAGCGGATGCTTAACCGCCCCGCCAAAAGAAGCCGCTAAACCGACCTTAATGCCCCGTGCGCAAAGTTATAAGGATTTAACGCATTTACCGATTCCAACGGGCAAAATTTTTGTCTCGGTGTATAACATTCAGGATGAAACCGGGCAGTTTAAACCCTACCCGGCCAGTAACTTCTCAACAGCCGTCCCACAAAGCGCCACTGCGATGCTGGTCACCGCGCTGAAAGATTCCCGCTGGTTTGTTCCACTGGAGCGCCAGGGACTGCAAAACTTGCTGAATGAACGTAAGATCATTCGTGCCGCTCAGGAAAACGGGACTGTCGCCATCAACAACCGAATCCCGCTACAGTCGCTGACGGCGGCAAACATCATGGTTGAAGGGTCGATTATCGGCTACGAAAGTAACGTGAAATCCGGCGGCGTCGGTGCGCGTTACTTCGGTATCGGCGCAGACACGCAGTACCAGCTTGACCAGATTGCGGTGAACCTGCGCGTAGTCAACGTCAGCACCGGTGAGATCCTCTCCTCGGTCAACACCAGTAAAACCATTCTGTCTTATGAAGTGCAGGCTGGGGTGTTCCGCTTTATCGATTATCAGAGACTGTTGGAAGGTGAAATTGGCTACACTTCCAACGAACCGGTGATGTTGTGCCTGATGTCCGCCATTGAGACGGGCGTCATCTTCCTCATCAACGATGGTATCGATCGTGGGTTGTGGGATTTGCAGAATAAAGCCGATCGCCAGAACGACATTCTGGTGAAATATCGTCATATGTCGGTACCGCCGGAATCCTGATGATCAGGATAAAAAAAAGCGTGAGGATTTCCTCACGCTTTTTTATTTTCCGCAACGGTTCGCGTACTGTGTCTTTCTCGCCGGGCCGCCAGCCACAGTCCACTATTTTTCATGGCATAGCCAAAGAGCAAACCGACCGCCAGTGAAGGCAAGACCAGCTTCCAGTCCCCCTGCCCGGCAAACGTGGCGCATGCACCGATAAATGTGCCTGGCACAAATGACAGTAAAACTTGCTTTGCCTGGATACACATCAGGAAGGCCACCACGCCGGTAATCACATAACCCACCAGTTCGAGATGCGGCGTCAACGCGCTACCGTAAATAATGACCAACGCCCACACCACGCCGCTCAACAGCGTGGAGGCCGAAATGGCCAACCCCTTTAACCCACCCTGCGGACAGGCGAAATAGGCGGTACAGCCTAAAAAGCCAGCCCAACTGAGTAAGCCAAGAGACACGGCCACCCATCCCCAGATACCGGAGAGAATGCCCGTTGTGATTGCAATGGAAAGAAGTATGTTCATGCCGCGCATGATAGCAGAAAACGACAATATGAATGAGATCACGCACACAATTTATGCAATGATTGAATCAAGTTGCATACAAAAGTGATGCGTATCACAATTATTCATCAGTCTCTTCTTCCAGTTCATCCCACATCGCGCCAATGGCATCGCGTGTTAACGGTGCCATCGTTCGCCAGAAAGGGGTTGCGGCGTGCGCTTCCACTTTACCGAGGAAGGTATCACACCACGGAATGATGTAGTCCGCGAACAGAGTTTCCTGCGCCTCGCTTTCATCCTCCGCAGACTGATCTTCCAGCCAGGAGGCGGCCAGCAGCAACGTACCAATATGATCGGCTGGCGTTTCGCCAAGCGGCATACCCCGTGCAGAAAGGAAGGAGCGCACTTCTGATTCTGTCGCCCCTTCCACCCACGCGCTGCGATACGGTGGCACCGCGCACTCCGCACCGACAAACAGCGCGTTGTAATCCGCCGCCAACGGGGTCATATCACAGCTTTTCTGCAGACGCGCTAACAGTTCATCTTGCTCAAGCGGCCAGCTCGCCTGGAGTTTACCCTCGCGAATCAGGGTAAAAAGCGGAACCAGCAAAGGATCCTGCGGTTGACGGTAATACAGCGATCCCAGTACGCGGCACAGGATTGAAAACTCGTTCATCAAAATATTCCAGCTCGTGGTAGTTAAAGTTCAGCAAATTCAGGAATCGGCGCCATTCCGCGTGATTCCAGGAAATTGAGTAATCGTTTCGGGGTCACGTTCAAAATACGATCTTCCGGGAAATTCACCTCTTCGATAATTTTCAGACACTCACCGAAATCGCCCATTGTAAAGGCGGTATGAGAATCTGAACCCAACGCCACCCAGCCGCCAGCATCACGTACCGCTGCCGCTACCGCGCGACAGTTTGCTTCACTGCCTTTGCGTGAATGAAGGAAGGAAGAGTTGTTAATCTCCAGTGCAACATTGTATTTTGCCGCAGCCTCAGCAATTGCCGTGATATCAACGGGATACTTCGGGTTTCCAGGGTGGCTAATGATATGCACAACGCCGCTCGCCATGGTGGCGATCATCGCCTGCGTATTGGTGGCTTCATCGTGGGGGGCGAACACCGGCTCATGGAAGCCCGCGATGATCAGATCCAGTGAGGTGAGCATCGGCCCGGTGCAGTCGATTTCACCTTCGATATTTTTGATATTTGCCTCAATGCCTCGCAGGATCCCGACCCCATCCACCACGCGCGGCCAGATACGCATATTGATGAAATGCCAGTGGTGTGGAGCATCCGCCATGTCCGGACCGTGATCGGTAATTGCGAACAGTTTCAGTCCCTGACGCTTCGCCTGGGCGATGTAATCGCTCAGAGTACTATAAGCATGGGTGCTGGCGACGGTATGCATATGCAGGTCAACGGGATACATGTCTCTCTCCTGTGGTCATTTTTCGACAAGGATAGCAGGAATCGCCTGCGTTTATTAGTCGAAACCCGGCAGATGCCGGGTTTCCCTTAGTAACCGCGCTGACGGTCGACCTGCCCGGTCACCGCTTCGCCGTTTTCCAGATGCGAAATCGTGCGGGAAATATAGGCGACGGCTTCAGCAGGACGCGTGACTGCCGCAATGTGCGGCGTCATCGCCACACGCGGATGTTTCCACAGCGGACTATCTGCAGGCAGCGGTTCACGGCTGAAGACATCCAGCATCGCCCCTTTGAGTTTATTACTGTTCAGTGCGGCGAGCAGATCATCTTCATTAACGTGCACGCCACGCGCGAGATTCAGCAGATACGCCCCATCCTGCAGTTGGTCAAGCAGTTTGCCATTGATAATGCCGACCGTTTCCGCCGTATTGGGCAGCAGATTTATCAACACGCGAGTCTGGCTAAGGAATGCGCCTAACTCTTCAGTGCCTGCGAAACTCTCAACGCCAGGCCAGGTTTTACGACTGCGACTCCAGCAGCGCAGCGGGAAACCCCAGGCCTGCAAACTTTCAGCCACTTTCGCGCCCAGTACGCCAGCCCCCATAATTCCCACGGTAAACGCCTCGCGCGTATATTCCGGCAGCGGTCGCCATTGGCTCTCGTTTTTCAGCGCCTGGTAATCATCAAAACGGCGGAACCAGTGCAGCACCTGACTGACCGCGTATTCCTGCATCTGCAAGCCCATACCAGTATCTTCGAGACGAAAGAGAGGAATGGCGGGATCCAGCATCGTGGGATGGGCTTTCAATTTGCTCAGGATCGAATCTACACCCGCCCCAAGTGCGAACACCGCCTTAAGTTTACGCCCTTCCAACATTTCTACCGGTGGATGCCAGACCAGCGCATAATCTGCCGGATCGGTATCGCCCTGCTTCCACTCCCGGACTCTGGCACCCGGAATAGCCTTTTCCAGGGCAGCGATCCACCAGGGGGTATCAAACGTAGGGTGATAGAAAATGATATCCATATTGACTCCTGCGGGTTGTTGTGCGGAATTTTTCGCACTTATTATCATCGTTTTCAAAGGGATCATCAGCATAGCAAATTCGCTGGCGCTGGCAAAAAAAGCAGTTTTCGCCTAATTAACCTACAGGTTGCTTGAAGTTTGTATAAACGCACGATTTTTTGGAAAAGTTGATTGACGCAGGCGGCGTATTTCCCTAAATTAGCGCCCGTTCCAGTCGTTGAGGAACAACAATATGGTGAGGTGTCCGAGTGGCTGAAGGAGCACGCCTGGAAAGT